>NZ_JBWKQE010000018.1:0-147506 GCF_059418605.1 Duganella sp. GW821-FHT07G03
AATACTGACAGGCCACTACTTGCGTAGCGCCTATTTCATTACTTCTTGTGAACATTTGATATTTTAAGTATCAGCAGGACTAGCCTGCTGTGCACTTTCATCAAACGCCCACACTTATCGACTGTAAATTTTTAAAGAACTTATTCGGTACTGCTTGCTTGCTGCGGAGCGTTGTGTCCGTCAGCGAAGAAGAAAGAGTATGAAGCGTTTAGATCGTTTCGTCAACCCCTACTTTTCCCAGCTCCCCGCTGTTCTCTGCATTTGCATGCACCGTTTTGCGGGGAGGCGAACTATATCAAAGGCCGTCGAAGTTTGGCAAGCGCTTTTCGAGGAAAGCTTGCATGCCTTCCTTCTGCGCAGGCGTACCAAAGGCAGACTGGAACAGGCGCCGTTCATAATTGACACCTTCGGTCAGCGTGGTCTCGAAGGCGCGGTTGACAGAGTCCTTGATCATCATCGCGACCGAGGTCGGCATCGATGCGATCTGCTTCGCCGCGGTCAGCACTTCTTCGATCAGCTTGTCGGCAGGGACGACGCGCGACACCAGGCCGATGCGCTCCGCTTCCGCCGCGTCGATGGTGCGCGCGGTCAGCAGCATGTCCATGGCCTTGGCCTTGCCGATGGTGCGCGGCAGGCGCTGCGTGCCGCCCGCGCCCGGCGTGACGCCGACCTTGATTTCCGGCTGGCCGAACTTGGCGGTGTCGGCCGCGATCAGGAAATCGCACATCATCGCCAGTTCGCAGCCGCCGCCCAGCACATAGCCGGCCACGGCGCCCACCACCGGCTTGCGGATGCGCAGGATGTGCTCCCAGTTGCGGGTAATGTAGTTGTCGCGATAAGTATCCACATACGTGTAGTCCGCCATGGCGGCGATATCGGCGCCAGCGGCGAAGGC
This sequence comes from Duganella sp. GW821-FHT07G03, assembly GCF_059418605.1. Lineage (NCBI taxonomy): Bacteria > Pseudomonadati > Pseudomonadota > Betaproteobacteria > Burkholderiales > Oxalobacteraceae > Duganella > Duganella sp. GW821-FHT07G03. Next base: position 896 of record NZ_JBWKQE010000018.1, read on the forward strand.
TTTCTCGCTGCCGGTCAGCACGATGCAGCCGATGGCCGGATCGGCGTCGAACTTATATAAGGCATCGCCCAGCTCGTTCATCATGCGGTCGTTCAGCGCATTCAGCGCCTTCGGACGGTTCAAGCGGATCAGGGCAACTTTGTCGTGCACTTCAACGATCAGATCTTCATATTGCATAAGGTGTCTCCTTCACAGTGGAATATTCCTGAAGGATTGTAGCGCCTAACTCCCGCGCTGGTATTATTGATAGACAGCAACCTGTTTTAAAGAGCCTCCTATTTTTACCGCCTTACGCCGCCGCCTGAGCAATAATCTGGATCACGACGCCTTGCTGCGCAACGGCGAATTCATGCGCTACTGGTCCAGCTCCATCCTCAACGGCTTCGGCAGCTATATCAGTGCGCTGGCCCTGCCGCTGTGTTCCGTCCTGCTGCTGCACGCGACGCCGGCGCAGATGGGCATGCTGGGCGCGTCGGCGGCGATTCCGTTCGCGCTGCTCGCCCTGCCGGCCGGCGTCTTCCTCGACCGTAACCGCAAACTGCCGGTCCTACTGGGCAGCAAGGCGGTCATGGCCGTGACGCTGGGCAGCATTCCGCTGGCCTACTGGCTGGGCCTGCTTTCCATCGAATGGATGTATGTGATCTCCTTTATCGGCGGCGCTTGCTCGGTGGTGGGTGGCGGCGCGGAGCAGATCTTCCTCACCAACCTGATCGGGCGCGACCGCCTGACCGATGCGCAATCCAAGTTTGCCGCCACCGATTCGGCTGCGCGGCTGATCGCGCCTGGCATCGCCGGCATCCTGATCCAATGGCTGACCGCGCCGTTCGCTGTCCTGGTGAACGCCATCGGCTTTGTGGCCTCCATCCTGCTGCTGCGCAATCTGAAGGCCACCGACCCCAAACCGGCGCCGTCCCACAAACATCCGCTGCGCGACATCCACGACGGCCTGCTGTTCATCTGGGGTCAGCCGCTGCTGCGCACGCTGGCCTGGGGCGCGGGCGTGTGGCATATGCTGTTCTATGGCTTTGCCGCCCTCAGCGTACTGTTCGCCACGCGCGAACTGGGCATGACGGCCGGCATGCTGGGCGCGGCCCAAATGGTCGGCGGCGTCGGCGTGCTGATGAGCTCCCTGCTGCTGAAGCCGCTGAACACGCGCTTCGGCGCCGGCATCACCATGCAGATCGGCCTGGGCCTGACCGCCTTCGCGTTTGCCGCCATGCCGATGATCCCGGCCAATCTGTTCGGCAGCCCGACCGCCAGCGCGGTGGCGTGCGGCGGCTTGTCGCTATTCCTCGATTGCGGCGTGATGCTGTTCTTTATGCCCTATATGACGATGCGCCAGAAGGTCACGCCCGATGCCTACCTGGGCCGCATGGTGTCGACCATGCGCTTCCTGACCGTGGCGACGGCGCCGCTCGGCGCGCTGACGGCCGGCTATATCGGCGAGCACTTCAGCATCCGCACCGGCATGGCCTGCGTCGCCGTGGGCGGCGTCGCGCTGTCGGTGGCGATGGCGCTGTCCTCGGCGATGCGCAACGCCCAGCATCAAACGGCGCCGGCCGCCTCCTAACGTGCGCCGCCGATCCAGCTAAATCATTAGGCTGGATTCAGTGCCCATCATTGGAGAGCGTCATGTTCAAGTCCATCCTGCTGCCCACCGACGGTTCGGAGCTGTCTGACAAAGCGACCGCGATGGCGGTCCAGTTTGCCAAACTCAATCACGCGCGCATCGTCGCCATCACCATCATCACACCGCTGCCGTTTGCCTCCATGGGCGACAGCGGCGCGGTGATCGATTCCGGCCAGTTCGCCACGCAGATGCAGAACGCAGCGCGCCACCATATCGACAAGGTAGCCGCCGCCGCGCATGCCGCCGAGATTCCGTTCGAGGGAGTGATCACGATGTCGCCCAGCCCCTACGAGGAGATCGTCGAGGCGGCGAAGAAGTTTGAATGCGACATCATCATGATGGCGTCGCATGGACGGCGCGGCCTGAACCGGCTGTTTTTGGGCAGCGAGACACAGAAGGTGCTCGCCCATACCACGCTGCCCGTGATGGTATTGCGCTAGGTGCTAAGTCAAAGCGGCTGCTTCGGCAGCAGCACCCAGACATTGCCGCGCTGCTTCATGCGACCGGCGTTCTCCGAGGCCTCGGTGCCGAAGCCGAAGAAGTAGTCGACACGGATCGCGCCACGGATCGCGCCCCCGGTATCCTGCGCCATGACCAGGCGCTGCAAGGGGATATCACTGTTCGGCATCGTGGTCGACAGGAACACCGGCGCGCCCAGCGGCAGCTGCGACGCATCGATCGCCACCGAACGCGACGGCGTCAACGGCACGCCCAGCGCGCCCTTAGGCCCGACCTTCGGATCCGGCAGCCGCTCCTCCTTGAAGAACACATAGCTCGGATTCACATTGAACAGCTCCTGCATGCGCGTAGGGTGGCCGGCGATCCACGCCTTGATGCCCTGCGCCGATGCCTGCTCCAGCGTCAGCTCGCCCTTCTCCACCAGGTATTTGCCGATTGATTTATATGGATGGCCGTTCTGGTCCGCATACGCCACGCGCACGGTTTCCTGGCTGTCGGTCAGCTGCACGCGGCCGGAGCCCTGCACCTGCAGGAAGAAGGACTCCACCGGATCGTCCACCCACAGCAGCTCCTTGCCGCCGAAATCGGCCTTCTCGATATCGGCGCGGGTCGCATACGGCACCACTTTCTTGCCAACCAGCTTGCCGCGCAGGCGCATGCCCTTCAGCTCCGGGTAGACGCTGGCCAGGTCGATGGTCAGCATATCGTCCGGCACCTTATATAGCGGGGTCTGATATGGCCCACCCTTTTTACGGGCGCCGCGCAGCAGCGGCTCGTAGTAGCCGGTAATCAGGCCGTCGGTGGCGCCATCCGGCGCGATCACCTGGTTCGGCTCCATGAACGCTTCGAAGAAGGTGCGGATCGCCTGTTCGTCGCCACCATTGACGGTGCGCGCGATGCTGCACGACTCCTTCCAGCTCGGCTGCTTGACCAGCACCGAACACGAGGACATGAACGCCGGCCAAGCCGCGCGCACGTCGTCCTTGTCCCAGCCAGGCAGCGAGGCGAAGGTGGTCGGCACCATTTGCAGCGCGGTCGGCTTGGGCGGCACCGGCGTCGGCGGCACCGGCGGCACGACCGGCGCCGGCGGCGTCACGCTCGGCGCCGGCGTTTTATCGGGCGGCAGCGGCGTGGTGGTACAGGCGGCCAGCGAAACCGCGACGACGGTCAGCGGAACGAGTAGACTACGGCGTGTTAATGACATAAGGATGGCTATGTGGGTATTGATGATAGAAGCATGCGTGGCGTTTTTCCTGTTGGTGTTCATCGTCTGGTGGACCATGTACCAAGGCAAGGGCAAAGCTAAAAAGCTGCCCCCGCCGGCCAAGGAAAACGAACAAGAGTAATCAGTGCAGCGTGCGCGGCAGCGACAGCACGAACTCCGGGATCTTGGTTTCGAACTGGTGGCCGTCCTCGGCCACGCAGAAGTACTCGCCGAACATCGAGCCCTGCTGGGTTTGCAGCGCCGTGCCGCTGGTGTATTCGAAATGCTCGCCGGGCTGCAGCAGCGGCTGATGGCCGACCACGCCCAGTCCGCGCACTTCTTCCACATGATTGTTGGCGTCGGTGATGACCCAGTGGCGCGAGATCAGCTGCGCAGCCACCGTGCCGGTGTTCTTGATCGTGATTGAATAGGTAAACACAAAGTTGGTGCGTTCCGGGTCCGACTGATCCGGCAGGTACTGAGTTCTGACCGACACAGTAAATTCGTAAGTGGCCATCGAGATTCCTTAAAGCTTGGTAAAAGCGTAATCGCTCTATGCAAAATTGGCGATTGTATATCGTCAGACCCCCATTGCACCGCAAATCCGCCCCGTATGCAAGGACGGCGCGGCTGAAAACCGCCGCAAAACCGGTACAGTCGCGCCGGGCAGCGTAAAATAGCGCATCTTTTTCTTGCCAGCCCAACGCCATGACCACTTTCCGCATCGCTCCCAGCATCCTGTCCGCCGATTTCGCCCGCCTGGGTGAAGAGGTCCGCAACGTCGTCACCGCCGGTGCAGACATCATTCACTTTGACGTGATGGACAACCATTACGTTCCCAACCTGACCATCGGCCCGCTGGTATGCGAAGCGATCCGTCCGCATGTGCAAGTGCCGATCGACGTGCACCTGATGGTCAAGCCGGTCGACCGCATCATCCCGGACTTCGCCAAGGCTGGCGCCAACATCATCACCTTCCACCCGGAAGCGTCGGACCACATCGACCGCTCACTGCAGCTGATCCGCGACCACGGCTGCAAGGCCGGCCTGGTGTTCAACCCTGGCACCCCGCTGAGCTACCTGGAACACGTGATGGACAAGATCGACATGATCCTGATCATGTCCGTCAACCCAGGCTTCGGCGGCCAGTCCTTCATCCCGCAGGCTTTGAAGAAGATCGCCGAAGCGCGCCGCCTGATCAACGAATCCGGCCGCGACATCCTGCTGGAAGTGGACGGCGGCATCAAGATCGACAACATCGCCGCCGCCGCCGCAGCCGGCGCGGACACCTTCGTGGCCGGCTCCGCCATCTTCGGCAAGCCGGACTACAAGGCCGTCATCGACGCCATGCGCGCCCAGCTGGCGATGGCGTAAGCATGAGCGTGCTGGCAGGCGTGCGCGCCGCAATCATCGATCTCGACGGCACCATGCTGGACACGATTCCCGACTTCCACGTGGCCCTCAACGGCATGCGCGCGGAACTGGACCTGCCGCCGATCTCGCAAGACCAGATCGCGCTGATGGTCGGCAAGGGCTCGGAAAACCTGATCCGCTCCGTGCTGGGGCTGGATTGGGACGCGGCCCGCGTGGAAGCGCATTTCGAGGCCGCGATGGACGCCTACCAGCGCCACTACCTGAGCATCAACGGCAACCACAGCGCCCTGTATCCGGGCGTGATCGAAGGTCTGACGGCAATGAAGGCACAAGGCCTGCGCCTGGCCTGTGTAACCAACAAGCCACAATCCTTCACCACGCCGCTGCTCAAGCTCAAAGGCCTGGACGGTTTCTTCGAGGTGGTCTACGGCGGCGATTCGCTGCCGCGCAAGAAGCCCGATCCGCTGCCGCTGCAAACCGTGTGCGCCGATTTCGGCCTGGCGCCGGCGCAGGTGGTGGCCATCGGCGACTCCTCGAACGACGCGCAAGCCGCGCGGGCTGCGGGCTGCCCGGTGCTGACTGTGCCTTACGGTTACAATCATGGAGAGGCTATACACAAAACCGATTCCGATGGTATAGTAGCCACGCTGCTCGACGCCGCAAATTTGATCCGTTCGCATAATTAACCATTAGCTGAACCACTCTGACCGAAATGTCTTTCACCAAAAAACACAATGTCACCCAAACCGGCTCGATTGAGGCCTGGCTTTGGCGACGCTGGCAATCCTGGCAAACTCAGCCAAACTGATTGCTGTCGTTTGTGCACGCGCACCCGACAGGTTTTTTGACAAACCACCGCCAAACCCACACCCACAGCCTTGGCGGCATGGAGAGAAGACATGACCGAATTCGAATTCAAATCGTTGGCCACCGACGGCTACAACCGCGTTCCACTGATCGCTGAAGCCTTTGCCGATCTCGAAACCCCGCTCACGCTGTACCTGAAACTGGCCCAGACCCAGAACGCCGGCAAGAACACCTTCCTGCTTGAATCGGTGGTCGGCGGCGAGCGTTTTGGCCGCTTCTCCTTCATCGGCCTGCCGGCGACGACCGTGCTGCGCAACTTTGGCACGCGCACCGAGATCGTCAAGAACGGCGCCGTGATCGAGACCCACGAAGGCAATCCGCTCGAATTCATCGAGGCTTACCAGAAGCGCTTCAAGGTCGCGCTGCGTCCCGGCATGCCTCGCTTCTGCGGCGGCCTGGCCGGCTACTTCGGCTACGACACCGTGCGCCACATCGAAAAAACGCTGGCCAACACCCAGCCCAAGGATGACCTGGGCCTGCCCGACATCCAGCTGATGGTGACCGAAGAACTGGCCGTCATCGACAACCTGAGCGGCAAGCTGTATCTGATCGTCTACGCCGACACCACGCAGCCGGAGTCGTATTCCAACGCGCGCCAGCGCCTGAAAGACCTGCGCATGATGCTGCGCCGTGGCGTCGACGCGCCGGTGACCAGCGCCTCGGTACGCACCGACATCACGCGCGACTTCCCGAAAGAGGAATACCTGAAGGCCGTCGCCAAGGCCCACGAATACGTGATGGCCGGCGACTTGATGCAGGTGCAGATCGGCCAGCGCCTGCGCAAGCCCTACGTCGATTCGCCGCTGACGCTGTACCGCGCGCTGCGTTCGCTCAATCCGTCGCCGTATATGTACTTCTACAATTTCGGCGACATGCAGATCGTCGGCGCCTCGCCGGAGATTTTGGTCCGCAACGAGACGCTGCCGGACGGCGAGAAGAAAGTCACGCTGCGTCCTATCGCCGGCACCCGTCCGCGCGGTGCCACGCCGGAGCGCGACGCCGAACTGGCCAAGGAACTGCTGGCCGATCCGAAAGAGATCGCCGAACACGTGATGCTGATCGACCTGGCGCGCAATGACCTGGGCCGCATCTCCGAGATCGGCAGCGTCAAGGTCACTGACCGCCTGGTCATCGAAAAATACTCGCATGTGCAGCACATCGTCTCCAACGTCGAGGGCAAGCTGAAGTCCGGCCTGTCCAACCTGGACGTGCTGCGCGCCACCTTCCCGGCCGGCACGCTGACCGGCGCGCCGAAAGTGCGCGCGATGGAAGTGATCGACGAACTGGAAATCTCCAAGCGCGGCATCTACGGCGGCGCCTGCGGCTACCTGTCCTTCGGCGGCGAAATGGACGTGGCGATCGCGATCCGCACCGGCGTGATCAAGGACGGCATGCTGTACGTGCAGGCCGCAGCCGGCATCGTCGCCGACTCGATACCGGAGATGGAATGGCAGGAAACTGAAAACAAGGCGCGCGCCGTGCTGCGCGCCGCCGAACAAGTGCAAGATGGCCTGGATGGGGAGTTCTGAGATGCTGCTAATGATCGACAACTACGACTCCTTCACCTACAACATCGTGCAGTACTTCGGCGAACTGGGTGAGGATGTACGCGTGTACCGCAACGACGAAATCACGATTGCGGAAATCGAAGCACTGAACCCGGATCACATCTGCATATCGCCAGGTCCGAAAGATCCGTCGCAAGCCGGCATCTCGATCGAAGTGCTCAAGCACTTCGCCGGCAAGAAGCCGATACTGGGCGTGTGCCTTGGCCACCAGGCCATCGGCGAAGCGTTCGGCGGCAAGGTTATCCGCGCCAAGCAGGTCATGCATGGCAAAACTTCTCTCATCGCGCATACAGGCGTGGGCGTCTTCAAGGGTCTGCCCTCCCCCTTCACAGTGATCCGTTATCACTCGTTGGCTATCGAGCGCAGCTCGCTGCCGTCCTGCCTCGAAGTGACGGCATGGACGGACGACGGTGAAATCATGGGCGTGCGCCACAAGGAATACGACATCGAGGGCGTGCAGTTCCACCCCGAGTCCATCCTGTCGGAGCACGGTCACGCACTGTTGAAGAACTTCCTGGTCCGCTAAAGACGCCGGTGCGCCCCGCGCGCGCCTCCTTTAGCTGCAATCCGCGTCCAAATTGAAGAAGGAATTGCCATGCCTATCACCCATCAAGAAGCACTGCTGCGCTGCATCGAACACCGCGAGATTTTCCACGACGAGATGCTGCACCTGTTCCGCCAGATCATGTCCGGCGAAATGTCGCCGACCATGATCGCCGCCCTGACCATGGGCCTGCGCGTGAAAAAAGAAACCATCGGCGAAATCGCCGCCGCCGCGCAAGTCATGCGCGAGTTCTCCACCAAGGTGCCGATGGCCGACACCACCGGCCTGCTCGACATTGTCGGCACCGGCGGCGACGGCGCGCATACCTTCAACATCTCCACCGCGTCGATGTTCGTCGCGGCCGCCGCCGGCGCGCGCGTGGCCAAGCATGGCGGCCGCAGCGTGTCGTCGTCGTCCGGCAGCGCCGACGTGATCGAATCGCTGGGCGCCAACATCAACCTGAAGCCCGAGCAGATCGCGCAATCGATCGCGCAGACCGGCATCGGCTTCATGTTCGCGCCGAACCATCACGCGGCGATGAAGCATGCGGCGCCGGTACGCCGCGAGCTGGGCGTGCGCACCATCTTCAACATCCTGGGTCCGCTGACCAATCCGGCCGGCGCGCCGAATATTCTGATGGGCGTGTTCCACGCCGACCTGGTGGGTATCCAGGTGCGCGTGCTGCAACGCCTGGGCGCGCAACACGCCATCGTGGTCTATGGCCGCGACAATATGGATGAAGTCTCGCTGGGCGCAGCAACCCTGGTGGGCGAACTGGTGAACGGCGAGATCCGCGAATACGAAATCCATCCCGAAGACTTCGGCCTGCAGATGATCGCCAGCCGCAACCTGAAGGTGGCCGATGCGACCGAGTCGAAAGCCAAGATGATGGAAGCGCTGCGCGGCGAACCTGGCGCGGCCTACGATATCGTCGCGCTCAACGCCGGCACCGCGCTGTACGCGGCCGGCGTGGCCAGCTCGATCGAGGATGGCCTGGCGCGCGCGCGCGCGGCCATCACCTCCGGCGATGCGATGCGCAAGGTCCAGCAGTTTGTCGAGGTCACGCAAAACCTCGGCAAAACCAACTAAGGGAGGCCAGCATGTTCGGCATCCACGACCTGACGCTGTTTGTAATCTCCGGGCTGCTGCTCAATATCATGCCCGGTCCCGATACGCTGCTGATCATGACGCGCAGCGCCACCCAGGGCTGGCGCGCCGGTTCGGCCGCCGCATTGGGCATAGGCGCCGGCACCATGATCCACATCTTCGCCGCGGCGCTGGGCTTGTCGGCGCTGTTGGCGACGTCCGCCACCGCGTTCACGGCCGTCAAGTGGATCGGCGCGGCCTACATTGTCTACGTCGGCATCGGCATGCTGCGCGCGAAACTGCGGGCCGAAGCCGATGACGTGGCGGCCGCCGAAACGGCCGCGCGCGCCGCGGCCCAGCCACTGGCGTATCGCAAAATCTTCTTCCAGGGCTTCCTGACCAATGTGCTGAACCCGAAGGTGGCCTTGTTCTTCCTGGCGTTCGTGCCGCAGTTTATCTCGGCCGATTCCACCAGCAAGCCGTTGGCCTTCATCGTCCTTGGCTGCATTTTCAATTTCAACGGTATGTTGTGGTGCAACGGCCTGGCCGTCTTCACCGCCTTTGCCAGCGCGCGGCTGAAGGTCAAGCCGCTGGTGGCGCTGTGGCTGAACCGCGTGACGGGCGGACTGTTCCTGGCACTCGGCCTGCGCCTGGCGCTGGCCGAACAACATTCATCTTAGGCTTATCATGTCCGACATCCTGAACAAAATCCTCGCAGTCAAAGCCGACGAAGTCGCCGCCGCCAAGAAACACCGCAACCTGGCAAGCTTGCGCGCCGACGTGGAAAGCAACACCGAACTGCGCGCCGGCCTGCGCGGCTTCGAAGCCAGCCTGCGCGAAAAGATCGCCGCCGGCCATGCCGGCGTGATCACCGAAGTGAAAAAGGCCTCGCCGTCGAAAGGGGTGCTGCGCGCCGACTTTCGCCCCGCCGACATCGCCGCCAGCTACGAGGCCAACGGCTCCGCATGCCTGTCGGTGCTAACGGACGAGCAGTTCTTCCAGGGTTCGGTGGCGTATTTGCAGCAGGCGCGCGCCGCCTGCACGCTGCCGGTGCTGCGTAAAGATTTCATGATCGACATGTACCAGATCTACGAAGCGCGCGCGATGGGCGCCGACGCGATCCTGTTGATTGTCTCGGCGCTGGACCACGGCCTGATGGCGGAAATGGAGGCCTGCGCCCACGAACTGGGCATGGGCGTGCTGGTGGAAACCCACGACGGCGACGAACTGACCGCCGCGCTGCGCCTGAAAACCGCGCTGTTGGGCATCAATAACCGCAATTTGCGGACGTTTGAGGTCTCGCTGGAGAATACGCTGGCCCTGCTGGACCGCATTCCGGAAGAAAAACTGGTCATCACCGAATCCGGCATCATGGTGCCGGACGACGTCAAACGCATGCGCGAGGCCAATGTGCACGCTTTCCTGGTCGGCGAAGCCTTCATGCGCGCGGCCGATCCAGGCGCCGAACTGGCGCGCCTGTTCAACTAAGCCTGTATCGCCTGCAAAGGCGGCACCGGCCCGGACGCGATCTCGATACGGTCGCGTCCACGTTCCTTGGCGCGATACAGCGCCTCATCCGCCCGCATCAGGATGGCGTCCAGATCCTCGTTGATACTTGTCTGGCAGGCAACCCCTATGCTGACGGTATAAGCCGGCAACCCTGGCCGGCCGGGTTCGCGCACGGCACTCAGGATGCGCTCCGCGATATGGTGCGCACGGTCCAGACCGGTAACTGGAAGCAAAACAATAAACTCTTCCCCACCAAATCGCGCCACGTGATCGGATACCCGAAGCGCGTTGCCAATCACAGCCGCCACGTCGATTAAAACCCGGTCGCCGGTGGCGTGTCCGTGGCAGTCGTTAATCCTCTTAAAATAATCCAGATCGATGCTGAGCATGGTCATGGCGGTGGATTCACGCCGCATTAGCGCATGCTCTTTGGCATAAATATCGGCGAAACCGCGACGGTTTAATACCTGGGTCAGTGGATCGAGCGTGGATCGGCGTTCCAGTATTCCTTGCAAGCGGCGGGTTGCAACCGCTTTAAAGCTGACCGCCAGCAGCAGCACCATGAAATGACCGGCGGCCAGATAAAGACTCTGGAATGGCCCCATACTCATTAAATTAACCTGTGCGCCGCCGTATAATACGGCCAACACGCCACGCGTTAATACTACCAGCGCCTGCAACAAGAGCAATATACCAAAGAACTTGGTGGAGAAATGGCGCTCGCCATAACGCCACACCATCACCATCTGGTTTATATAAAAAGCGGAGATCAGGAAAGAGAATACGGCAACACGGGCGGCGAAATGCGGCTGGATAATCAACCAATATCCGACGCCCAACATCGCCAGCGTCCAAACCAAATGGAATAACCACCACGACGGCGACCGGCCATAAAATATCTGAGTACCGATCATCCCTAAGCCCACGCCCCAGATCAGGGCGGAATTGGCGCTGAGCAGGGCAAAGGTTTCGCCTAGCGGGCTATATCTGAGGCTGAATAAGCCCGCGCCGCACGCCAACGTTATCAATCCCGCCGCCCAATAATTCAGCCCTTTAATCTCCGTGGGGAAACTCAAATGGGCGGAATAGAGGACGACACTCATCGCGCCGGCCATCAGCGTCGACATCAGGATAATCGTGGTGGGATCAAGCAGTATCACTTGCGGGTCTGTCCTCTGGCAAAAACTCAGCCAAATTCTAAACCAGAACAAGACCACCGCGTAAAATTAAACTGCCGACAACACCGCAGAGCTCCAGTACACGCTGGAATTTGGTTAGTACGCGCCAAAATCTGGCATGGATAGGGCAAAAAAATCCGGGGACTCGCCCCGGACTCTGGAATTAACGTGCCGCGCTGGGCCGCAAGGGGCCAGCGGATTTCTTGCCGGCCGGGTCCAGCGACAGGCTAATACCGGGAACCCGGTCGCCTTGTAATGTCGCGGTGAATGTCATCAACTCGTCGCGGCGGAACGCATGTATTACTATTTCCGAGCCGACACCGTAGCGGGAAAGCAGCGTTTCCAAATTGGCGCCGGTGACGCGCAATCCATCGACCGCCATCAATATATCGCCGGCCGATAATCCAGCCTGGTGCGCGGCGCCATTCTCATGCACGCTGGATAGTTTGCAATCATTACCTTCTTTGCCGAGATTCGCATCCAGGCTAGGCTTGGCCAATTTACGTTCATCGTTATATTTAACACCGAATGGCGCCAGCATTTTAGCCAACGGCAAATCTTCGGTTCCACGGATATATTTATCGAAGAATGGCTTGAACCGGCCGCCGCTGATTTCATCGAATAATGCCTCCACTTCGGCTGGAGTAACTCCGCGACCGCCGCCTTGATAAAAATCGCGGCCATAACGTTGCCATAATGCGCGCATCACATCATCCAGCGATTTCTTGCCGCCGGTCTTAGCGCGGATGCTCAAATCCAAAGCCAGCGCGATCAAGGAACCCTTGGTGTAATAGCTGATAATCGAATTCGGCGCATTTTCATCCTGGCGATAATATTTACCCCAGGCGTCGAAACTGGAATCGGCCACGCTTTGCTTGGTGCGGCCGCTGCCGCGCAATACGCTGGCGATGGTTTTACCCAGCAATTTGAAATAAGCCGGTTCGGCGATGACGCCGGCACGCACCAGCATCAAATCATCGTAATAACTGGTGAAGCCTTCAAACAGCCAAAGCAAGGGCGAATAATTCTCGACCTGCAGGTTATACGGCGCGAATGCGGCCGGCTTGATGCGCTTCACATTCCACGTGTGGAAATATTCATGGCTGCACAGGCCGAGGTATTGCAGATAACCGTCGCTGATATCTTTGCTGGCCGCAGCCGTGCTCGGCAAGTCGGCGCGGGCGCAGATCAGCGCCGTCGAGGCGCGGTGTTCCAGGCCTCCGTAACCGTCGCCGACGGCCAGCGTCATGAACACATAGCGGTCCATCGGCGCCTTTTTGGCCTTCGGTTCAAAGAAGGCGATCTGGGTTTCGCAGATCTTTTTCAGGTCGGCGCTCAGGCGTGGCAGGTCCAGGTTGGGCACCCGGCCGCTGATGACGATGTCGTGCGGGATGCCATGCGCCTTGAACGTGGCCAGCGCGAAGTCGCCCTGCTCCACCGGGTGATCGATCAACTCGTCGTAGTTGGACGCGATGTAAGTGCCAAAACCATAACGTTTCGCTTTCAGCTCAGGCAGCGAGGTCGCCACGCGCCAGGTCTTGGCCGCTTCATCGTCCGGCCGCTGGATGTCCACCACGTGCGGCTGGTCTTCCTGCCCCAGCACGCGCAGGAACACGCTGGTGCCGTTGTAGAAGGCATGGTTCTGGTCCAGATGCGCGGCGCGCACCGACATGTCCCAGGCATAGACTTCGTAATGCACCGTCAGCGAGGCCGCATGGTCCTTCAGCGGGGCGGCCTGCCACGAGTGCTTATCCAGCTTGGCCAGCGCCACCGGCTGGCCGTCCGACTCGGCGCGGATGCGCACGATGTTGCGCGAGAACTCGCGGATCATGTAACTGCCCGGTATCCAGGCCGGCAGCGCGAACACCTGGCCGCCTTCGGCCGGCGCGTCCACCGTCAGCGTGACGTGGAACAGGTGGGCGGCCAGATCATGTCCGACGATGCTGTAGGCGATCGCGGGATTGTTCTTGTTCGTTTTCTTCATCTCTATCCTTGTTTTACAAATCGCCCGGCGTATCGATATCGCGCACCACGCCGACATCGTCGACTATCAGCTCGCTCACCGCATGGCTTTTTAATATGTCGCGCGCGCCCTGGTCGCCTTCCAGCGCCAGCAGCAACGGCAAATGATAACTGCTGAAGGCGACCGGATTGCCGCGTCGCCCTTCAAAAACGGGCGCCGCGATGCGCGCGCCCCGTTCGATCGTCGCGGCCAGGGACCGCATGGTCTCCGGCTGCACATGGGGCATGTCGCCCAGGCCTATCAGCCAGCCTTCCGCGCCCTTGGTGTGGTCGACCGCCATCGTCAGCGAGGCGGCGATGCCCAGATCGGCATCCGCGCAGACGCGCACTTCGCATCCCAGCTTGCCCAGCAACGCCGCCACCTGGTCGTCGCCGGAGCGGACCACGGCAATCACGCGCGGCAGCACGGCCAGCATATTTTTAGCACTGGCGACGACCACGGCGTCGCCATCCTTCAACGGTTGCAGCAATTTGTTTTGTACGCCGGACGGGTCGAACCGCTTACCCCGCCCGGCTGCCAGCAATATCCCTACCAGTGCCATTCAGCTCAGGCGCTGGCCAGATCGAACGGCAGCTTGCGCAGACGCTTGCCGGTCAATTTGAACAGCGCGTTGGCGAACGCCGGCGCCAGCGGCGGCAGGCCTGGTTCGCCCATGCCGGTCGGCGGATCGTTCGACGGCACGATATGAACGTCGATCACCGGCATGTCCGTCATGCGCGCCACCGTATAGTCGCTGAAGTTCTGCTGATCCACCACGCCGTCCTTGAGCGTGATCGCGGCGCCCGGCAAGGTCATGCCGAGGCCCATCAACGCCGCGCCCTGGATCTGCGCTTCGATCGTCAACGGATTGACCGCCTGGTTGCAATGCACACCCGCCGTGACCTTGTGCAGCTTGGGCGTGCCGTTCTTCACGGACGCCACCACCACATACGCGATCACGGTGTTGAACGACTGATGCACCGCCACACCCCAAGCCTGGCCTTTAGGTAAAGCCTTCTTGCCGTAGCCGGACTTGGCGACCGCCAGGTCCAGCGCGGCCATGTGGCGCTTGCCCTTCTCGCCCAGCAGCTTCTTGCGATAGGCGACAGGGTCCATCTTGGCCGCGTGGGCGGCTTCGTCGATCAGCGTCTCCATCACGAAGGCCGTGTGGGTGGAGCCGACCGAGCGCCACCACAACACCGGCACATTGGCCTTGACGGAGTGCGCGCTCAGGTTCAGCGGCACTTCATACGGTTCGCCCATGCCTTCGACCATGGTCACGTCGATGCCGTCCTTGATCATCATCGGTTCGAACGCCGTGCCGGCGATGATGGACTGGCCGACGATGACGTGATCCCAAGCCACGATATCGCCCTTGTCGTCGATGCCGATATCGGCGCGGTGCACATGCGACGGACGATAGTAGCCGCCCTTGATGTCGTCCTCGCGGCTCCAGATCACCTTGACCGGGTCCTTCTTGCCGGTGGCCTGCCACACCTTGGCGATGTTGACCGCTTCAACCAGGTAGTCGGAGGTCGGCACGGCGCGGCGGCCGAAACCGCCGCCGGCCATCATCGTGTTCAGCACCACCTGCTCCGGCTTCAGGCCGGCGGTGGCGGCGATGGCGCCTTGGTCCATCGTCTGGAACTGGGAGCCTGCCCACACCGTGCAGCCGTCCGGGCGCAGATCGACCACGCAGTTCAGCGGCTCCATCGGCGCGTGCGCCAGGTAAGGGAATTCATATACGGCGGAGATCTTCTTCGCCGCGCCGGCCAGCTTGGAAGTATCGGCTTTGCGCACCGGCAGGCCGGGCTTCTGCGCCAACGCCTTGTACTCGGCCAGCTGCTTGTCGCTGCTGACCTTTTCGACGCCGCTGGTGTCCCAGTCGATGACCAGCGCATCGCGGCCCATCTTGGCCGGCCAGTAGCCGTCGGCCACCACCACGACGCCGCTGCCGCCGCGATCCGTCTTCACTTCCAGCACTTCGATCACGCCCTTGATCGCCTTGGCTTTCGAGGCGTCGAACTTGGCGACCTTGGCGCCGAACACCGGCGGCCTCGCCACCACGGCGACCTTGCTGTGCGGCGCCTTGTAGTCCATGCCGAAGACCTGCTTGCCGGTCGACTTGAGTTTCGCGTCCAGGCGTTTGGTCGGCTTACCGATGAAGTTGAAGTCCTTGGGATCCTTCAGCTTGACGGTGGCAGGCACCGGCTGCTTCATCGCCGCATCGGCCATGGCGCCGTAGGTGGCCTTCTGGCCAGTAGGCCCGATCAGCGTGCCCTTCGACGTCTTGATCTGGTCCGGCGCCACCTTCCACTCCTGGGCCGCGGCACCGATCAACATCGCGCGCGCCTTGGCGCCGATCTCGCGGTACTGGGTGTAGGAGTGGGCGATACTGCCCGAGCCGCCGGTGATCTGGATGCCGAACGCCGGGTCCTTGTACTGGTCGCCGGCCGGCGCCAGCGCGCCGTTCATCTTCGACCAGTCCGCGTCCAGTTCTTCCGCGATCAGCATCGGCAGCGAAGTCTGCACGCCCTGGCCGAACTCCAGCCGGTTGACCTGCACCGTCACGCTGTTGTCCGGCGCGATATGCAGGAAAGCGTTTGGTTCATACACCTTGGCCGCAGGCTGCTGCGCATTGGCGAAGCGTCCCGCGCCAGGCATGAAGAAGCCCAGCACCAAACCGCCGCCCGCCACCGCGCCGGCCTTCATGAAGCTGCGGCGCGACACGCCGCCGGAAGTCTCTACACCCGCCATCGATTCCTGATTGAGCCATTCGATCCGCATGACATTCTCCTTTAGGCGATGGTTTTGGCTGCGTCTTTGATGGCTGCGCGGATGCGCTGGTACGTCCCGCATCGACAGATGTTGCCACTCATGGCGTTGTCGATATCGGCGTCGGAGGGGGCTTTGTTGGTGCGCAGCAGAGCGGTCGCGCTCATGATCTGGCCACTCTGGCAGTAGCCGCATTGGGGCACGTCCAGCTTGACCCACGCCTCCTGCACGGCCTTGCCTACTTTATCGGATTCCATCGCTTCGATGGTGGTGATCTTCTGGCCGGCGGCGGCCGAAATCGGCGTCACGCACGAACGGATAGGCTGGCCGCCCAGGTGCACGGTGCAGGCGCCGCACAGCGCCGCGCCGCAACCGAACTTGGTGCCGGTCATATTCAGGTTGTCGCGCAAGGCCCACAGTATCGGCGTCGAAGGATCGGCGTCTACCTGCATGTCTTTACCGTTGATGTTCAATGTAATCATTCAGTTCTCCTGTGGACGATGCGCTGGTTGGCTAAGACTTACTGCTTGATCTTGGCGAGCTTCTCTTCAAGGCCCTTGGTGTCGATCGCACCCGGCACGCGGGTGCCGTCGGCGAAGAAGATGGCCGGGGTACCGGAGATGTTCAGCTTGTGGCCCAGCTCCAGCACCTGGTCGTTCGGCGATTCGCACTTCTCCGCCGCGGCAGGCGCCGCCTTGTTGTTGACCATCCAGTCTTCCCAGGCCTTGCTGCGGTCCGGCGCGCACCAGATATTCTTCGACTTGGTGAACGAATCATCGGCCAGGATGTTGTACATGAAGGTGTAGACCGTGATGTTGTCGGTTTCCTTGAGCGTGGTCTGGCGGAAGCGTTTGCAGTAGCCGCAGTTCGGATCTTCGAACACCGCGATCACGCGCTTGCCGTCACCCTTGACGGTCTTGATGGCTTTGTCCAGCGGCAGGTCGGAGAACTTGATCTTGTTGATCTCTTCCAGCCGTTCCTTGGTCAGGTCGGTGCTGGTGGTCAGGTTGAACACGTGGCCGGAGAACAGATAGGTGCCGGTCTTGTCGGTGTAGAGGATGTCGTTGCCGACGCGGATTTCATACAGGCCGGCGTAGGGCGTTTCCTTGATCGAATCGACTTTGACGTTCGATCCCAGGCGCGGCTCGACCAGCTTCTTGATCGCCTCCGTGGACGGGGTTTCCGCGCCCACGCAGGACGCCATCAGCGCCGACAACAACAGCAAAACGGTCTTACTCATTCTCATAACATCTCCAATGACTACAGACGAACCGACTGCGCCGGCCTACTTTCCCATTGCGTGGGAGATCAGGCGGCGCTTCAGCACCGGTAATTTATCCAGCAAGTTTAATCCCAAATTGCGAACCACGCGCAGCGGCTCCATATCCGCGCCGAACAGGCGCGCCAGGCCGTCGGTGGTGAGCTGCATCAGCAGCACGTCTTCCTTGCGGGCGCGCTCGTAGCGGGCCAGCACGCGGGTGTCGCCGATGCCGCGCTGTGCTTCGCGCTCGCTCAGGGTTTTGATCAGTTGCGCGACGTCGGCGAAGCCCAGGTTCATGCCGTGGCCGGCCAGCGGGTGCACCACGTGGGCGGCGTCGCCCACCAGCGCCACGCGCGGCGCGCTCATGGCGTGCGGGCGCAGCAAACGCAATGGGAAGTCGCGCACCAGCTCCGGCTGCAAAGGCGTCAGCGCGCCCAGACGGTCGGCCGCGTAGACGGCCAGGCGGTCGGCGATCTGCTGCGCCGACTCGGCGCGCAGCGTATCGGCCAGCGCTTCCGGCGCCGACCACACCAGCGACACCTGGTTGCCCGGCAACGGCAGCAGCGCGACAATGCCTTCGGCGCCGGTGAACCATTGGCAGGCGGCGCCGTGATGCGGCTTCTCGCAGGCGAAGTTGGAGACCACGGCGCGCTGGTTGTAGCTGCGGTAATCGAGGCCGATGTCGCACTGGCCGCGCACCCAGGACTGGGCGCCGTCGGCGCCGACCACCAGCTCGGCCTTGATGCAGGTGCCGTCGTCCAGGTGCACGGTGGCGCTGTCGTCGGCGCGCAGCAGACCGGTGGCGCGGCCTTCGACGAAGCGCACGTTCTGCGCGAACTTGAGGGCGGCGTCCAGCGCCTGCCCCAGGTTGCGGTCTTCCATGATCCAGGCCAGCGTGCCGGTGTGGGCGCCATAGGCGTCGAAGGCCAGGCCGCCGGCGTTGGCGCCGTCGCCGTGGACGATCATCGCGTCCACCGGCGCCACGCGCGCCTGGTCCAGCGCATGCCATACCTTCAGGGACGACAGCAGATGATGGGCGGTGTGGTTCAGTGCATAGACCCGCGCATCCCAGCCGATATCGGCGGCCGGGGCGGCCGGATGCGACGGTGGACCGAGCAGGGTTACACTAAAACCGGCCTGGGCCAGGCCCAGCGCGGCGGTCTTGGCAATAGCGCCATTGCCAACGATACAAATATCACTCTCGATAACGCGCAGCGCAGCGGGGGAGGATGGATTAGTCATCCAAACATTATAGCGTTTGTACGGCTAAGACACGGCTCGCCGGGAATTACTTCGAGAAGAACAGCAAGCGGCCGTCGGCGGTGGCGGCGATCAGCTGGCCATCGTGCCACAACGGCGTGGCGATGAACGCCCCGAGCCGTTTCACGTGCTCGATCGACGTCATCACCGTCTGATCGCCTTCGTACAGGCGCCGGGAGTCGAATTTGCCGGTGGCGGCGTCCAGCAGGCGGAATTCGTCCGCCCTGCTTTCCGGGGTGCGCCACGACCATTGCGGCTTGCCGCCGGCAGCCTCCAGCGCGAACAGTTCGCCGCGCATGGTGGCGCCGATGACGGCTCCCTCGGCCAGCACCGGCGTCGCGTAAGTCCACACTTTGGTATCGTGTTCGTACGCCACCTTGCCGGTGCGCTTGTCCAGCGCGACCAGCAGATTGGTGTCGGAGGTGCCGAAGTACACCCGCTCGGCGTCCGCCACGGCGCCGGAGATGATCCACGAACCGCGGCCGGGATAACGCCATTTCAACTTGCCGCTTGCAAGCTCCAGGGCGTAGAACCAGGCGTCGCGCGAGCCGATGAACACCGTGTCGCCATCGATCAGCGGCGGCGCCTGCACGCCGAACAGGGTGCTGGTCTTTTGCTCGGTCTCGGTCTGGTAGCGCCACAACTGGCTGCCGGTGGCGGCGTCCAGTGCGTAGACCGCGCCGTCCCAGCTGCCGAACACGATCGCCTTGCCGGCGATGGCGGGACGCGCGTGGATCATGCCACCACTCTTGAAAGCCCACAGGACGGCGCCCGTCCTGGCGTCGAGCGCGTACAGCCGCTCGTCGCTGCTGCCGATGTACACCCTGCCCTCGTGCACCAGCGGCGACGACAGCCAGAAGTCCCACGGATCGGGCGACGGCGCGGCGCCCTTCGCCATGCCATACAGGCCGTAGGCGGCAAAGCGCGCCTCGCCCTGGGTGGAGAAGCTCCAGCGCTGCACGCCGGTCCGCGCATCGAGCGCATGCAAGCGGCCATCGCGGGCCAGGAAGTAGACCATGCCGTCATCCACCGCCGGCGTCGACGCGATGCCGGCGCCGGCATGGTGCAGCCACGCCAGCTTGCGGCTCGCCACATCGAACGCATACAGGTTGCCGTCCTCGGTGCCGATGTACAACAGCCCCTGCGCGATCACGGGGCTCGACACCGTTTGCGCGTGCAGGGCTATCGTCGCCCGCAGGCGCAGCGACGACAGGTCGGCGGCCGACGCATGCAGCGCGGCCATCAGGGCAAACATCGACATCAGGAATCGCATCTATCGTACCTCCAGGTGGGCCAGCGGCGATTGTAGCGGCGCCGCGCCGCGCCAAGCTTCAGGCTTTCTATAGGCCGTGGCAAGGCTGCCGCTGTTATACTTTCGGCATGAATATCCTGCTCGTGGAAGATGACCTGGAACTGGGCCGCGCACTGCGGGCGGTATTGCATGACGACGGCTACGCGGCCACGTGGGTGCGGCTGGCGACCGACGCCCAGCGCCAGCTGGACACCGGCGCCTTCGCCGCCGTGGTGCTGGACCTGAACCTGCCGGACGGCGACGGCATGGCGCTGATGCGCCAGCTGCGCGCCGCCGGCCAGCAGATCCCGGTGGTGCTGATCACGGCGCGCGACAGCCTGAGCGACCGCCTGTCCGGCTTTGCGGACGGCGCCGACGACTACCTCGTCAAACCTTTCGACATGGCGGAACTGCTGGCACGCCTGCGCGCGGTGCTGCGCCGCTCGCGCCCGGAGGCGGCCGGCCAGGGCCTGTGGACGCGCGCCGGCTTGTCGCTCGACGAGCGGCGCCAGGCTGTCAGCTGCGACGGACGTCCGCTGGCGTTGTCGCGCACCGAATTCAACCTGCTGCTGGCGCTGATGCAGGACGCCGACCGCGTGCTGACCCGCGGCGAGCTGGAAGACCGCGCGCTGGCCGGCAGCGAAAGCGTGACGCTGGACGTACACATGTCCAACCTGCGCAAGAAGATCGGCGAGCACCGCGTGCGCACCGTGCGCGGCGTCGGCTACATGATCGCGCCATGACGGCGCAACGCTCGCTGTTCCGCCGCCTGCTGGGCGGCTTCCTCGCCGTGGTGATCCTGGTCTGGCTGGCCGTCGTGGCCATGGCGATCTACGAGAACACGGTGCTGCAGGCGCGCCACACGGCGGCCGAGAACCGGGGCTGGACGCGCCAGATCCTGCTGAACCTGCGCTCGGTGGCGCACGACCCGGCCGAAGTGGCGCGCGTCGCCGCGCAGGTGGAAGCGCTGCGCGCCGACATGCTGCGCGAAGTGAACTACTGGCCCAAGCCCGTGATGCTACAAGTGTGGCTGCACGGGCAGCGCGTCTACCGTTCCGGCGGCGAGCTGCCCGGCGCGCGGTCACTGCCGGCGCCGCACGATCCGGCGCTTGGTGCGGACTGGTCGAGCGCCACCGCCACCGATGCGGCGAGCGGCGTCGTGGTCCGGCGCGACGCCATGCACGATACGAGCTGGCTGCTGACCAGTTCCGGCGCGGCCTACTATCTGACCCCGCTGCTTTACAGCCTACCCTTGCTGGCGCTGCCCGCGTGGCTCATCGTGCGGCGCGGCCTGCGGCCGGTGCAAACCATGGTGGCGGAGATCGAAAGGCGTTCCGGCAGCGACCTGCAACCGCTGCCGCCGTCCGGCTATCGCGAACTGGCGCCGCTGGCCGCCTCCGTCAACGGCTTGATGCAGCGCCTGACGGAGCGCGTGGAGCGCGACCGCGAATTCCTGTCCGACGCGGCGCACGCCTTGAAAACGCCGCTGTCCGTCATCCGCGCCAATGCCCACCTGCTGCTCAATCATCGCCGCGACGCCGACCGGCTGCGGGATGCGGACCGCGGCTTGCGCCTGGGCGTGGAGCGCGCCACGCACACGGTGCACCAGTTGCTTGCACTGGAACGCGCCCGCAGCGACAGCGCCGGCGACGGCGAGCACCCGATCGAACTGCGCCACCTGCTACGTGAGCGTCTGGCCCATGCGGCGCCGCTGGCGATGCAGCGCGGCGTGGACATCGAACTGGACGCCGAGGCGCCCTGTGTCATGCCGCTGCACAGGGAAAGCCTAGTCGCCATGCTGGACAACCTGGTCGACAACGCCATCAAGTATTCGCCCGACGGCGGCCGGATCGCGGTAACACTGGCGGACGTGGACGGCGCGGCGCGGGTCGTGATCGCCGACCAGGGACCGGGCATCGCGCCCGAACTGCGCGGCAAGGTGTTCGAACGCTTCTACCGGATTCCCGGCCAGGAGCAGCCGGGCAGCGGCCTGGGACTGGCGATCGCCGAACGCGCTGCGGCCCGCAACGGCGCGCGCATCGCGCTGGATGACGGCGGCGCAGGCAACGGCCTGACAGTGAGCGTGACCTTCACCGCAGCGCCACCGCCCACCAGAAAAAATCCGGCCTGAAAAATACGTCCTTGCAATTCCGCTCAAGCCTGCTATAATTCTGCTCCTTGGCCTGGTAGCTCAGTTGGTAGAGCAGAGGATTGAAAATCCTTGTGTCGGTGGTTCGATTCCGCCCCGGGCCACCAAGAACATAGTTCACCCAACGCCCACTCATGCCAGTGGGCGTTGTCGTTTCTGAGGTTCGTAGTCCTTGTATCCGGTCTATCTCCGGCACTGGCACTTCGCATCGAAGGGCTACCCAAACGTCCAAACGTCCATCATTTCGGCCGCCCCCCCCCTCGCTACGGCGATCATCGCCGCTACTGCTGTCGTCGTCGCCGCGACGCTAGCCTGATTACGGCGGAGGCGGTAACTGAGTGAGCGCATCGTCTGCTTACCAATTCTCCGCATCACTGTCACGTGTTTGAAACGCCCAAGCGAGATACTCTATCTCGACTATCCCCTACTCATTCTGACAAGTAGGATTGTTTGCTAAACGTGGGGTGGTTTTCGGTGCAAATCAACAATTGCGCCCTACAAATGCGGGTTTCGGACTTTATGCTTAGAATCCGATATCGAGCCATATACTTGGCGATAAAAGCTGCAAAGGAGTGTCTACATGGATTCAGAAACAATGGATGCCTACAATAAGCGTGCCGCATCCTATGCCCGCGAATGGCTTGAACAAGATGTACCCTGCGACATGTACGAGCTATTGGAGCGATATTTTACGCCGGGACTTACCGCAGACATTGGATGCGGTGCAGGCCGGGATACCGCGTGGCTGTTTGAAAAAGGCTTCCAAGCAATAGGCATCGACGCTTCGCAGGGCTTGTTGGATGAGGCGCGGGCAGCCTACCCAGGCCTCGCGTTTCAACAAGAGAGCCTGCCGGAACTTGATGGGCTCAAGCGAGGCATCTATCAAAACGTGCTTTGTGAGACCGTGATCATGCATCTAGAACCGGCAAGGATCAGCGACGCCATAGCCTCGCTGATCGACTTGCTGCGTCCAGGTGGAACACTCTATGTCAGTTGGCGAGTCACGGAACATGAATCACTACGCGATAAGGCTGGCCGCCTCTATTCGTCGTTTGATCGACAACTCGTCATCCTGCCGGCGACCGAACAATGCGATGTGATTTTCGAGGAAGACGTCATCAGCGCATCTTCTGGTAAGCGGATACAGCGCCTGATTTTTCGAAAAAAGACACCGTTAGTTCCGACTTAGCTG
Organism: Duganella sp. GW821-FHT07G03; assembly: GCF_059418605.1. NCBI lineage: Bacteria > Pseudomonadati > Pseudomonadota > Betaproteobacteria > Burkholderiales > Oxalobacteraceae > Duganella > Duganella sp. GW821-FHT07G03. The sequence continues at coordinate 24,245 of NZ_JBWKQE010000018.1, forward strand.
ACCCGCTTGGCGACATGGCGCTTCCAAAGCCTGTGAATGCCGAAACTGAAATTATTACAAAGGATGTCGCATCGAGATGCGATGCGACAAAACACGTCGTCCATTTTCGGCCCGCCCTCGATTTCCTTACCTTAACTACTTCAGGGCGGTCACTATCAAGTCTATCCTGGTCTTGCCCACGTTCTTGATTGCGTAGTCTCTTTCCTCTTGCATGATCCGGGTCTCGCCACTCTTCCAGATGATTTTTTCCTTAGTGCCGTCAGCGTAGGTACGTTCCAGCACCCCACCCTTCACTGCGTACACCACCCGCATCGGGCGCTTGGCGCTGGCAGAGACGTCGCCCGGCTTGAAGATTGCTTCATATACACGCACCTTGTCATTCTGTTCGAGTTCCTTGACGACCGGCTTGCCTGGACTGCTGGGCTGAGCCAAGGCCGGAGAGGCGGTGATCAAAATGGAAGACCATAGTGCGACAGCGACGACTGCATGGCAACGGGACATGATTGCTCTCCTTATAATTGACGTTATTGTCGAGGCAACGAGGCGTGGCGGACCCTTTTTTGTGAGTCCAGATTATGATAAATTTGCAATAAGTCAAGCCGATTTCGCAGCGCCCATCCAGGAATAAGACATGAAAAAATCGTCGTCAAATTCGGCGTCGCCGCTCATGTCGGTCGATCAGCTGAACGCGGTCCTGGCGCAGTCGGCCTTCCTGGCGCCGTATGGGTTTTCCGTGCGCTCTTGCGAAGAGGGACTATGCACGCTCATCGTTCCCTTCAGCACAAGCCTGGAGCGGCCGGGCGGCATCGTCAGCGGCATGACCATCATGGGTGCCGCCGACGTTGCCATGTGGCTGGCCATCATGGCCGCGCGCGGTGCGCAAGAACAATGGGTCACGACCGACATGAAGACGGCATTCCTGCGTAGCGCGCGGCAGGAGGACGTGCTGTGCGTGGCGCGGATATTAAAGCTTGGCAAGCGGACTGCTTACGGCACCGCCGAATGTACCAACGTCGAGGGGCAACTGTTGGCGCACCACACCATCAGCTATGCGCGGGTTGGGGAATAGGATGCAGTTCAGCCAGATCCACAGCACAAAATATCAAAACCGAAACGCCGCCTTGCCGCATCATGCCTGCGTTGCCTATCAACCGGGAAGCCATCATGCAAGTCGATCATCAACACATTTGGGAAACCTACACCTCGGCCTGGAAGGCGGAAAGCGTCGACGAAAAGCGCGCCCTGATCGGCGCCAGTCTGGCGCGTGAATGCGCTTATCAGGATCCGCTGGCCAAAACCAGCGGCTGGGACGAACTGCTGGCCTATATGGCGGATTTCCACCGGCAAGTGCCCGGCGGCCATTTCGTCACGCGCCGCTTCCGCTACCACAACGGGCAGAGTGTCGCCCAGTGGGATATGCAGGATGCACAAGGCCAGGTCATAGGCGACGGCGTCAGCGTAGGCCATTACAATGACGCGGGCCGGCTGATGACAGTGACGGGCTTCTTCGATACCTGAAGCGACCATGGAGCGCCAGTGAACTACTTGAACCAGATCCAGCAAGGCGTCGACTTTATCGAAACCTATCTGGAGGAAGACATCCCGCTGGCGAACGTGGCGCGGGAGGCGGGCTTGAGCCTGTGGCACTACCAGCGCATCTTCAAGGCCCTGACCAGGGAAACGCTCAAGGACTATATCCGCGCGCGCCGCCTCGCCAACGCCGTCGAAAAATTGCTGGAAACGCGCTTGGGTATACTCGATATCGCCCTCCTGGCCGGCTACCAGAGCCATGAAGCGTTCACACGGGCATTCAAGGATCGCTATGCGCAGACGCCCAGCGAATTCCGCCGGCGCGGACGGCGCAATCTCATCGTGCGCAAGCTGAAGATGGACACCGACTACCTGCGCCACCTGCATCAAAACATGGCGCCGGCGCCGGAGCTGGTCACGCGGCCGGCGATGCTGTTGGTGGGCATGCACACGCGCTTTTACGGCAGCGACTCGGACAAGAACAATTTGGGCCAGCAGCTGCCCCGCCTGTGGGAAAGTTTCATCGCGCGGCTAGGCGAGGTGGAGCATACCGTGCGAGGCAGTTGCTATGGCGTGGTGTTACCCGTGTCGGGCGACTCCGACGAACTGGAGTACTACGCCGCCATCGAAGTGCGGCAGGCGGACTCGCTGCCTGCCGGCATGCAGCGGATAGCGATCCCGGCTGCGCAGTATGCGACGTTCCTGCACTGCGGCCTGGGCAAGCTGGTCGACCGTACTGTCGATTTCATTTATTCGAACTGGCTCTGCCAATCCGACTACCGCTATAGCGGCGGCCCCGACCTGGAAATCTACGACGCCAGCTTCGATCCGCTGTCCGAGCGCTCGCAGATGCGCTACGCCATTCCAATAGGTTGACGCGGCACTTGCCACCGATCTGCTATCCGATTCTGAACCGAGCCGCCAGACTATATTCTTGCGCTTCCACAATTCCAAATTATTCCAGCGATCAATAATTTCCGGACGGTCTTACTCCCTCCCCTGTCACGGAAACCAAGATGAAACGCCACACGATCACGCTCGGGGCATCGACCTCGGCAGGCGGAAAGGTCATTTCCGCCTGCAGCAATGGCAGCATTAACGGCGTCCAGATAGCGCTGGAAGACGATGTGATCTTTTGCCCTGCATGCAAGTCACAGGGAAAAATTAAATGCATCGACCCTCGAATTCCAGAGACTTGGAATGGCAAGAATGTCGCGTTGGAAGACGATCTATGCATCTGCGGCTGCCCCAGCCCTCCGCGTCTGGTACCGAGCCAATCGCTTAGGTATCAGACTATTGGTGAGACATCGGGTACATCGAAATCAGCGGCAACATCTGCATCCACCAGCTCGCTGTTCGACGACAAATTTATCCTGATCGATGACGGCACTGGCAGGCTGAATCCATTGAAATCTACTCGTGAGGCAAACATGACTACAACGTTGACATCCCCATCAGGGCGCGTGCTTCATCATCGGGCAACCAAAACAACAACCCCTCGAGAGGATGCAGAAGCTTAGGCGGTGCGCATCAAATTATCCAAAGAGCAGCGACTGGCCGACAACAGGGAATATTTAAAGAACTCAAATGTACTCGCATTTCTCAAGGCCATCGCGGAAGCCGAAGGCGGCGCGTATGATTTCAAGTACGGTGCTATCAGAGGGAAGCGGAATGATCCTTGGCGCTTCACAGACTATTCGACCCACCCCGGCGTCGGAGTCGACGGTAAAACAACCGCCGCGGGAATGTATCAAGAAAACATCGAAACCTGGCGTGAGATGGGCGGAAACATGGGGCTGAGCGACTTCACGCCCGAGACACAAGACCTGATCGCCGTAGAAATCCTTCGAGTGATTAAAGTCATCGACACTATCGAATCTGGCGACATCAACGCTGCATTGAATAAGGCATCCCATCGTTGGTCATCGCTCCCCCAAGGAAAAGGAAAGCCGGGATTTTATCCAAAGCAACATTCAGTATCCTATGAGTCATTCGAGTCGAACTATAAGCGCTTTGGAGGCACAGTCAAATGATCGCCACGTCACGTTTCATCATTCTTCTAACTTTGTTTCCATTGATCGCATATGCGACCCCTGCCGCCCTTCAGAAAAACTTGCCATTTTCCGTTGCTCGCAATCTCCTTGCCTGCCTCACCGTGTACACCATTGGCGAGAAAATCAAGGACATGAAGGTTGTCGACTGGTCCGACGCGTGTCCGAACTAATCCTTGTAGAGCTTGGCTATTTGCGGAATCAAACGCTGGGGATTCGCTCCCGCAAGATTGGTCAGCACAATGATGGCCAAGCCCTCATCCGGATAAACAATAAACGCCGCGCGGGCGCCGCCGATGCCCGCTACCTGCCGCGCAGGAGCGGTTTGCAAGACCGGCCATCCTGCCGCCCAGTCGCCGTCGGCTCCGCTGTTCAGTTTTTCCGGTATCCACATCGCCCTGACGTGGGCTTTGCTGATCAGTTTGCCCTTCGAAAGCGCGATCAGCCAGCGCGCGACTTCATCCGCGGTGGTTTGCATGCCGCCCCCCGCCCACAGGCTGTACGGCATATCGTAAATCCAACGTGACAATCGATGGTCGTCGTCCTTGGCCAAGGTTCCCCGTGGCGAGTAGCTATAGATCGTCGCCGCATTGGGCACCAGGTCGTAGCTGTCGCCGAACGTCGACAAGGGCATGTTCGCCGGCCCGAACTGATGCTGTGCGAGATATTGCTCATACGGGACTTTTGCTTGCCTGGCAATGACCTGCGCCAGCAATCCATAGTTGGTCTGGTTGTAGGCGAATTGCGCACCAACGGCCGCAGCCATCGGCAGCGCCTTCACCGCCTGCCACGCATCGCGCTCGCCGCCGCCTCCGATCAAGCCTTTCTGGTCGACGATGTCGGGCAGTCCCGACGTGTGGCCGAGCAGTTGGCGGATGCGGATGCCGCGCCAGGCCTCCGGCAGCTCACCCAGGTAGCGCGAGACCGGGGCGTTGAGATCGACCAGTCCGGCCTCGGCCAACTGCATCATGGCGACGCCGGTAAAGGTCTTGGTCGCGGAATTGATGGGGAACAGCGTCGTGCTGGTCGCTGGCACATGGTTCTCGACATTCGCCAGACCATAGGTTTCGGACAACACCACCTGCTCGTCTTTAATGACCGCGAACTGCAAGCCGGGAATGCCTTGCTCCTTCATCGCCCGCTGTATCAATTGCCGGGCCGATTTGTTGGCCTCTTCGGTATTCGCCCAGCCGGCAAGACAAGGAAGGCAAAGCAAAACAGCGAGGTATTTTTTAGGCAGCATGGAACTTCCTACATGGGTTGGGAAAGATTGCAAAAATAGTAGCACGGCGGGCGTCGCCGGGCGCTTGGGCGCTTGTCGACGCCGGCTTGACATGGGGAATTTCTATTTGACATTTCGCATGCCTAAGAGCATCTTTGTATGGGCGCGAAGACCGGTTTTCGCCCTACCGCGCAAAGCGGGCGCCTCGGTTAATCGCCTACCCGTGGGGGTCCGCATGAGATTGACAGTTGCTCGTAGAATGGCGCTGGTGACGGCCGCCGCCCTGCTAGGCGTGGCCTTGATGACGGTCGCCAGCCGCTACATGACCGACAAGGTCTATGGCAAGGCGAATTTCGCCAATCTCAATGCCGTGCCGAGCATGGTCGTACTCGGCGAGTTGCGCAGAAATTATGTGCTGGCCCGTGTCGTACTATACCAACACTTACTTGCAAACGAAGAGGCGGAAAAACTCCGCCTGGAAGGTTTGCTCGAGGGCTACAAGACCGGCTTGAAGGCCGCTTTTCTGCATTACGAAACCGACGCCTGCCTCGGCGTATCGTGTGTGGCCGACAGCCGGGACAAGGACTATCTCGAGCAGGAAAAAACGCTGTGGAGCGCCTTCGAGTCCCAGCTCGGCACGCTGCTGGCCGAATCGCGGAAAGGCGCAGCCGGCGCGGCCAACGCGCGGCAGATGCTGATGCACACCTTCGACGAAGCCAAGTTCTTCGACTTGATGGCCCAGCACTTTTCCTACAACGCCGAACTGGCCAGGCAATCGGCCGACAACGCCGTCGAGATCAAGTCCCAGGTCGGCGTCCTGATGCTGGGCCTGGGCGGGCTGATGTTGGCCGGCATCGCCATCCTGGGCTTTACCAACGCCCGCACCCTGCTGCGCCAGCTCGGCGGCGAGCCGGAAGAAGCGGCCGCCATCGCCAGCCAGATCGCCGTCGGCGACCTGACCAGCAACATCGTCCTGCGCGACGGCGACAACAGCAGCCTCATGGCCCGCATCAAGGTGCTGATCGCCAACATGGAGCGCGTCGCCAACCGCGCCGACGGCGTCAGCAAGGGCAATCTGGACGCCGACGTCGAAGTGCTGTCGCCGCAGGACCGGCTGGGCCAGGCGATCCGCAATATGCTGCAGGCGCTGCGCACGGCCAGGGAATCGGACCAGCGCACCAACTGGCTGAGCGAGGGCAAGCGCAAGCTGTCGGCCGCCCTGACCGGCGATTATTCGCCGGCCGACGTGGCCGACACCGCCATCGGCGTGCTGGGCCGCCACCTGGGCGCCGGGCGCGGCGTGGTCTATGTGCTGCGCGAAAACGAGGAGGTCCTCGATCTGCTCGGCAGCTATATGTACACCGAGCGCGCCCAGACCGGCAGCAGCTTCAAATTCGGCGAAGGCGCGATCGGCCAGGCGGCGCGCGAGAAAAAGCCCATCATCCTGACCTCGATCGCGGCCGACGCCGCGCCCATCGTCACCGGCACCAGCTGCCTGCCGCCGCGCTACACCTACACCTATCCGCTGCTGCGCGACGGCATCCTGCTCGGCGTGTTCGAGCTGTCCAGCTGCGAAAAATACGACGAGGTGCAGCTGGAATTCCTTGGCGGCGCCGGCGAGGTGATCTCGTCCTTCCTGTACATCGCCGAACAGCGCGGCCAGATCCGGCTACTGCTGAACGCGGCGGAGCAGGCGGAACGCGATGTCCGCAACCAGAATCTGCAGCTGCAGGAAATCAACTCCCGCATGGAAGAACAGCAGCAGCAATTGCAGCAGCAGGCTGAAGAATTGCAGCAGTCCAATGCGCAGATGGAGGAACAGCAGCAGCAGATGCAGCAGCAATCCGAGGAGCTCCAGCAAACCAATGCGCAGATGGAAGAGCAGCAGCAATTGCTGGAGCGGAGCAATTCCGAACTGCGCCGCTCGCGCTCCGACATCGACGACAAGGCCACCCAGCTGGAACAGTCGAACCGCTACAAATCCGAGTTCCTGGCCAATATGTCGCACGAGCTGCGCACGCCGCTCAACGCCATCATCCTGCTGTCGCAGATGATGGCCGACAACCACGATGGCCACCTGGACGAGAACGACGTCAAGCGCGCCAGCGTGATCCACCGCTCCGGCGAGGACTTGCTGCACCTGATCAACGACGTGCTCGACCTGTCCAAAGTCGAGGCCGGCCGCATGGACCTGAGCTGCAAGCCCATCGATCCCGGCCTGGTGGTGCTGGAGCTGGAAGACCTGTTCGCCTCCAGCGCGCAGGCGCGTGGCATCGAACTGGTCCTCGACAACCGCATGACGGCCCCGTTCGTCAGCGACCCGGACAAGCTCGACCATATCCTGCGCAACCTGCTGTCGAACGCCATCAAATTCACCGCCGCCGGCAGCGTGACCTTGCGCATCGAGCGCGCCGCCAACGGTCCGCTGCCGGTGCGTTTCCTGGTGCGCGACACCGGCATCGGCATCCCGCAGGCGCAACAGGAGACCATCTTCGAAGCCTTCCGCCAGGTCGACGGCTCCAGCTCGCGCGAGTACGGCGGCACCGGCTTGGGGCTGACGATCAGCCTGCGCTTCGCCGAGCTGCTGGGCGGCACCATCGAATTACAGAGCGAAGCGGGCCAGGGCAGCACCTTCACGCTGTGCCTGCCCGACGCGCCAGCGGCCACGGCCCGGGCGCCGGCGCCAGCGGCGGCGCCGAGCGCGCCAACCAGCGCCACCGCGCCGGCGCGCGTGAGCGGCATGCAGGTTCTGGACGACCGCCACCAGCTGGCCCCGGACGACAAGGTGATCCTGCTGATCGACGACGACGTCGACTTCGGCACGGCGGTGGTCGGCATCAACCATCTGCTCGGCTACAAGACCGTGGTGGCCGGCACCGGCGCGCTGGGCCTGGCGCTGGCGCGCCAGTACCGCCCGGCCGGCATCCTGCTCGACCTCGGCTTGCCGGACATGGACGGCAGGAGCGTGCTGCACGAGATCAAGGCCAGCAGCGAGCTGGCCGCTATCCCGGTGTACGTGGTGTCGGCGCACGACCACGACGCCACGCTGAGCGCCCAGGGCATCGTCGGCTACCTGCAGAAACCGGTCGACACCCAGCAGATCGCCGACGCCGAAAAGGCCCTGCTGGCGGTGATCGCCACCACCCCGCAAGGCGGCGTGCTGATCGTGGCCGGCGACCTGGCCGAGGCCGAATCGGTGGCCGCCGTGCTGCGGCCGCGGCTGGAACTGGCGCAGCGCCAGATCGGCGTCGCCACGCCGGGCGAGGCGCTGGCGCAAACCCTGGCCGAGGCACACTGGAGCATCGTGATCGTCAGCCTGGCGGGGCTGGCGGCCAGCGACGGCCAGGCCATCGGTGTATCGGTGCTGGCCGCCAAGCCCGGCGCCGCCCTGCTGTTCTGCGGCGTCGAACACCTGAGCGAGGACGACGAAGCGAGCCTGCGCGGCTACAGCGACAGCATCATCGTCACCTCGCCGCGCGCCAAGCAGCGGCTGCTGGAAAACATCGAGCGCTTCCTGCGCACGGTGCCGCCGCCGGCGCCCGCGCCGACCGAACTGCGGCTGACCAAGGAGCGCGGCAAGCGCCTGGCCGGGCAGCGCATCCTGGTGATCGACGACGATCCGCGCAACATCTTCGTGGTCACCGCGGCGCTGGAGCAGGAAGGCGCCCACGTGCTCAGCGCGCTCAACGGCAAGCGCGCGCTGGCGATGCTGGAAACCACCGCCGTCAACCTGGTCATCACCGACATCATGATGCCGGAGATGGACGGCTACCAGACCATCGCCGCGATCCGCGCCCACCCCGCGCTGGCGGCGCTGCCGGTGATCGCGCTAACCGCCAAGGCCATGCCGCAGGACCAGCGCAACATCCTGGAGATCGGCGCCGACGACTACCTGTCCAAGCCGGTGTCCTACGACGTGCTGAACAATATGGCGGCGCTATGGTGCAGCAAAAAGCATTGAGCCGGCCATGGGGCTGACTCTGCACAAATCCGGCCAGCAGTGCTGCATCGGCGTGCTGGGCGGCCTCGACAGCCAGGCCGAGAGCGCCGAGCTGCGGGACATGATCGCCCAGGCCGATCCGGCGCTGCTGCTGCGCCTGGAGTTCTACGACGCCGACACCCTGCCCGCCGAGGTGCTCGACGCCATCGCCCAGCGCTGCGCGCGCGCCGCGCCGGTCAAGCTGATCAGCTATCGCGCCCTGCTGACGCACGGCCTGCTGCGGCTGGACCTGCCGGTGCAGCAGACCGCGGCGCCGCTGCGGCGGCCGCGCCAGGGCGCGCTGCGGGCGGTGGCGCTGGCCGGCTCGGCCAACAGCCTGGACAAGATCCTGCACATCGTCGACCACCTGCCGCTGCACGAGGTGGCGGTGTTCATCGTCCAGCACGTGATGGAGGGCGCCGACAACCTGCTCGACAAGCTGCTGCGCATCCACACCCACTACCAGGTGCTGATGCCGCACCACCTGGTGCCGGCGACGCCGGGCACGATCTACGTGGCGCCGCCCGGCCACCACATGAAGGTCGCGCACGGCCTGGTCTACCTGACGCGCGACAAGGTGGTCGAATACGCGCGGCCGTCGATCGACGTGCTGTTTTCCTCGCTGGCGCAGGAGTACGGCGCCGACACCCTGGCCGTGCTGCTGTGCGGCTACGGCCGCGACGGCGTGGCCGGCTGCGGCGAGCTCAAGGCGGCCGGCGCCATCGTGCTGGTCGAGGACGGCGACGACTGCGGCGACGCCCGCGCCATGCCGGACGCCTGCCGCCAGGCCGCCAACTACAGCCACGTGCTGAAGCTGCCGGCGATCGCCAGCGTGGTGGCGGCCGCGCTGCAGGCGGACCCGCTGACGGTGGCGCCGGGGCCGACGCTGGACCTGTTCCTGGAGGCGCTGTGGGAACAGTTCCGGGTCGATTTCCGCGGCTACCAGCGGCCCAGCCTGGCGCGCCGCATCGGCAACATCCTCAAGCAATCCGGCATGCCGGCCCTGTTCGACTTCCAGTGCGCGGTGCTGGCCGACAGCAGCTGGCTGCACAGCCTGGTGGCCGAGATCTCGGTCGGCGTCAGCGGCTTCTTCCGCCACCCCGAGCAGTTCAAGCTGCTGCGGGAACAGGTGCTGCCCTATCTGGACAGTTTTCCCGCCATCAAACTTTGGTCGGCCGGCTGCGCCACCGGGGAAGAGCCGTATTCGCTGGCGATCCTGCTGGAGGAGCTGGGCCTGCAGACCAAGAGCCGGCTGTTCGCGACCGACTTCAACGCCCACCTGCTGGCCCAGGCGAAGAACGGCCGCTTTCCCCGCAAGTGCCTGGAGGCCGGCCGCAGCAACTATCTGCACAGCGGCGGCGCGCGCACCCTGGACGCCTTCCTGGCGCCGGGCAGCCACTACCTGGGCGTGGCCGACCGGCTGCGCAAGGCCACCTTGTTCCACCGGCACTCGCTGGTCGACGAAGGCATTTTCAACGAGTTCCAGTTGATTATGTGCCGCAACGTACTGATCTATTTCAATCCCGACGTCCAGCGCAAGGTGCTCGAGCTGTTCGCGCACTCGCTGCACCGCGACGGCTTTCTGGTGCTGGGGCCGCAAGACGGCATAGGCCAGGTCGCGCGCGCGGCCGGCTTCGTCCCCTACGCCAAATCCCAGCACATCTATCGTCTGAACGACGGAGGCGAGCATGTTTGAGTTTTTCACCATCCTGGTGGTCGACGACAACGCCGGCAACCGCTACACGCTGCGCGAGCTGCTCGGCAAGCTGGCCGGCGTCAAGGTCATCGAGGCCGCGTCCGGCGAGGAGGCGCTGCGGCGCTGCGTCGAATTCGACATCCAGCTGATCCTGCTGGACGTGCAGATGCCGGGCATGGACGGCTACGAGACCGCCAAGATCCTGCAAATGACCGAGCGCACCCGTAGCATCCCGATCGTGTTCCTGACCGCCGTCTTCAAGGCCGAGGAGTTCGTGCAGCGCGGCTACGCGGTGGGCGCGGTCGACTACCTGACCAAGCCGCTGGACGACAATATGCTGTTGAACCGGGTGCGCAACTACCAGCATCTGCAGGACCGCGAGATGCGCCTGACCGAGGCCCTGCACCATTTGCGCATCACCCAGGAACACCTGCTGCAATCGCAGAAACTGTCCGCGCTGGGCTCGCTGGTGGCCGGCGTGTCGCACGAGCTGAACACGCCGTTGGGCAACGCCAAGCTGGCGGTCTCGACCATGCGCGACCGCATGCAGGAAGTCAGCCGCAGCTACGAGGGCGGCACGCTGACCCGCAACAAGATCATGGAATTTTTCGGCGAAGGCAGCGACATCGTCGACCTGGCGTTCCGTTCGGTGGACCGGGCCACCGAGCTGGTGACCAACTTCAAGCAGGTGGCGCTGGACCAGACCTCGGAGAAGCGCCGCCAGTTCGACCTGGCGGCCGTGGTGCAGGAGACGCTCGCCACCATGCGGCCCGGCTTCCGCGACGCCCCGTGGCAGTTCGCGGTCGACGTCGAGCAAGGCATACTGATGGACAGCTACCCCGGACCGCTGGAGCGGGTCATCTACAGCATCATCAACAACAGCATCCGCCACGGCTTCGAGGGGCGCGAGCATGGCCTGGTGACGATCCAGGGCGCCAGCGGCCCCGCCGTGCGCAACAGCAGCCAGCAGGTGGTGCTGACGGTGGCCGACGACGGCGTCGGCATCGCGCCGCAATACCTGTCGCGGGTGTTCGATCCCTTCTTCACCACCACGCTGGGACGGGGCGGCTCGGGCATAGGCTTGAACATCGCCCACCGCATCACCACCAACGTGCTGGGCGGCGTGATCGAGGTGGCGTCGCCGGCCGGCGGCGGCACCACCTTCCGGCTGACCTTGCCGACCGAGGCGCCGCAGCCGATGTGAGCCATATCGTTTATATCGATTGCAGGCGGGTCAGCAGCAGCCCGGCCAGCGCGTTGGCGCCGGCGTTTTGTCGCCGCGGCGCGCGGTGCAGGGCGATCTCGAACGACGGCAAGGGCGGCAGGCCGTCGGCCTCGCTCAGGATGTCCAGGCCCTGCTCCGGGAATCCCGCCTTGCCCACCGTGACGGCCAGCCCCGCCGCGACCGCGCCGTCGATCGCGCCCAGGCTCTGCGACATGTAGGCGAGGCGCCAGCGCCGCCCGGCCTGGTCCAGCGCCGCCAGGGCCGCCGCGCGGAATTGGCAACCGGCGGGATGCAAGGCCAGCGGCAGCACGGCCTGCGCATGACAGGCATGGTGGCGCGCCCCCAGCCATACCGCGCGCTCGCTGCGCACCAGCTCGCCGCGCGCCGCGCCGGCCGGGTGCATCGCCAGCACCAGGTCGAATTCATCGCCCAGGCGATCGAGCAGGGCGCGGCTGAAGCCGGTCTCGACTTCCACCGCCAGCGTCGGATGGGCCGCCATGAACTGCGCCAGGATGTCCGGCAAGACATGCACGGCGTAGTCCTCGATGGCCCCTACCCTGACCAGTCCGGTAAAGGTCTCGTCGCGCATCCGGGCCAATGTTTCATCGTTGAGCGCGACCAGACGGCGGGCGTGGCTGTGCAGCAGCTCGCCGCGCCGGTTCAGCATCACGTTGCGGGAATTGCGCTCGAACAGCGCGCCGCCGGCGATGTCTTCCAGGCGCTTGATCTGCATGCTGACCGCCGACTGCGTCAGGTTCAGCCGGCGCGCAGCGGCCGTGAAACTGCCCCCTTCGGCGATGGCGAGGAAGGCACGCAGCAGCGCGATGTCGATATCGTTTTCCATGTCGCCAGCCCATCAAGATAATTGATTGATTCTATCAAAATCATTCGCTTTCCTTATTCTTCGCCGCTGCCTATCATTCTTGCAACACCTCAACCAAGGAGCAGGAAAATGATTGTCGTCGTCTTCAGATCGCGTTTGAACCCGGAGCACCAGGCCGAGTACCAGCAATGGGCTGCCCGGATGAGCATGCTGGCCAAGGGCATCCCCGGCCATGTGTCGCACAAGGGCTTTACCGCCCAGGACGGCGAGCGCGTCACCATCGTCGAATTTGAAACCGAGCAGGCCATGCGCACCTGGGCGACACACCCCGAGCACGTGGCCGCCAAAAAGCTAGGGCGCGGCAGCTTTTTTTCCGAGTACAGCGTCAAGATTTGCCACTTGCAGCGCGAAAGCACGTTTCCGTAGGTAGGCTTTGACTTGGATCAACGAAAAATTTGATAGCGCTCATTACACTCGATTCAAGTTATATTCGTTACATCCTCGTCAACGCAACCAAGGCCACGATGCTGCCAGCCTATATCTCGCACCCGGACTGCCTGAAACACGCCATGGGCGAGCAACATCCCGAATGTCCGGAGCGCATCGGCGCGGTCAGCGACATGCTGCTGATCAAGGGCCTGCTCGACTTCATGCAACCCTGCGAGGCGCCGCTGGCCACCGAACAGCAGCTGGCACAGGCGCACTCCAGCCTGTACATCCACAGCATCGCCGCGCAGTCGCCCAAGCAAGGCACGGTGCAGGTGGACCCGGACACCAGCATGAACCCGCACACCTACCGGGCCGCGCTGCGCGCCGCCGGCGCCGCCGTGCTGGCCACCGACCTGGTGCTGACCGAGGGCGCCGGCACCGCCTTCTGCAACGTGCGCCCGCCCGGCCATCACGCCGAGCATGCGGCCGCCGGCGGCTTCTGCTTCTTCAACAACGTCGCCGTCGGCATCCACCACGCGCTCAATGTGCACGGGCTGAAACGGGTGGCGCTGGTCGATTTCGACGTCCACCACGGCAACGGCAGCGAGGACATCCTGCGCGACGACGAGCGCGTGCTGATGTGCTCCATCTTCGAGGACAAGCTGTACCCGTTCTGCGGCAACACGCCGCGCGGCGCCAACATGGTCAACGTGGCGCTGCCGGCCCGCTCCGGCGGCGAGCCGATGCGCCGGGCCGTCAGCGAGCAATGGCTGCCGGCGCTGGAGCGCTTCCGGCCGCAGCTGATCTTCATCTCGGCCGGCTTCGACGGCCACCGCGACGACGACATGGGCAACCTCGGCCTGGTCGAAGCGGACTACGCATGGATCACCAAACAGATCGTCGCGGTCGCCGCGCGCCACAGTCAAGGCCGCATCGTCTCCTGCCTGGAAGGCGGCTACCAGCTGTCGTCGCTGGCGCGCAGCGCCGCCGCCCATGTCAAGGTCCTGCTGGGCATGGACGACTAACCCACCACGAATGCCCCCATGGAAACCCACTACCTGACGCCGCTGTTCTCACCCAAGTCCATCGTGGTGTTCGCCGGCCAGGACCGGCCCGAGCGCCAGACCTGCTACGGCCGCGGCATCCGCGCCCAGCTGGAGCGAGGCGGCTACACCGGGCCGGTGACCTACCTCGACGTCGGCATGAGCGGCACCCTGGCCGACCTGGCCCACTCGCGCGCCGACCTGGCCGTGATCGCCCTGCCCAACGACGAGCTGAGCTTCGCGCTGGAAGTGGCCGGCCGCATCCAGTGCCGCGCCGCGCTGATCCTGTCGGCCGGCGTCGACGGCGCGCAGGCCAGGGAGCTTCACGGCATCGCCCGCAAGCACGGCATCCACCTGCTGGGGCCGAACTGCCTGGGCTACCAGCGGCCGCGCCTGCACCTCAACGCCAGCGTCGCCGGCCAGCTGGCGCAGCCGGGCAGCCTGGCGCTGATCTCGCAGTCGGGCGCGCTGACCGCCGCCATCCTCGACTGGGGCAGCCAGAACGCGGTGGGCTTTTCCACCGTGGTCTCGCTGGGCGCCAACACCGCCGTCGACCTGGCGCAGACGCTGGATTTCCTCGCCACCGATCCGGCCACGCAAAGCATCGTCATCTACATGGAGGGCGTGACCGACGCCCGCCGCTTCCTGTCGGCGCTGCGCGGCGCCGCCAACACCAAGCCGGTGGTGGTGCTCAAGGCCGGCAAGGTGGCGGCCGCCTCGCAGGCGGCGCTGACCCACTCCGGCGCCATCGTCGCCAGCGACGAGGTGTTCGACGCCGCGCTGCGCCGCACCGGCGCGGTGCGGGTGAAGACCTTCGTGCAGCTGTTCTCGGCCGCCAAGTGCCTGGCCTCGCGCTACCGTCCGGTCGGGCCGCGCTTGGCCGTGGTCACCAACGGCGGCGGCCCCGGCGTGCTGGCGGCCGACTGGATCGCCGAGCTGGGCCTGCAACTGGCGACCTTGTCGGAAGCGGGCGCGCAGGCGCTGGCGCCCTCGCTGCCGCCGCACGCCACCTTGGTCAACCTGCTCGACCTGTCGGAGGAGGCCGACGCCGCCGCCTTCGGCGCGGCGGTCCAGGCCTGCGGCCACGACAGCCAGGTGGACGGCATCCTGGTGATTTATTCGCCCAAGCTGGGTGGCGATCCGGCGGCGGTGGCGCGGGCGGTCGGCGCCCTCAACGCCGGCCTAGGCAAGCCGCTGCTGACTTGCTGGATGGGCGACCGCCAGGTGGCCGAGGCGCGCCAGCTGCTCAACGCCGCCGGCGTGGCCACCTTCCGCACGCCGGAGGCGGCGGTCGACGGCTTTTCCAACATCGCCTCGTTCTACCAGAACCAGCAGCTGCTGCACCAGACCCCGCCGCCGCTGTCGCAATTGGCGCAGCCGGACCTGGACGGCGCCCGCCTGCTGATCGAGGGCGTGCTGGCCGAACGCCGCAAGGTGCTCACCGAAATGGAATCGAAGGCGCTGCTGGCGGCCTTCCACATCCCGATCACGCAGACGATTTTGGCGCGCAGCGCCGGCGAGGCGATGCTGATCGCCAGCCAGCTGGGCTACCCGGTGGCACTGAAGATCGACTCGCCCGACATCGCCCACAAGTCCGACGTGCAGGGCGTGGTGCTCAACCTGCTCAACGCCGCCGCCGTGCGCGACGGCTACGGCGACATGATGGCCACCGTGCGCCGCCTGCTGCCGGAGGCGCGCATCAACGGCGTCACGGTGCAGAAGATGGCCGGCAAGCGCCACGGCCGCGAGCTGTACATCGGGGTCGTCACCGACCAGCTGTTCGGGCCGGCGATCACCTTCGGCGCGGGCGGCACGATGATCGAGCTGATCAACGACCGCGCGGTCGAGCTGCCGCCGCTCAACCTGTTCCTGGCGCAGCGCCTGATCGGCCGCACGCGCTCGGCCGGGATGCTGGGCGAATGGCGCGGCGCGCCGCCGGTGCAGCGCGAGGCGGTCGAGCAGATGCTGCTGCGGGTGTCGGAAATGGTGTGCGCGCTGCCGCAGCTGCGCGAGATGGACATCAACCCGCTGATCGTCGACGAGCACGGCGCGCTGGCGGTCGACGCCCGCATCGTGATCGACGCCGCGCCGCCGTCGGCGCACGGCTACAGCCACCTGGCGATCCTGCCCTACCCGTCCAGCTACACCCAGGAATGGCCGATGCGCGGCGGCGGCCAGTACACGCTGCGCCCGGTGCAGCCGGACGACGCCTCGATGCTGCAGGAGCTGGTGCGCGGGCTGTCGGAAAAATCGCGCTACTACCGCTTCGCCTCGTCGCTGCGCGAGCTGTCGGTGCCGATGCTGGCGCGCTACACGCTGATCGACTACGACCGCGAGATGGCGCTGGTGGCGGTGCTGACCCAGCGCGCGCCGGGACCGGACGGCGACTTCGTCGACACCGACAGCATCATCGGCGTGTCGCGCTACATCGCCAATCCCGACCTCAGCAGCTGCGAATTCTCGCTGCTGGTGGACGACCGCTACAGCGGCCAGGGCCTGGGCACGCGGCTGATGCTGGGCATCATGGACGTGGCGCGCGACAAGGGCCTGAGCGAGATCGACGGCCTGGTGCTGTGCAAGAACAGCGGCATGCTCAAGCTGATGGCCAGCCTGGGTTTCCAGATCCGTCCCTACGAGGACGATCCGGACTTCCGGCTGTGCAGCAAGACGCTGTAGGCCGCCGCCCGCGCGGCCGGCTTAGTTCGACATCACATAAGGCCAACCGTCGCTGGTGAAGCCGAGCGGATTGATGCCCAGCGTCGGCCGGCCGTTGTTGTTGCCGTCGTAGTAGTGATAGACGAAGGTCGGCTGGTTGTTGTGGCCGGCGTCGGTGAACACGCTGCCGCCGCCGGGCCCGATGATGTTGCCGTGGGTGCTGAGCAGTATCGTGCCGCCGCCGGCGGTCAGCGCGACGCCGCCGCGGTCGACATATGGCCCGGTCACGCTGGTCGAGCGGCCGACGATGGTGCGGTAAGGCGAGGTGCTGCTGCAGCAGGCGTTGATCGGCGCGAAGTAATAGTAGTAGCCGTTGTAGTAGTAGATGAACGGCCCCTCCTCGGCCGACGTCGGCGCGCCGCGCCGCGCGATCGTGTAGACCGTGGTGTTGCTGGTCGACTGCAGGCCGGTGGCCGGATTGAGCTGCATCAGGTGGGTGCCGTCGGTCCACGAGCCCCAGGCCATCCACCAGTTGCCGCTGGCGTCGGTGAACGGCGCCGGATCGATCGCGTTGTCGGTGGTCGTGGTGAAGCCGGACGGCGGCGTGGTGCTGCTGGTCCAGGACTTGGTGACGAAGCCGCGGTCGGTCCACGGCCCTTGCGGCGCGCTGCTGGTGGCGACGCCGATCACCGCCTCGGCGCCCGAACTGGGCAGGTAGGGAATCGAGTAGTACTGGTAATAGGTGCCGTTCACCAGCAGCAGGCTGGGCGCCCAGATGTCGGTGTTGGCGCCGCTGTTCCATCCCTTCGGCGTCTGCAGGCCGCTCCAGGAACTGAAGTCCGGCCCGATCGGCGGGCAGTTCGGCGCATAGCCGCCCATCTGGGTGGTGGTGCAACTGGTGTACGGCGTGAAGGTGTTGAGGTCGGTCGAGGTGGCCAGCGTCTGGTGGCTGCCGTACAGCCAGTACTTGCCGCCGGCGTCACGCAACATGTAGGGGTCGTGGACGAAGCTGCCGTCGCCGCTGACGGTGCGCGGCGCCGGGTAGGGGCTGACTTTGGTATTGACCAGCTGCCATTCCTGGCAGGTGCAGCCGGTCGACGCCCATTGGTCGATGGTGGCGGTGTTCAGGTTGCTGGCCTGGTACACCTCCAGGTACTTGCCGCTGTTGACGTTCTGGATCAGGAAGTTGCCGCTGGCGGCCTGGGTGACGATCCACAGGTGATCGCTGGTGCCGTTGTCGGCCCACTGGACGATTTGCGCGCCGTCGGCGGTGCCGGCGTTGGCCACGCCCAGCACCTGGTGGGTCAGCATGTTCTCGATGTTGTACTGGCCATTCCCCATCGGCATGAAGTGCCACAGATGGTCGGCGGTGCCGTTGTCGGCCCACTGGACCACCTTGGAACCGGCGGCCTGGCTGGCGCCGTCTATCCCCAGCAGCAGGCCACTGTTGACGTTCTTGATCTGGTATTGCACGCTGGTGTTCATGGTGATGGCGGCGTGCGCGGACAAGGTGGAACAGGCCAGGCCGAGCAGCATGGCCAGGCAAGACAGTAGACGCTTCATGGTTGTCTCCGTTGCGATTGAGGGGCAATTCTCGTTATGTTTTCATCGCATGCTACGGGGCGAATGAAAATCCCTCCAATCACATTTTTAGCGCCGCCGATACGCGCTTCGGTATCGGCCTGGCGTCCGCGCGCCCAAACAAAAGCCCGCAAGCCGGTACTCGGCTGACGGGCTTGGACGGCGTTGACCGGCGACAGCGTCGTGCTCAGGCTGCGGCGCGGGTCCTGCGGCGCGCCGCCCAGCCTACCAGGCCCAGGCCGCCGAGCAGCATGGCGTAGGTTTGCGGTTCCGGCACGGCGTTGACCTCCACCTTATCGATGAAGGCGGTGGCATCGTAGTTGGTCTGGCCGGCAAAACTCAAGGTGGTGGCGCCGGTCGCGCTGAAGGTCAGCGACTTGGCCGTCCAGCCCGCACCGTAGTTGACCGACTCGACGCTCATCACGTTGCCGCCAACGACGACCTGGTAGGTCTCGGTCGGCCCGCCATAATTGCCGCGGCCGGCGTCCATCCAGGATAGCTTGTAGGTGCCGGGTGCCAGGTTCAGCGTCTGCTGGATAAAGCTGGTGCCCTGGATGCCGATCAGCACATTGCCGTCCGGCGTGTTGGGATTGCCCCATGGGCCGCTGTTCGACAGCATCAGCGGGAAGCCGCCGGTCCAGCCGTTGACGCTGCCGCAATCGTAGGGGCCGCCCAGGTAGCAGTAGGAGCCCGCCGGCAAGGCGAAGCCGGGATCTTCAAAACTGCCGTTGACCACCAGGTTGGCCGCCTGCGCGGCGCCACCCATGCTCAGTGTTGCCGAGACCGCTACTAGCGCGGCGCGTATCGTCTTGTTCATAACTGGTACTCCTTGCGAAGTGGGACAAAAACCGGATGAGGCCAAGAGATCCAAGTAGATCATATTTGATGCATTTTGTACACTAAAATTATCAAAATACAATGAAATTTGCAATGTAGTAAATATTCCGCTGCATCCGCGCCACAAAAAAAACCGGCCCCGGACACGTCAGGCGACGCGGCCGGGGCCGGCGGGGACGCTAGCGCGCCAGGCGCTTAGGGTAGCGGATGGCCGTCGGTATCGATCTTGCGCACTTCGCCCAGGTTCAGGGCGCGCACACCGGCTTCAACCTTGCTCATGTCACCCACCACCAGCCAGGTCAGCTTGCCCGGCGTGATGGTGCGCGCCGCCAGCGCGTTGGCCTGCTCCGGCGTCATCGCCAGCACGGTGCCGGTGAAGGTGTTGAAATAGTCGGCCGGCAGCCGGTACTGCAGGATGGTGCCGTAGGCGCCGGCCAGCTGGCCGGCGGTCTCGAACGAGCCAGGCAGGCGCAGGGTCTCGTTTTCCTGCGCGCTGCTCAGCTCGGCCGCGGTGATCGGCTTGGCGCCGGCGATGTTGGCGTACTCCTGCACCAGTTCCTGCAAGGCCGCGCCGGTCTTGTCGGTCTGCACCGGCGAGGTGCTCAGGTACAGGCGCTGGCCCACCGCCGGCTGCAGGCTGGCGTTCACGCCATACGACCAGTGCTTGTCTTCGCGCAGGTTCATATTGATGCGCGAGCTGAAGCTGCCGCCGAAGATGTTGTTGACCACTTGCAGCGGCACCGCTTCCGGCGCGTTGCGCGGCGGCGCCAGCTGCGCGGCGTAGATCACGCTTTGCTGCGCGCCCGGCTTGTCCATCAGGTAGACCACCGGCTGGTCGGCCGGCGCGACCTGGGCCACGTTCTTCTTCGGCACCGCGCCGGCCTTCCAGCCGCCGAAGGTTTTTTCCAGCAGCGGCGTGATGTCCGCCAGCGTGGTGTCGCCCACCACCAGCAGGGTGGCGTTGTTGGGCTTGAACCAGCTCTGGTGGTACTTGACCAGGTCGTCGCGCGTCATGCGCGCCACGGCCGCCTCGGTGCCGGAGCCGGTCAGCGGCAGGCCGTAGGCGTGGCCCTGGCCGTAGATCAGGCCCGGCATCACGCGCAGCGCCATCAGTTGCGGATTGCTCTTCTCGCGCGCGATCGCCGCCAGCCGGTCCTTCTTCAGGCGGTCCAGCTCGTTCTGGGCGTAGGCCGGATGCAGCAGCACGTCGGCGTAGATGTCCAGCGCTTTCGGCAGCGTGGCCTTGAGCGCGTTGAGCTGGACGAAGGCGCCGTCCAGGTTGCTGTAGGCGGAGTACTCGGCGCCCAGCGCCTCGAACTCCTCGCTGATCTTCAGCGAGCCGCGCGCCGGCGTGCCCTCTTCCAGCATGCGCAGCGACAGGCTGGCCAGGCCGGGCAGGTCCTGCGAGTCGGAGGCGTAGCCGGCGTCGACCATCATCGACAGGTTGACCACCGGCGCGCTGTGGCGCTCGGCCAGCACCACCTTCAGGCCGTTCGACAGCGTGGCGCTCTGCATGGCCGGCAGCTTCAGCGATTCAGGCTGGCCCAGGGCCGGCGCCGCGCTGCGGTCCAGCTTGGCGCCGGCGGACAGGTTGGTCGGGAAAGGTTGCACGTCCAGCACGTAGTCGCCGTCGGCCAGCCATTCGTTCATGGCTTGCTTGATGGCGGCCGGCGTGGCCGCCTTGATGGCCTTCAGGTAGTCCTTGTAGCAGTCCGGCTTGCCGGTGTAGGTGGCGCAGGAGGCCAGCAGGTCGCTCTTGCCGCCGAAGCCGCCGACGCGCTCGACGATGCGGGTGTAGCGCGCCAGCAGCGCGGTCTTGGCGATCTCCAGCTCGGCCGCGGTGGGGCCGGACTTCATCAGCGCGCGCAGCTCTTCGTCGGCGGCCTGCTCCAGCTTGCGGGTGTCGACGCCGGGACGGGCGGTCAGCGTCAGGTCGAACTGGCCGGCGATTTCCGACGAGTCGTTGCCGGCGCTGGCACTTGTGGCCAGCTGGTCCTTGTACACCAGGCGCTTGTAGAAGCGCGAGGTCTTGCCGCCGCCCAGCACGTGCGCGGCCAGGTCCAGCAGCGGCTCGGTGGCGGTGTTCGCGCCCGGCACGTTCCACACGCGGTAGATGCGCGCCTGCGGCACGCGGTCCTGCACGGTGCCGCGGTGGGTGCCGCTGCGCTTGGCGATCCACGCTTCATGCCTGGCCAGCGGCGGGCCGGCCGGGATCTCGCCGTAGTATTTCTCGACCTTCTCGCGCGCCTGTTCCGGCGTGATGTCGCCGGCCAGCACCAGGGTCACATTGTTGGGGCCGTAGTTGGTCTTGAACCATTCCTGCACGTCCGTCATCGAGGCCGCGTCCAGGTCCTTCATCGAGCCGATCACGGTCCACGAATACGGGTGGCCGGCCGGCCAGGTGTTTTCCGTCAGCAGCTGGTAGGCCACGCCGTAGGGTTGGTTCTCGCCCTGGCGCTTTTCGTTCTGCACCACGCCGCGCTGCAGGTCCAGCTTTTTCTGATCCAGCACGCCGAGCAGGTGGCCCATGCGGTCGCTCTCGGCGAACAGGGTGTAGTCCAGCATCGAGGTCGGCACGTTCTCGAAATAGTTGGTGCGGTCGCTGTTGGTGGTGCCGTTCAGGTTGGTCGCGCCGATGCGCTCCATGGCGTTGATGAAGGTGCCCTGGTTGAAGTGGTCGCTGCCGCTGAACATCAGGTGTTCGAACAGGTGGGCGAAGCCGGTCTTGCCGGCCTTCTCGTTCTTGGAACCGACGTGGTACCAGGTGTTGACCGCCACCACCGGCGTCTTGTGGTCTTCATGGACCAGTACGGTGAGGCCGTTCTTCAGCACGAATTTGGTGTACGGGATATCGGGGATGGCGATCTCGGCTTTGACGGACTTGGCCGGCTCGGCGGCGTGCAGCGCGCCGCCGGCGGACAACAGGGCAATCGAAGCCGCCAGGATGGTGCGGCGTAAGGACAGGGTCATGCGGAATCTCCTCGGTAGGAAAGGCGGGCGGCAAAAAAAAGCGCACCGGCATTGAAGCGGGTGCGCAAGCATTCTATTGCTTTTTAGTTAAATTGGCGACTACTTGCGCTTGGCCGAGCTGGCGTCGCGGGTGGCGCGGAATTCGGCGTCCTGGGCCCAGTTCGGCCAGGCGCCGGAATCGGCCAGGTCGCGGCCCAGGCCGTACAACAGGCCGAGGTCGTGCGCCATGCCGGTGAACGGCCAGGCCGCGCTCCACTCGTCCGACGGCTGGTGGTAGTTGTTGCTGTTGTAGTCCTCTTCCGCCTTGTGGCCGGCCGCCAGGCCGCCGTCGATCCAGTCGTCGCCGGAGCCGAAGGAAATCGCCGGCACGCCGCGCTTGGCGAACGGGAAGTGGTCGGAGCGGAAGAAGTGGCCCGCTTCCGGTTTCGGATCGGGCGCGTAGGCCATGTCCATCTGTTTGGCCTTGGCGATCAGCTGGTCCAGCAGGTCCAGCTTGGCGCTGCCGGAGATGGTGAAGTTGCGCGCCGGGCCGTACGGGCTGAGCGCATCCATGTTGATCACGCCGGCCGTCTCGGCCAGCGGATACAGCGGATAGGCGGCATAGTACTCGGAGCCGAGCAAGCCCTTCTCCTCGGCCGTCACCGCCAGGAACACCACGCTGCGTTGCGGCGCCGGCGCCTTGCCGTAGGCGCGCGCCAGTTCCAGCAAGGCGGCGATGCCGGTGGCGTTGTCGACCGCGCCGTTGTAGATCTTGTCGCCCTTGGCGTCCGGCAGGCCGACGCCCAGGTGGTCCCAGTGCGCGCTGTAGAGCACGGTCTGTTCCGGCGCGCTGCTGCCGATCACGCGGCCGGCCACGTTCTTCGACACGATGGTTTGCGTATCGACCGCGTAGCTGGCGCTCAGGTTCACGCCCTTGAGCTGCACCGGCTTGAAGTTGCGGGTCTGCGCCAGCTTCTTCAGCGCCTCGAAGTCCTGGCCGCCGCGCTTGAACAGGTCGATGGCCAGGTCGCGCTGGATCCACGCTTCCATAGGCGCGTGCGCCATGGCCGGCTGCTTGCGCACGATGTCGTACATGACGTTGGTGTTGGAGTTCTTCACCGTGGCCCAGCCGTAGGATGCCGGCGCGGTCTCGTGCACGATGATGGTGCCCAGCGCGCCGCGGCGGGCCATCTCTTCATACTTGTAGGTCCAGCGGCCGTAGTAGGTCATGGCCTTGCCGCCGAAGTCGCCGATGCCGGTCTCGAAATCGGGATCGTTGATCAGCACCACGGCCAGCTTGCCGCGCAGGTCGAAGCCCTTGAAGTCGTCCCACTTGCGCTCGGGCGCGTTGACGCCGTAGCCGACGAACACCAGCGGCGCGTTGCGGAAGTCGACCTGCTTGCTGCCGTTCATGGCGGCGCGCACGGCCATGTCGTCGCCCTGCCTGAGTTCCTGCCGGGTGGCGCCGTCGCTGAGCACCAGCTTGACCGGGCCCTTGATTTCAAAGCGGCCCAGCGGCACATCCTGGGTCCAGCTGCGCTGGGTCTTCTGGCCTTTGAGCAGGTCGCCGGCCGGCTGCAGTCCGGCCGCCTTGAATTGCTCGATCAGGTAGTTGACGGTCTTGGTTTCGCCGGCCGTATTCGGGCCGCGGCCCTCGTATTCATCCGACGCCAGCACTTTGACGTCTTGCGACAAATGCCTGGCATCGAACTCCGGAACGCCGGCTGCCTGTGCGGTAGCGGCGGCGACCAGCGAACAAATGAACATGGTGTTTTTCAAATCTGTCTCCGAAATTATTTTAATTAAACTGCGAGGCAATACTGACATGAAATCAACTAGCGAGCAATCCGGTGGCGCGTACCCTTTTTTCCACACTTGGCGCCACTGGAAGTAATTACCAAATACGCAATAGTTTCCTGTAAGATATAGCCTTTCTTACAAGGAGTAACGATGCGCCTGATCCTCGCAACCCTGTTGAGCCTGACCCTGGGCGCGCAGCTGCCAGCTGCCGCCGCGCCCGACGCGGCCCCGGCCCCCAAAGTGACGGCCCAGGAATTCCTGGCCGGGCTGCATTTCCAGACCGGAAAAATCACCCTGCCCGGCAATATCGCCACGCTGGACCTGCCACCCAGCTTCCGCTACCTGACGCCGGAGGACACCAGCAAGGTGCTGGTCGACGGCTGGGGCAATCCGCCGGGCGCGCAGACCTTGGGCATGATCTTGCCGGCCGATGTAGACCCGCTGAGCGCGGCCGGCTGGGGCGTGATCGTCACCTACGACAAGGACGGGCACGTCAAGGACGACGACGCCGACAGCATCAACTACGCCGAGCTGCTGACGCAGATGAAGGAAGGCATCGCCGATAACAACACCGCGCGCAAGGAACAGGGCTATGCGGCGATGACCTTGATCGGCTGGGCCGAGCCGCCCAGCTACAGCAAGGCGCAGCACAAGCTGTACTGGGCCAAGGAGCTGCATACCGAAGGCAGCAAGGAAAACGGCTTGAACTACAACATTCGCGTGCTGGGCCGCGAGGGCGTGCTGGTGCTCAACGCCGTGGCCGGCATGGAGCAGATCGCACAGGTCAAGAACGAAATGAAAAACGTCACCGCCTTCACCGACTTCACGCCGGGCAACCGCTACAGCGACTTCGACAGCAAGACCGACAAGGTCGCCGAGTACGGCCTGGCGGCGCTGGTGGCCGGCGGCATCGCGGCCAAGCTGGGCTTCTTCGGCAAGATGTTCGCGCTGCTGCTGGCGTTCAAGAAAATCATCCTGATCGGCATCGCCGCCGTCGGCAGCTGGGTGTACAAGGTCTTGGGCCGCCGGCGGGAGACAGCGGCCGCCAGCGAAGCGCCGGGCGTCGATCTGAGCAAGCGGGATTGAAGCGATGGGCAAGCTGATCGTGTGGCTGCTGGCCGCCGGCAAAATGGGCAAGCTGCTGACCACCTGCGGCACCATGCTGGTGTCGATGGTGGTGTACAGCTGGGTGTTCGGATGGCGCTACGCGGTCGGCTTCGTGCTGCTGATTTTCATCCATGAGATGGGGCATTACGTGGCGGCGCGACAACGCGGGCTGGACGTCGGCGCCCCCACCTTCATTCCCTTCGTCGGCGCCTGGATCGCCTTGAAGGAGCTGCCGCACGACGTCGAGACCGAGGCCTATATCGGCTTCGCCGGACCGCTGGCCGGCACCGCCGCCGCGCTGGCCTGCTATTTCCTGGCGCGCGAGACCGACAGCCGCCTGCTGCTGGCCCTGGCATACTCGGGCTGCATGCTGAACCTGTTCAACCTGATCCCGATCTCGCCGTTGGACGGCGGCCGCATCACGGCCATCATCTCGCCCAAGGTATGGCTGGCCGGCGTGCCGCTGCTGGCGGCGCTGTTCTTCTACAGTCCCAGCCCGATGCTGATCCTGGTGGCCGTGCTGGCCTACCCGCAGATCAAGACGGCGATCTGGGGCGATCCCGGCAAACCCGCGCAGTACTACGAGGTGGCGCGCGAGACCCGCATCAACTACGGCGTGCTCTACCTCGGGCTGGTGGCCTTCCTCGCCATGATGAGCTACAGCGTGCACGGCATGCTCGACGGCTAGCGCGTCACACCAGCCCGGTCAGGTAGTACACCGCGATGACGAAGAACACCGCCGTGGTCTTGATCAGCGTGATGGCGAAGATCTCCCTGTAGGATTCGCGGTGGGTCAGGCCGGTGACCGCCAGCAGCGTGATGACGGCACCGTTGTGCGGCAAGGTGTCCATGCCGCCGCTGGCCATCGCCACCACCCGGTGCAGCACCTCCAGCGGGATATGGGCCGCCTGCGCGCCCTTGACGAAGGCGTCCGCCATGGCCGCCAGCGCGATGCTCATGCCGCCCGAGGCCGAGCCGGTGATGCCGGCCAGCGAGCTGACCGACACCGCCGCGTTGACCAGCGGATTGGGCACGCTGCGCAGGGCGTCGCTGACCACCAGGAAGCCCGGCAGCGAAGCGATGACGCCGCCGAAGCCGTACTCGGAGGCGGTGTTCATCGCCGCCAGCAGCGCGCCGCCGACCGCCGCCTTGGTGCCCTCGGCGAAGGTGCCGCGGATGCGGCCGAAGGCGGTCGCCACCACCAGCAGGATGCCCAGCAACAGCGCGCCCTCCACCGCCCAGATGCCGATGACGGTCTTGATCGGCACCGCCACCGGCGCGTGCAGGCCGGGCAGCGCTTCGATGGTCAGCGCGTAGCTGTCGCCGTACCAGCCGGGGATCAGCTTGGTCAGCATGAAGTTGGCCACGCCCACCAGCAGCAGCGGCGCCACCGACAGCAGCGGGTGCGGCAGGCCGGTGCTGGCGGCGCGCACGGCGTCCTTGGCGGCGCTGGCGCCGTAGCCTTCGCCCTTGGCCATGGCCGCGCGGCGCCGCCATTCCAGGAAGCTCAGGCCGACCACCAGGATGAACAGCGAGCCGATCACGCCCAGCCACGGCGCCGCCCAGCCGGTGGTCTTGAAGAAGGTGGTGGGAATGATGTTCTGGATTTGCGGCGTGCCCGGCAGCGAGTCCATGGTGAACGAGAACGCGCCCAGCGCGATCGCGCCCGGCATCAGGCGCTTGGGGATGTTGCTCTGGCGATAGAGCTCGGCGGCAAACGGATAGACCGCGAACACCACCACGAACAGCGACACGCCGCCATACGTCAACAAGGCGCACACGGCGACGATGACGGCGTTGGCGCGCGAGCGGCCGATGTACTTGATCGCCGCCACCACGATGGCTTCGGAAAAGCCGGACAACTCGATCAGCTTGCCGAACACGGCGCCCAGCAGGAACACCGGGAAGTACAGCTTGACGAAGCCGACCATTTTTTCCATGAAGATGCCGCTGAACACCGGCGCCACCGCGCCCGGATCGGTCAGCAGCACCGCCCCCAGCGCCGCCACCGGCGCGAACAAGATGACGCTGTAGCCGCGATACGCGGCCAGCATCAGGAACACCAGTGCGGCTAGCACAATCAGGAAGGACATGCGGACTCCTTTCGTTCAATGGGATCGGCACATTGTAGAGATAAACCGGCGTCGGCGGCGCTGGCGCGGCAGCGGAACGCGGGTTTATTTTTTCACAACTCACACATCTTTGCTGATAGACTTGCTTGCATGAAAATGAACCGACGCTGCGTGCAAATATCCCTGCTTTTTCTCTGCGCCTTGGCCATGCGCAGCGCCTGCGCCGCCGATCCGTGGACGCTGGTGCAAACCCAGCTGCACAAAAACACCGGCCTGGTGGGCAACGAGATCGCCACCAATTACGAACTGCCCGGCGACGATGTGCCGGAAACCGGTTCCTACCGGACCCACATCCAGCGCTGGGAAAAAAATGGCACGCCAGCCCGTATGGCACTCGACGGCAGCGAGCCGCCTAAAAAATCCTCGATGGGGCTGGCGCTGGCCGAACGCTTCGCCAACCATCCCGAGGAACTGCTGCAGACGCCCGAATCCATCGTCTCGCTGGGAGCGGCGTCCATCGACAATCGTGCGCTGAACCTGTATGAAGTCCACAGCCGTTTCATCAACGGCAAGGCGCCGATCACCGCGAAGATCTGGCTGGACCCGGCCAGCGGCGCGCTGGTCAAGGTGGCCGGCGTCCTGGCCAATATTCCCATGCCAGGCATCAAAGCAATCAATTTCACCGTGCTCTACCATACCGACAGCGAAGGCCGCAGCCTGCCGGCCAAGCTCACGGTGGACTATTCGATCACGGTGTTCTTCCACACCGCGAAAATCCTGTTCACGCAGGAATTCGTCAACTGGGAAAAGCGGCCGGCGCTGTAAGGGACCGTGCGGCGGTGCAGCATTGACGCTGATCAAGCGGACTGCGATACTGAATCATCGCAGCCCTTGCCTGATGCCATGACCGCACTCAAAGCCTCGCTCAAGAGCGGGGGCAAGTTCTCGCTCAACTGGAGTTATCTCAACGCGATTGCCAACGGGGTGTCGGCAATCGACCTGGGGGCGCTGGCGTTGCGCAACCTGCACGACGCCCACCAGTTCGTGCGCGAGTACGGCTTCGACCTGGACCAGCCGGCCGCGACCGCGCTGATCCAGCGCGCCCACCGCGAGGCCATCGATTTCATCACCGGCAGCTTCCTCACGCCCGAGCAGGCGGCGTTGATTCCGGCCGACGTCAGCCACCCCGACGACCCGCTGGAGCTGCTGGTGTATGCCTCGCTGCGCGGCCAGCATGTGGACGTGCGGCGCATGTGGTCGTGCGCGGTGCTGAAGGTCATGCACGGCATCTTCTACATCGACAACAACCTCAAGCTGCGCCACTTCCACGCCATCCGCGCCCAGGTGTTCGGCTCGCTGGACGAGGTGATACGCCATGACGGCGACCGCCACTACCTGACCGACGGCGAAGTCTGCCTGCCGATGCTGCACTACGACCGCAAGGACAACAAGGGCCGCAGCAGCATCCTGCTCAAGCTGCTGCAAAAAGCCGCCTACCTGGCGGCCGACATCTTCGACCACCTGGGCGTGCGGCTGGTGTTCGCCACCCGCTTCGAATGCCTGCTGGCGCTGCGCACGCTGCAGCGGGCGCACCTGCTGTCGGTCACCAACGTCGACGCCGAGCGCACCCGCAACACCCTGCTGGACCTGGAGGCGGCCAAGCTGATCTTCAACAAATACCGCGCCCAGCTCGAGCACAGCGACCAGTATCCGGCCGAACTGCTGCAAACCATGGACGCCGAACTGGCCGAACTGGCGCAGCCGCAGACCCGTTGCGACAATCCGCACAGCGGCAGCGGCTTCAACAGCATCCAGGTCACGGTGCGCAAGATGATCCACGTGCAGCAGCTCGACGCCGGGCCGGAGCAGGACTACGACGTCGGTTTCTTCTTCGAGTACGAGATCCAGCTGATGGACGAGGCCAGCTACCAGCGCAGCCTGACCGGCCCGGCCAGCCACGACGCCTACAAGAAACGCCAGCTCGACACCGCCCGCACCCGCGTGTTCGGCCGCGAGCTGCTGCGCTGGATCGAGCAGCAGGTTGCAAACTAGACAATCCGCAGGCCAGCCTTTAAGATGGCGCCCTTTCTACAAAAGGGCATCATGTTACGCACCATTTCCATCCTGGGCATCGCCGCCTTGCTGAGCGCCTGCGGCGGCGGCGCCTCCACCGCTCCGGCGCTCGACACCCGCACGCCGGCGCGCCTGACGCCATCGCTGGGCGACTTCTATTCCTACAAAGAGATCTACACCACCACCGGCGCCAGCACGCCAACCAGCACGCCCTACTGGTACACCGCCGTCGTGACCGAGGTGGAAGCGAACGGCGCCTGGACCGAAACCGACGTCGAGGAAAGCCCGGCCGCGCCGCACATGCTGGAGCACGTCCTGGCCGACGGCGACGCCGACAGCAGCGCCAAGAGCGGCTGTACGCGCAGCTACCAGTCGACTTACAACACCAGCCAGCGCGAGCTGGTGGCCGGCGCCAGCTGGACCCGCACCATGGTCGCCGCCGTTGCGGGCAATTGCACCGGCAGCCCGCTGACCTCCGCCATATCGAACACCACCGTGCTCGCGATGGAATCGGTGACGGTAGCGGCCGGCACCTTCCAGACCGCGAAAGTATCCCTCAGCTCCAGCTACAAGTATGCCAACGGCGCGACGCTGGTCGATGAAAGCACCAACTGGCTCGACACGAACAGCCATCGCCTCATCAAAACCAGCAACATCAGGACCAGCACCTCGGCGACCGGCAAGGTCGGTTCGTCCAGCACCGTGGTGGAACTGCAAGGCTATGCGCAGGCCGGGAGCGGGCGCAGCCTGCTCAATGTCCAGCGTTTCGCCGGCGGCTGGAGCGGCTCCTATGCGGGCCCTTACAGCGGCAGCTGCACCGGCCAGATCTCTCCCGACGGCGTACTGGACGCATCCTGCGGCGGCGGCCAGTTCACCATCCATGGCCTGATCGACGCCAATGGCAACGTGACGTTCTCGCTGGGCGCGGGCGGCGCTTCGGGTCCCTCGTTCGGCGGCAAGTTCGACTCGCCGTTGAGCATCCAGGGCACGTGGAGCATGCCCGGCGGCGGCGCCGGCACCTGGCAGTTGAACCACATCTAAGCAGGCGTGCGGTGCGCCGCCGAACCGTACAACGCCCTACCATCGGGTTTTAGACGGAGAAAGCGGCGATGCGCAATCCAGTCCTTGCATGGCTGCTGGCCGCGGCGCTGGCCGGCGCCGCCCACGGCCAGGACGCCGCGCCGCCGCGCGTGACGGTCACGGCCACGCGCGACCCGGTCGACAAATCCTACCGCAAGATGATCGCCGGCATGCAGCGCTTCGAGCGCGAGCATGCGCTGGCGCCGCAGGCCGCGCTGCGCTTCGAACTGCTGCCGCGCCTGCCCACCACCCGGCTAGCCGGCATCACCCTGCGCGTGGCCGGCGACACAGTGTCGCTGCCGGTGCCGGTGGCGCCCGACCACACCTTCACGCTGGAACTCAACACCCAGGCGCTGAAGGAAGACGCCGCCCTGGTCGCCAGCAGCAAGACCAGCACGCTGACCTGGCGCGCCCGCGTGCGCAGTCCCAGCGTGCCGGCCGGCATGCGGCGGCTGGGCGATTTGCGGCTGGAATGCAAGGTCGGCGTGCAGGCCGGGCTGCTGTCGAACAACGACCAGCTGTTCGCCTGGCTGGGCGAGCTGCTCACCGACGCCGACCGCGTCTGCGCTACGCCGCAAGGCAATTACCTGTTCTTCAGCGAGCGTCCCCTGTTCGCCATCACGCTGCACGACGGCGCCCGCAGCGCAGCGCTGCCGTTCGACCTGCTGTACGCCGGCGGCACGCAGACGCCGGCCACCCTGCCCTACTGCGATTGCCAGGTGCTGCTGGACCGCAGCTTCTACGCGCCGCTGTGGGACCACGGCTGGTCCGACGACACGCTGCTGGAGTTGAGCTACCAGGACGATCCGCCCGGCGCCGCCGACATCGCCGTGGCCGACGACCACCGCAGCACGCAGCAGATGCAGGCCGCGCTGGGACCGGCCAGCGTGATCCGCTTCGACAGCGGCTACCAGGTCTGGCGCTACCGCTATCCGTCGCTCAGGCCGGCCAAGGATGGCGCAGCGCGCTATGCCGACTTCGTCATCCTGTTCGGCCCGGACGGCATGGCGCGCAAGGCCCGCTTGAGCGAGCGCTTGTAAAGCCTGGCGGACAGGATCATGATGTGGACATGAAAACCAACCTCCTCCCCCTGCGCCTGGCCGCCGCCGGCGCGCTGATGCTGATCGCCGCCGCCTGCGGCAGCGCGCCGCCCGCCCCCCCAAGCGCCGCATCGCTGTGGCAAAAAATCCAGGCCCGGAACGCCGACACCGGCTGCGACCGCGACAGCCAATGCCACAGCATCGCCGTCGGCGCCAAGGCTTGCGGCGGACCGGAGCGCTACATCGCCTGGTCCGAGCGCGCGCAGGATGGCGCACAACTCAAGCAGCTGGTCGCGCAGCACGCCGCCGCCCGCGTCGAGGAAGACAAGCGCGGCCACATGCTGTCGAACTGCATGCTGGCGGTGGATCCCGGCGCCGTCTGCCGCGCCGGCCACTGCGTGTTGAACCTGGAAAACGCCCAGCCATAAAAAAAAACCGCGGGCCTTGCGGCGCGCGGGTCGTTTTTTTCAGCTGTCGAGGTTAGTTGACCGTCATCGCCTTCTTGATGGCCACGCAACGTTCGTCTTCCTGATGCGTCACCAGCAGCGCGCGCCGGGTGCCGGCCGACAAGTCCTTCAACTTGGCGACCGCCGCCTGCAGCCGCTGCACGCTGGCCGGCGTGCAGCTGGCCGGTATCATCATGTTGGCATAGGAGCGCATGAAGACCGGGCCGGCGGCCTTGTCGACCTGCGCCAGCTGGGCCAGGCGCTGATTGGCGCTCAGCTCGCCCAACGCGCCCTGCCCGGCCGGATACATGTTTTCCATCGCCCGGCGGATCTTCGAGAACGGCAGCTTGGTTTGCGGGTCGGTGATCTGGGCCAGCCATTCGGCCTTGACCTTGGCGTCCGGCTGCACCACGGTCGCGCCCAGCGCGGCGGCCTGGCCGCTGTCGGACTTGTCGCGCTCCTGTTCCGCCGCCAGCAGGGCCGCCGCGCCCGGATGGGCGTAGCGGTTCAGGCGGTTGACGATGTCCCAGCGCACGTCCTGGCTGACGTTCAGGCCCGGCACCACCAGCTTGCCGCCGAGGATGTCGGCCAGCTGGGCCAGCGCGGCCGGGGTGCCGGCGATGTCCAAATAGGTCGCGAACCAGCGGCGCTGGAAGTTGTTGTCGCCGCTGGCGGCCAGGGTGGCGGCGAACGCCATCTGCTCCAGCTGCGTCGCCATCTGGCCTTGGTAACCGGCCACCGACGGCCCCATCTCATCGAGGTAGGCCTTGGCGCTGCGGATCTTGCTGGTGACGTCGCCCAGCAGCGTGTAGTCCTTCTCGCCCGGCGCGTTGGCCAGCACGGTGCTCAGGAACTCGTTGAGCGGCAGCTTGGCGGCGCGCACGCCGTCCCACAGGCTTTGCCACAGCATCGAGCGCAGCAGCGGATCGTCCACCTTGCCCAGGCTGGACTGCGCGGTAGCGAAGGATTTTTTGTCCAGCTGCACTTGCGCATAGCCCCAGTCCTGGTAGTTCGGATAGACCAGGTCCGGGCAGGCCGCGCCCGCCAGTTCCGGCACGGCGGTGTTGGCGCCCTTGTAGGTGACGGCGACGTTCTTACCCAGCTTCAGTCCGTCCGCGCCCAGGTTGAACAGGGCGATCTGCACGCGCTGTTCGCGCAGCGTCGGCATCGCCTTGCTTGGCGCGCTCTGGCGCAGATGGAAGCTGCCGATCTTGCCGCCGGCGCAGCTGAATTCGGCCGCGATGGTGTTCACGCCCGGCTCGTACAGCCACTGTTTGGTCCAGCCGCCGAGGTCGCGGTGCGCGGCCTCGCCCAGGCTGCCGATGAAGTCGTCCAGCTTCGCATTTTGATACGAGTACTTGACCAGGTAGTTGTGCACGCCCTGGCGGAACACTTCCTCGCCCAGCAGGTGGCGCAGCTGCTTCAGCGTCGACGCGCCCTTGGAGTAGGTGATGGCGTCGATGTTGTCGAAGGCGTTGGCGGTGGACGGCACCGGCGTTTCGATCGCGTGCGTGGTCACGCGCTGGTCCTGCACGTAGGCGCCCTGCTTGGCGCCCGAGTAGAAGCCCTGCCAGGCGTTGTTGAACTCGGTCGATTCGGCCGTGGCCAGCGTGCCCATGAAGGAAGCGAAGCTTTCGTTCAGCCACAGGCCGTTCCACCACTTCATCGTCACCAGGTCGCCGAACCACTGGTGCGCCATCTCGTGCATGATGACGCCGGCCAGGCTTTGCTTCTGCGCCGCCGTCATCTCGTCCTGGTACAGGAAGCCGCGTTCGGCGAAGGTGATCGCGGCCGCGTTTTCCATCGCGCCGTACAGGAAGTCCGGCACCAGCAGCTGGTCGTACTTCTCGAACTGGTAGGGCACGCCGAAGTACTGGTCAAAAAACTTCAGGCCGCGGCGGGTGTAGTTGAACCAGTCCTGCGGCGACACCTGCGACGCCACCGACTGGCGCGCGAACAAACGCATCGGGTACGGGCCGCCGTGGTCTTCCCACACCTTGTACGGGCCGGCGTGCATGGCGAAGTTGTACGAGCTCAGCTTCTTGGTGCGCGGGAAGGTCCAGCGTTTGGTGTTGCCGATGTCCTGGATGCCGGTCTCGCGCTTGGTCGACGACACCACCCAGTCGGCCGGCGCGGTGACGGTGATTTCATACGTGCCCTTCAGGTCGGGCTGGTCGAACACCGGGAACATCTGGTGCGCGGCGGCCGGCTCGAAGTGCGAGTAAGTGTAGACGCGGTGGTCGACCGGGTCGACCATGCGGTGCAAGCCCTCGCCATTGGTGCTGTGCAGGCGCGTGTAGCTGATGGTAACGCTGTTGCGGCCGGCCTTCAGCTCGGCCGGGGCGATGGTGATGAACCACTGGTTGTATTGCGGCGCCACTTGCTTGCCGTTGACGGTCAGGCTGAGGATGGTGGCCTTGTCGAGGTCGATGGTCAGCGGCGCGCCGGCGTCGCTCAGGTCGAAGCTCAAGGTGGTGGTGCCGGAGAAGGTTTCCTTGCCGGTCAAGATGAAGTCCAGCGTGTAGTCGACATTGGCCACGCGCGCCGAGCGGGCGGCGGCGTCGGCTTGCGACAGGAAGGCGTTCTCGGCGCGTGGAGCCGCTGGTGCGGCGGCGGCCTGCGCGGCGCCGTAGGCCAGCGCGATGGCGGCCACGATCATGCATTTTTTCATGGGTGTTCCTTGAATGTGGCAACGCCCGCAGAGGCTGCGGGCGTTGCGTCGTTAAACTGGTTTTATTTTTTGAGGTAGTTATCGAGCCAGTCGATCACCGTGTGGTGCCACAGCAGCGAGTTGGCCGGCTTCAGCACCCAGTGGTTTTCATCCGGGAACATCAACAGCTTGCTCGGGATGCCGCGCCGTTGCAGCGCGGTGAAGGTGCCCAGGCCCTGCGTGGTCGGAATGCGGAAGTCCAGGTCGCCCTGCACCACCAGCATCGGAGTCTTCCAGTTCTTCACCTTCAGCGCCGGGTTGAACTTCTCGTGCAGTTCCGGCACGTCGTAGTAGGCGCCGCCGTTTTCCCATTCGGTGAACCAGATCTCCTCGGTGGCGTAGGCCATGCCGCGCGTGTCGAACACGCCGTCATGGTTGACGATGCACTTGAAGCCGTCGGACCAGCTGCCTTCGATCCAGTTCATCATGAAGCCGCCGTAGGACGCGCCCAGCGCGCAGCTGCGCTCGCGGTCCAGCCACGAGAATTTCTGCACCGCCGCGGCCAGGCCCTTTTGCAAGTCTTCCAGCGGCTTGCCGCCCCAGTCGCCGCTGATCGAATCGGTGAACTTCTGGCCGTAGCCGGTCGAGCCGTGGAAGTCGATGAACACGGTGGCGTAGCCGGCGCCGGCGTACACCTGCGGATTCCAGCGATAGCTCCACGAGTTGCCGAAGCTGCCCTGCGGGCCGCCGTGCACCAGGAAGGCGATCGGGTACTTCACGCCGGGCTGGGCGTTCCATGGCTTCATCACGTGGCCGTAGACGGTCTCGCCGTTGGCACCGGTGAAGGAGAACTGCTCGTACTCGCCGAACTTGACGTCGGCCAGCGCCTGCGCGTTGAGCGTGGTCAGCTGCGCGGCCTTGTCGGCAGTGCCACCCAGCTTGAACTTGAACAGCTGCGCGCCGGACGCCAGGTTGGCCTGCGCCATGACGACGGTGTCGCGCGCGACGTCAAAGCCGCTGACGTAGCCGTTGCCGGTCAGCGCCGTCACCTTGCCGCTGGCGGCGTCGATGGCGAACAGCCGGTGCTGGCCGATGTCGTCGGCGCTGGCCAGCAGGGTCTTGCTGTCCGGGGTCCAGCGGTAGTCGGCGATTGAGCGGTCCCAGCTGTCGGCGACGGTGCGCTTCTTGCCGCTGGCGACGTCGAGCAGCACCAGGTGGAAGCGGTCGGCCTCGAAGGTCGGCTTGTCCATCGCCAGGTAGGCCAAGGTCTTGCCGTCGGGCGAGTAGATCGCCTTGGTGTCCCAGGCCGGGTTGTCGGCGCTCAGGTTCTTGAGCGCGCCGCCTTCGGCCGCCACGGTGTAGACGTCGAAGTTGGTCGACCAGGCTTCGGTCTTGCCGGCGATGCGGGCCGAGAACACCACGGTCTTGCCGTCCGGGCTGAAGTGGTATTCGTCGTGGTCGCCGAAGGGCTTGGACGGCACGTCGCCGTCGAGCATGCCGGACAGGCTGACCGGCTGCGCGCTGACCTTGCCGCTGGCGTCGATAGGCGCCGCGTACAGCACGTTGGTGCGGCCGTCGGCCCAGCTGTCCCAGTGGCGCACGAACAGCTTGTCGTAGACCTTGCCGCTGGCCTTGGCCTTGCCCTGCGTATCGAGGCGGGCCTTGGTGCAGGCCAGGTCGGCGCAATCGCGGAACACGGCCAGGCTCAGCGCCAGACGGTCGCCCTGCGGCGACAGGCGGAAGTTTTCCACGTCCAGCGCCAGGTCGGTCACGCGCGCCGCCTCGCCGCCGGCCAGCGGCAGGCGCCACACCTGCTGCGAGCCGGAGCGGGCCGACAGGAAGTAGACCGCGTCGCCGTTTGGTGACCATTCGGGATCGCTGCTGCTGGCGTCGGCCTGGGTCAGGCGCACCGGCGCGGCCTTGGGCGCGCGCAGGTCCAGCATCCACAACTGGGTGTTGCCGCGGTTCTTGTCCAGGTTGGTGGAGCGCACCGTGTAGACGACACGGGTGGCGTCCGGCGACAGCACAGGGCTGCCGACGCGCTCCATCTTGACCATGTCTTCAACGGTAAAGCCGCGCGGCGCGGCCCAGGCGTTGGACGCCGCGATCGCGGTCCCCAACAGCAGCAGTGATAGTCTCATTCGGTGATCTCCGACGTTATAAGAAAAATACCGGCTGGTGGCCGGCTGCCGGCATGATACCAAGATCGCAGTGCAGCAAGCAAAACTGTTACTTAAGCGTCCTGTTTGACGCGGAGGAGAAATGTCCCGAGTCTTGCGGTATGTCGCGCGCAGGTACAGTTCATCGCCGCGTCGCAGGTGTAGACTGGAACCAGTTTTTCTATCGAACTAATTGTCCAGCAGAGGTAATCATGGCCACAAGTGTGAGCAAGAAGGGGGCAAACGGCCACCGCAGCCGATCGACTTCGGCAAATGCCAAATCCGACAGCGCCCTGAAAAGATCCATACGTGTCGTCAAGTCGCCTCCGAAATCCGGAGCGCTGTCGAAGAGCGCCGTGCGTAGCGCCGTTGCGAGCGTAGTCCTGGCCCACAAGAAGTAGGCCATCGATGGATGCGAAGAACAATTACAACGATAACGTCTTCATCAATTGCCCGTTCGACGACGACTACAAAGAATTGCAAAATGCCATGGTGTTTGCCATTTACGACTGTGGCTTTGTCCCGCGCTGCGCCTTGGAGGAGAACGATGCGGGCGATGTGCGGTTCGACAAGATTAGAAGACTGATTGAGTTATCGCGTTACGGCATCCACGACATCTCGCGCACCGAGCTCGATTATGTCAATGGACTACCCCGCTTTAACATGCCATTCGAACTGGGTCTATTCCTGGGCGCCCGCCGATACGGAGACGACGATCAGAAAAAGAAGAATTTGCTGATACTGGATCAGGAAGAATATCGGTATCAAAAATTCCTTTCGGATATTGCCGGCCAGGATATTCGCTCACATGCAGGAAGTAGCGCCTTGCTCATAGGGCACGTCAGGAATTGGTTAAGCTCGGCTTCAAGGCGTACAACAATTCCTGGGGGCAAAGAAATTACGGCGCGCTACGCCGTATTTTCTGCTGACCTGCCTGGCATTTGCGGACAATTCAGGCTTTCACCGGACGAAATCACGTACAACGATTACAGTCTATTCGTTTCAGAATGGCTCAGAAAAACAAACTCAACGAATTAACGCTCGATATTGCCGGACCGCGAAGACGACGACGGTGAGCGGTTCGAAATGATGGCTAATGTGTTTCAATAATATTTCGATAACAAAAATTATGCTTGACTATTTTGAGACGACCGGTCATATTTAGCACATGGCCAAACCACACGTCAAAGAGCAAATCGTCAGCGCCGGCTTGAACCTGCTGCACAGCAGGGGCTTCAACGCCACCAGCGTCCAGGACATCACGGACGCCGCCGCTGTGCCGAAGGGCTCGTTCTACAACCACTTCGCCAGCAAGGAAGCGCTGGGGCTGGAAGTATTGCAGCGCTACCGCGCGGCGGCGGCCGGCTATCTCGACGTGCTGGACGACGCCAGCCGGGCGCCCAAGGCCAGACTGCGGGTGTATTTCGACCTGCTGATCGGCGCCAACACCGCAACCGACTACAACTGCGGCTGCCTGCTGGGCAATTTCAGCAGCGAGCTGTCGACCCAGATCCCGGCCATGCGCGACGCACTGCGCGTGGCCTACGACGAATGGGCGGCCGGCCTGTCGGTGGTGATCGCCGAAGGCCAGCGCGACGGCAGCATCGCCGCGCCGCAGCCGGCGCTGGAACTGGCCCACTTCGTCATCGACGCCTGGCAGGGCGCGGTGCTGCACGCGAAGGCGTCCCGCAGCCGCGCGCCGCTGGACCGCTTTGCCGACCTGGTGCTGAACCGTATTTTGCTGTGATGTTTTTTTTCGCCATTTTTTAAGATGACCGGTCATATTGTTTTACATCAATCTCACCCACTGAAAGGAACTACCATGAACTTCAACGATGCTGTCGTCCTCATCACCGGCGCCAACCGTGGCCTGGGCAAGGCCCTGGCGCAAGCCGCCCTCGCCGCCGGCGCCCGCAAGGTGTATGGCGGCGCCCGCAATCCCGCCAGCGTCACCCTGGCCGGCGTCACGCCGATCAAGCTCGACGTCACCAACGCGGCCGACATCGCCGCCGCCGCGCAGGCCATCCCCGACCTGACCATCCTGATCAACAACGCCGGCATCTTCACCGGCAGCGGCGTCTCCACGCCCGACGCCGCCGCCTCGGCGCGCGCCGAACTGGAGACCAACCTGTTCGGGCCGATGGCGCTGAGCCAGGCCTTCGCCCCCGTGCTCAAGCGCAACGGCGGCGGCGCCATCGTCAACATCCTGTCGGCGCTGAGCTGGATCAGCCTGCCGACCAGCGGCACCTACAGCGTGTCCAAGGCCGCCGCCTGGGCCATGACCAACGGCCTGCGCGGCGAACTGCAGGCGCAAAACACACAGGTGCTGGGCGCCCACATGGGCTATATGGACACCGACATGACCGACGGCGTCGACGCGCCGAAAGCGGCGCCGGCCGACGTGGCCCGCTTCATCGTCGCCGCGCTGGAGGCGGGCCAGGACGAAGTGCTGACCGACGACACCGCGCGCCAGGTCAAGCAGGGCTTCACCGCGCCGCGCAGCGCCTACCTGGGCGAACCGCGCGCGGCCTGATCGCTACCGCAGCGCAGCAATCTGGCCGTGGCGAAACTTTGTCGCGGCCAGATACAAAATATTTTTGATCGACGCAATAAATCACGTATTTTCATCCGCAAAATAGGCGCATAATTTCCAACTCAGTCAGGAAGAGTACGCACGTTCACGACCGGCATGGCGTGTAGTCAACTCGTTTTCCCCGCCGGTAATCTTCGCGATTTTATTTCGATACTGTTATTGCCACACGACCAGTTGTGAACAATTGTAAATCGACGTTGAATGAGTCCGTCACCGCGCTAAGGTAGCAGTCTTCACCTCGGGCGCGTCCGCCATTCAACGCTTGCCGCGCAGCCGAAGTCAGACGAAATACGGGAAACGTTATGCTCACTGCCACCTATGTCTTATTGACACTATCCATCGAACAAAAAAAAGAACGCCACTTCATCGCCCGTCTGCTGCAATACGTGCAGTCGATCGCGCGTCGCCCGCAGGAAATCGATCCTGTGTTCATCGAATCCCAGCTCAAGGAACTGACCACGTTTGCCGAGACGCGCCACCAGCGCAAGGTCGAGGTCTGCCTGATGCCGGCCGTGCGCGCGGCCGACGCCAATTGCGGCGCGCTGATGAACGACCTCGAATCGCTGAGCCGGCTCGGCGGCGCCATGCTCAACGCCGTGCACAAATGCCTGCGCCGCGCCATGCGCCGCAGCGCTTCGCAAGGCAAGTTCCTGTGCCGCACGGTGGACCTGTATTGCCAGAACCTGCTCAAGCGCCTCGACAAGGAAGAGCAGGAGCTGCTGCCGTTGGCGCAGAAAGTGATCTCCAGCGAAGAATGGTTCGAGATCGGCAGCCAGTTCCTGGCGCAGGAAGACAACGGCGCCGCCACCCAGCCGGAGCTGCGTCCGCGCCGCGCCCGCATCTACGACCTGGACTCCGGCGCCGCGGCGGCCTGAGCGCGGCGACGCAGCACTGTTGTTTTGAGTTCCGCCACGCGCCGCTAAAGCTTGCCTAAGCAAAATCGTGCAGATAATATCGTCTGCATGCAGACCCATACCGCCACCGTACTGCACCTCCGCGGCGCCGCCGGCATGGACGCCATTTATCGAAAAATCAGCTGGCGCCTGCTGCCGCTGCTGATGTTGTGCTACGCGGTCGCCTGCCTGGACCGCATCAACCTCGGCTACGCGCAAGGCCAGATGCAGGCCAGCCTGGCCTTCGACGACCAGGTCTACGCCTGGGGCGCCGGCCTGTTCTTCGCCGGCTGCTGCCTGTTCGCCCTGCCCGCCAACCTGCTGCTGGAAAAGACCGGCGCCCGCCGCGCGCTGCTGCGCCTGATGCTGGGCTGGGGCGTGGTGTCGGCCGCCGCCGCCTTGGTCCGCACGCCGTTCCAGCTGTACGCGCTGCGCTTCGCGCTGGGCGCGTTCGAAGCCGGCTTCTTCCCCGGCGTGATCCTCTACCTTTGCTGGTGGTATCCGGCGCCGCGCCGCGCGCGCGCGTTCGCCGTGTTCGCGTCGGCCGCGCTGCTGGCCGGCGTTGCCGCCGGTCCGCTGTGCGACGCCACGCTGGCCGCCTTGCATGGCGCGGCCGGGCTGCAAGGCTGGCAATGGCTGCTGCTGACGCAAGGCCTGCCGGCCGTGCTGCTGGGCGCCATCGTCTACGGCTACCTGGATGAACGTCCCGACGCCGCCGGCTGGCTGTCGCCGTTCGAACAGCTGATGGTCGAGCAGGACCTGGAGCGCGACGAAGCGCAGCTGCAGGCGGCCTTGGCGTCCGGCCAGCCGGTGCCGGACGACGCCGCGCCGCCGTCGAGCGCCGACACCATCGCCTCGCTGCTGCGCGACCGCGCACTGTGCCTGCTGGCCGCCGCCAACCTGCTGCTGATCGGCGCCAGCTACGCGCTGCTGTCCTGGGCGCCGGCGCTGATGCAGCGCTGGGCCGAAGCAAGCCATATGCAGCCTGGCCTGCTGGCCGCCATCCCCAGCCTGGCGGGGGTGGCCGGCATGATCGCCATCGGTTACGACTCCGACCGCCGGCGCGAGCGGCGCGGCCACTTCGTCGCCTGCATGGTGCTGGCCGCCGGCGGCCTGGCGCTGGCACTGGCCGCCAACGACGGCATGGCCTGGTCGCTGGCCGGGCTGGCGCTGGCGTCGCTGGGCATCGCCTCCGCCGCGCCGCTGCTGATCGCCATCGTCACCGACCTGCTGTCGCGCCGGCGCGCGCCGGCCGGCATCGCGCTGGTGCTCAGTTTCGGCCTGCTGGGCGGCGCGTTTGCGCCCGTCCTGAGCGGGCGCCTGCTGGCGTGGGGCGGCAGCGCCGCCATGCTGGCCGTGCTGATCGCCATGACCCTGGCGGCCGGCGCCATCCTGTTGCTGGCCTTGCGGCTGACGCCACGCCACGGCGGCCCGGACGCGCGCCATGGCAGCAGCGACAAGATGGCCCGCAACTGAAGATTTAAGCATTACAGGTCACTGGGGCTTGGGCTAGAATCGTGGTCGCGTCGCGATCCGGCGCTCCCGTTCACCCAACCTCAAAGCGAAACTACCGATGCGTTTTGTCTTGCCTTTCTTAGCCGCCGCCATGGCCGGCTCGTTCGCCGCCAGCGCCGGCGCAGCATCCATCACCAGCGCCACCCCGATCACGCTGGACCAGGCGATGGCCAATCCCGACTGGATCGGCAATCCGGTGGAAGCCGCATGGTGGGGCTGGGACAGCCGCCAGATCTACTACAAGCAGAAACGCGCCGGCTCGCCGCTGCGCGACACCTTCCAGATCACCGCCGGCGCCGCCAAACAGGTCGACGACAAGCAGCTGGCCAACCTGGACGCCGCCGCGCCGGTCTACAACCACGACCACACGCGCGCCATCCTGCTGCGCAACGGCGACCTGTTCGAACGCGACCTGAAGACCGGCGCACTGACGCAGATCCTGCGCGGCACCACGCCGGCCGTCGATCCACAGTACGCCGCGGACGGCGCCCACGTGCAGTTCCGCGTCGGCGGCGACTGGTACAGCTGGAGCCGCGCCGAGCGGCTGGTGTCGCCGGTGGCGCTGCTGCGCACCGCCAAGGACCCGGACGCCGCGCCGGACGCCGACAGCCGCCGCGAGCTGCAACTGCGCCTGCTGTCCACGCTGGCGCGCCTGAAGGAAGAGAAGGACGCCACCCGCGACCGCCGCAATGCCGAACGCAGCGCCGACCCCACCCGCGCGCCGCTGCCGGTCTACTTCGGCGAGAAGGTCGTCATCGACACCAGCGCGCTGTCGCCGGACGGCCGCTACCTGCTGGTGGTCACCAGCGCCAAGGACGGCGACAAGCGCCGCGTCGGCAAGCTGGCCAAGTACGTGACCGAATCGGGCTACGAAGAGAGCGACGACCAGCGCAAGCGCGTCAGCGACGCCGGCCCGCTGCCGCAGCAACTGAAACTGGTTGAACTGTCGACCCGCAAGGTGACCGAGCTGTCGTTCGACGCCCTGCCCAACATCGCCATCGATCCGCTGGCCGAGCTGCGCGCCGCGCACAAGCTCGATCCGCTCAAAGGCAATCGCGGCCTGCGCTTCGAAAACCGCGAAGACTCGATCCGCTGGAGCGCCAACGGTGCGCAGGTGGCCGTGATGGCGCAGGCGATCGACAACAAGGACCGCTGGCTCGCCACCGTCGACCTGGCCGGCGCCAAACTGAAACCGGTGCACCATCTGAGCGACACCGCCTGGGTCAACAATCGAGGCAACGATTTCGGCTGGCAGCCGGACAACAGCACGCTGTGGTACCAGTCGGAGGAAAGCGGCTACGCCCACCTCTACACGCAAACGCCCGACGGCAAAGCACGCGCGCTGACCTCCGGGCGGTGGGAGACCAGCGAGATCGAATGGAACGCCGACGGCAGCATCGCCTACTTCCTGTGCAATCCAAAACTGCCGGGCACCTACGAGGTGTGCTCCGCCTCCACCAGGGACGGCGCCTTGCACGAGCTGACGTCGCTGGGTGGCGTCGAGAGCTTCGCGCTGTCGCCGGACGGCCGCAAGCTGCTGGTGCGCTACTCCAGCGCCTACATGCCAACCCAGATCGCCACCGTCGCCAGCAGCGGCGGCGCCGCCACCCAGCTGACCGACACCCGCAACGCCGACTTCAAGTCGCGCGAGTGGATCACGCCGCAAATCGTCGCCGTGCCGTCCACGCACGGCGCCGATCCGGTATGGGCCAAGCTGTATCGCCCGGCCACGCTGGAAGCGGGCAAAAAATATCCGGTGGTGATGTTCGTGCACGGCGCCGGCTATCTGCAAAACGTCAGCAAGCGTTATCCGGTCTACTTCCGCGAGCAGATGTTCCACAACCTGCTGGTGGAAAAAGGCTACATCGTGCTGGACATGGACTACCGCGCCTCGCTCGGCTACGGCAGCAAATGGCGCACCGCGATCTACCGCCAGATGGGCCACCCGGAACTGGAAGACTACATCGACGGCTTGAACTGGATGGTGGCCAACCAGCAGGGCGACGCCAAGAACGTCGGCATCTACGGCGGCAGCTACGGCGGCTTCATGACCTTCATGGCGCTGCTGCGCGCACCGGAGCAGTTCAAGTCCGGCGCCGCGCTGCGTCCCGTCAGCGACTGGACCACCTACAACCACGAGTACACCGCCAACATCCTCAACACGCCGGAGCTGGACCCGGACGCCTACAAGATTTCGTCGCCGATCGAATACGCCGACAAGCTGCAAGGCAATCTGCTGATCGCCCACGGCATGATCGACGATAACGTGTTCTTCCAGGATTCGGTGCGCATGGCGCAGCGCTTCATCGAACTGAAAAAAGACAACTGGGAACTGGCGCCGTATCCGCTGGAGCGTCACAGCTTCGTGCATCCGGAAAGCTGGTACGACGAATACCGCCGCATCTATCAGCTGTTCGAACGCACGCTGAAACCATCAGGAGCTCCATGAAAAAGCTTGCCGCCCTGCTGCCGCTGGTAGCACTGATGTGTGGACCGCTCGCGGCCCACGCCGAAACCGTCGCCGTGAAGCACCCGGCCTGGTCCCGCAGTTCCAACATCTACGAAGTGAACCTGCGCCAGTACAGCAAGGAGGGCACGCTGAACGCCTTCGCCGCCACGCTGCCCCGCCTCAAGCAGATGGGCGTGGACATCGTGTGGCTGATGCCCATCCACCCGATCGGCCAGCAAAACCGCAAGGGCACGCTGGGCAGCTACTACGCGGTGAAGGACTACGCCGCCGTCAGCCCGGACTACGGCAGCATGGACGACCTGCGCAAGCTGGTCAAGCAGGCGCACGCGCTGGGCATGCACGTGATCCTGGACTGGGTGGGCAACCACACGGCCTGGGACCATCCTTGGGCCTCCCAGCATCCCGACTGGTACAAAAAGAACGACAAGGGCGAAATCCACTCCGTCACCTTCAAAAACGAAGCGGGCGGCACGGAGGAATGGACCGACGTGATCGGCCTCGATTACGGCAACAAGGAGCTATGGAAGGGCATGACGGACGCGATGGCGTTCTGGGTGCGCGAGGCCGGCATCGACGGCTTCCGCTGCGACGCCGCCGGCCTGGTGCCGACCGAATTCTGGAACCAGGCGCGCGCGCAGCTGGACAAGATCAAGCCGGTGTTCATGCTCGCAGAATGGAACGAGCCGGCGCTGCACGACAAGGCCTTCGACGCCAGCTACGACTGGCCGCTCAACGAGATCATGAAAAAAATCGGCAAGGGCCAGGCCGGAGCGGCTGAACTGAAAGCCTTTGTGGCCAATCCGCCCAAGGCGTATCCGCGCGACGCCTACCGCCTGCAGTTCACCAACAACCACGACATCAATTCGTGGCAGGGCACGGACAAGGAGCTGTACGGCCCGGCCTACGGCGCGATGGCGGTGCTGAGCTACACCCTGCCCGGCATCCCGCTGGTCTACAACGGCCAGGAAGCGCGGCTGGACAAGAAGCTGGAGTTCTTCGAAAAAGATCCGGTCGACTGGAAGAGCTACGAGCTGGAAGGCTTCTACGCCGGCCTGAATCAGCTGAAGAAGG
This sequence comes from Duganella sp. GW821-FHT07G03, assembly GCF_059418605.1. Taxonomy (NCBI): domain Bacteria; kingdom Pseudomonadati; phylum Pseudomonadota; class Betaproteobacteria; order Burkholderiales; family Oxalobacteraceae; genus Duganella; species Duganella sp. GW821-FHT07G03. Next base: position 69,234 of record NZ_JBWKQE010000018.1, read on the forward strand.
AAAACCAGGCCCTGTGGAACGGCGCCAGCGGCGGCGCGGTGCAGCAGCTCGACGTCGGCAACGAGCAGCTGTTTGCCTTCAAGCGCGCGCAGGGCAAGAACAGCGTGCGGGTGATCGTCAACCCGACCGCCACGCTGCAGAAGTACAAGCTGGCCGGCGACGAAGGCCAGACCGTGCTCAAGCCGTGGCGCTGGCGCATCGTCGTGCCGGAATAAGGACTACTCGGTGGCCAGGCGCTTGCCCAGGCGGTACAGGTACTCCTGGCCATCGTACAGCGACTTCACGCGGATATGTTCGTTCAAGCCGTGCGCGCCGCTGCCTTCCGGGCCACCGAACATGCCGCTGATACCGTAGGTCCAGATGCCGCCGCTGTTGAGGAAGCGGCCGTCGGTGCCGCCGGTCGACATGGTCGGGATCACCGGCACGCCCGGCCACATATCGTTGCTGATCTCTTCCACTGCTTTCATCAGGGCCGGCGTCAGCGGCGGCATCGGCGCGCTCAGGCCTTCGCCGATGCGGGTGATCTTGATCTGGTCGTCGGCCACCACGCGTTGCAGCGTGGCCTGCACATCGTCCACCTTCTCGTCCGGCAGGATGCGGCAGTTGACGGTGGCGCGGGCGCGCTGCGGCAGCGCGTTATCGGCATGGCCGGCGTCGACCTTGGTCGCCACGCAGGTGGTGCGCACGGTGGAGTTGTGCACCGGGCTGACCGCATACAGGCGCTCCAGCGCGGCCGCGTCGGGCGGATCGCTGAGGATGGCCTTCATGTCGGCGGCGACCTGGCCCTGCTCCACGGTGGACATGCGTTCGTAGTAGGCGCGCGTGACGGCCGACAGCTTGAACGGGAAGGCGAACTGCCCCAGGCGCGACAGGCCGTCGGCCAGGTGGTAGATGGCGTTGTCGCGATACGGGGCCGAGCTGTGGCCGCCGGGATTGGTCACTTCCAGCTGGAAGGTCTGGTAGATTTTTTCGCCGGCCTGGATGCCGTGGCGTACCGGCTTGCCCTGCTTGTCCAGCAGGCCGCTGCCGCCTTCGTTCAGCGCGATCTCGGCGTCGATCAGCGCGCGGTGGTGGTTGAACAGGTATTCGGCGCCGTCGAATTTGCTGGGCACCATTTCCTCGTCACAGGTCAGGGCCATGACGACGTCGCGTTTGGGCGCCAGCTTTTCCTTCTTGTAGCGGATCATGTTGGCGACGAAGGATGCGGCCATGGCCTTGTCGTCGGACGCTCCGCGCGCGTAGAACATGCCGTCTTCCTCGACCAGCTTGAACGGATCGCGCACCCAGTCGGCGCGGTTGGCTTCGACCACGTCTATGTGGGCCAGCAACAGCAGCGGCTTCTTGCTGCCGTCGCCCTTGATGCGCGCCACCAGGTTGCCCTTGGCCGGGCCGCCCGGCGGCACGATCAGGTGCAGCTCGGCGTCCTGGTAGCCGGCCGCTTTCAGGCGCTTGGCCATCTTGTTGGCCGCCACCGTGCAGGAGCCGGTCGAATTGGTGGTATTGGTTTCCACCAGTTCCTGGTAAATCTCGCGCATCTGTTTTTGCACCGGCGTCAAATCGGCGCCATGCGCCGCGCCTGCCACCGTCAATCCCGCCACCAGCCAAGTCGCCCGCTTCATAATGTCCCTATCAAGGTCATGTCAAAGCGACTAAATTTATACCCATGAATTGTTACTGTCAATAAAAGTGGTGCCGGGGCCTTGCCAACCCCCTGGGAGCATCTGCTATAATTGCGGCCCTTGGCCTGGTAGCTCAGTTGGTAGAGCAGAGGATTGAAAATCCTTGTGTCGGTGGTTCGATTCCGCCCCGGGCCACCAAGAACATCGTTCACCCAACGCCCACTCATGCCAGTGGGCGTTGTCGTTTCTGGGATTCGCAGTCCTCGGCTCCGGTCTATTTCCGGGTCTTTGTAGCGCCGCCACCGAATCGACCAAATCATCTAATTGTCCAAGTCGTTCGACGCGCCTTTCCGCTCAGCTGGCCACGGGACCGCCGCAAGTGCCGGTCGCTTAAATCTGGCGCAGGCCGCCATCGACGAACAATTCGATGCCGTTGACGAAGCTTGAATCGTCGGACGCCAAGAACACGGCCGCTTTGGCGATCTCGTCCGGATCGCCGACCCGGCCCATTGGAATCAGCGACGCCAGATGGTCCAGGAAGCCTTGCTGCTGGCCGGCATCGGTGCCGACCAGTTCAACCAGGCCCGGCGTCTTGATCGGACCGGGGCTGAGCGTGTTGACGCGGATATCACGACCCTTCAGGTCCAGAATCCAGTTGCGGGCAAAGGCGCGCACCGCCGCCTTGGACGCCGCATACACGCTGAACGCTTCCGTGCCGCCGCTGGCTGCGGTCGAACCGGTCAGTATCACCGACGATCCCTTGCCCAGCAGTGGCAGCGCGGTCTGCACGGTGAACAGAGTGCCTTTGACGTTGCGCGCAAATGTGTCGTCGAAGTGCGCTTCAGTGATTTGGCCCAGCGGAAGCAGAGAACCGCCGCCGGCATTGGCCACCAGCACGTCGAGCTTGCCGTGTTTTTCCTTGACGCGATCGAACAGTGCCTGCAACTGCCCCAGGTCCGCCGAATCGACGCGGGCGCTCTCGGCTGTGCCGCCGATGGCTTGCACCGCCGCATCCAGCTCCGCCTGACGACGGCCGGTGATGTAGACGTGAGCGCCTTCGCTGACGAAGCGTTTTGCAATGGCCAGACCGATGCCGGTGCTGCCTCCAGTAATAACAACTACTTTTTCTACGAGCTTCATGATGTTCCTTGAGTGATTTGTGAATGAGGTACAGATTCAGTGTGCCTCACCAACACCCGTCTGATAAGACCGACAGCACTCATATCAGCTATGCTCCAATTGCATGAATCAAATTACTTGGATTTAAAATGGATAAATTGCTTTGGATGCAGTGTCTTGTGCGGGCCGTCGAGACGGGGAGCTTTTCAGCAGTGGCACGCGAGCTGGGAATCGGTCAGCCTAACGTCAGTCGCCATATTGCGTCACTTGAAAAGGCATTGGACACGCGCCTGATCCATCGCTCGACGCGTCAACTTGTGGCTACTCCGGAGGGACAGCGTTACTACACACAGGCACGCCAAGCCCTCGATCTGATCGCCCAGGCCGATTCTGATGCACGCGGACAGCAAAAACCTCATGGCTTGCTACGGGTAGCTTGTGCGCCAACGCTTGCCACGGAAAAAATCATAGTGGCGATGCCGGAATTCCTCGAACGCTACCCGGATGTAGAGGTTGAGCTTCGGCTGAGCGACGGTTACATTGATCTTATCGCTGAGGGCGTCGATATCGCCCTTCGAGGGGGTGTCCTCAAGGACAGTTCATTGCGGGCTCGCCGTGTCGGCACGTCCGAGCGCATTTGTGTAGCTAGCGCGAATTATTTGAAAAAGTACGGCGCGCCTGAGCAACCGGCTGATCTGCTGCAGCACCAGTGCTTGATCTACACTTTGATGGCGGGCGGAGGCGGGTGGCCTTTCAAGGAAGGCCAGGTTCATGTGAAAGGCCGCTTGCGCCTAAACAGTCTTGAGGGCATACGCCAAGCTGTCATGCAGGACGTCGGCATCGGCTATCTGCCATCGTGGACAGTAGCGGAGGAGCTGCGCACCGGCCAGCTACGGGCGTTGTTGACCGAGCATGCGGCCGCGCGGACGCCGCTCAACGCGGTGTATGCCTCCGAGCGGCTATTGCCCCAGCGCGCGGCAGTGTTCATCGATTTTATTACCACTGTGTTTGCCGCCACGCCTGGGTTGAACGGTAGCTCAATTGTTTGACCCCGCCGCGGGTGTTTCTATTTTCCGCGCCAGCATACCTGGAGTCATGCCTGGCATTGCCTAGATCATCCCAGCTATCGAAAGTGTCGCCGCGCCCAAATAGCAAAACCACAGAAATTCAGGAGTATCATGGAAATCTAAAGGGGGCCCACATGGAGTTACACTCGAAGCTGCCACTGGCATTGCTGTTGTTGGCAATGTCGGCCCACCCCGCCCCGCCCACAGTGCACTTGGTGGCGAACTACTGGGAACCCTACACCGGCCAGGATTTACCTCAACAAGGACTGGCCTCAGAGGTCGTGACCACCGCGTTGCGGCGTGCCGGCTACCAGGTTGATATCACCATCATGCCATGGTCGCGGGTCCTGACCACGGTCTACCAGCACCAAGCCGACGGCGTGGTGGCCATCTGGACCACCGGTGAGCGGCGTCGCAAGCTGCTCTTCAGCGACAGCTATCTCTCCAACCGGTTATTCATCTTGCACATGCCTGGCCAACTGCCGGACGCCACCGAGTACAGACAACTGAGCGGAGCGCGCATCGGTATCGGCCGTGACTATGAATACAGCGATGAATTCATGGCACAGAAGGGCTTTCGGGTCGAACCGGTCGGCCGCACGATACACAATCTGCTCAAGCTCACCATGGGGCGCGTCGACGGCGTGTTGGAGGACAAGCTAATCGCGCAATATCATATCCAATCGAATATTGGCGTCCATGGCGAACTCGGCAAGATCGAATTCGCGCCAGCGCCGATGATGACGCTGCCGCTCTATCTGGCCATCAATCCGCAGACTCCGAACGCCCAGCAGATCATTGCCCAGTTTAATCTGGAGTTGGGCAAGATGCACAAAGACGGCACACTGGCAGCCATCGTGGCGCGCACCGAACAGCAGCTCTCGCTCACGTCCGCAGCACGCCCCCTGGCGGACCGGCGAATCAAATAGACAGGCCCCCGTGCCAACAAGAACATCGTTCACGCAACGGCCATTCATGCCAGTGGGTGTTGTCGTTTCCAGGATTCGCAGCCCTTGACTCTTCTCTAATTCCGGTACGCCAAATGCTCAGAGTACGCTAGATCGCGTCACGGCCGCCCCTGCCGCCTGCGGTTTACGGCACTGACGCAGCTCATCCGCAGCATACTTAAAAGGCGCTACGCTTGCTTATCGCGTTCCGATAAACGGCATACAATATGGCCATCCTCTCCTTCAAGTGCGAACAGACCAAAAAGCTGTTCGAAGGAAAGGCAGTGCCCCGGTTCGCAAACTTCCGAGCCAGTGCGGAACGGAAACTTCAGCTACTGGACAGCGCAGCCTCCTTGGACTTCTTGCGCTCTCCGCCCGGCAATCATCTGGAGGCACTCAGCGGCAAGCGCCAAGGAGAGCACAGCATTCGAGTGAATGCGCAATTCAGAATCTGCTTCGTCTGGACAGAAAATGGGCCGCAAGACGTGGAAATCATTGACTATCACTAACTGATCAAGGCTGTGAAATGATGAAGAATGAAATGCGGCCCATCCATCCCGGCGAAATCTTGCGGGAGGAGTTTCTTGCCCCGCTAGGGATGACGCCATATGCGCTGTCGAAGGCGCTTCATGTGACGCCATCGCGCATCAATAACATTGTCAACGAAAAACGTGGCGTCACTGCGGATACCGCGCTGCGGCTCGCGCGCTACTTCGGTGGCGATCCGCAGTCATGGCTTAACCTGCAACAGGCATATGATTTGAAAATGGCCGCCAGACTGGCAATGAAAAAAATTATCGATGACATCGAGCCGCGTAACGCAGGCGGCGACAACAGCCAAACATTGGCAGCGTGAAGGTTGGCGCGCCGACACAAGTCTTGAAAATCCTTGTGCCGGTGGTTCGATTCCGCCCCGGGCCACCAAGAACATATCTCACGCAACGCCCACTCATGCAAGTGGGCGTTGTCGTTTCTGAGAAGCGTCGTTCTCCTGTGCGGTCAATTTCCCGCACGGCGTTAGCGTGCCCATGTTCAGTGCCTCAACCGCGCATTCATCCAGCCCCGGCGGCTTGATTTTCCGTGGATCAGCAAGTAACAGGCTGGACGGACCGGCCTCACGGACTGACTATGTCAACTGGCAAGAGCACGGCCTGTTCGCTACCCTTGTTTTCCCAGCCATGGCTGACATCAACGCTTCCGACGACCACTTCGCCGGCCCGGTGTTCAATAGCAACGCCATCTCGATGCTCAATGATGGTGCCTTGCATAATGTACTCCAGCGTAGGCCGGTCTTTATGGCTGTGCACGGCGATGGTACCGCCCGGTGCCACTGTTACCAGGCGCATGCGCAACTGCTTGCCATCCAAGGCGGCAAAGTGAGGCGCTAACGGTAGCGCCGCCAGCGCTGCGGTGGTGACTCCTTTCGTTTCCATTTGCCACGCAGCGAATGCCCCCATCGAGACGAGCAAACTAGCCGCCCCCAGCAACAACGCACCACGATAAGCAGACATGGCAAGCCTCCGTAATAAGTTTGTCATGATAGGGTACTCTGTTTTATTCCATCGACAATGAAAAATGCCGATCTGGCCAACTGGGCCTGGTTGGAACCGCGCCGTCCACTCGAACGGAAAAAAGCTTTCGCAGCTCCAAACTTCAGATAAATTTATCTTCGGCGAGTCGGTACAGCGGATTAAAAATCCTTGTGTCGGTGGTTTGTTTCCACCCCCGTGCCGCCAAGAACATACCTCACGCAACGCCCACTCATGAAAGTGGGCGTTGTCATCTCTGGGCTTCCAGTTCTTGGCCCCAGTCTATTTCCGATACACCGGCTACTCAGCAGTACGCCAGATTCACCGGGCATAGTCATTTTTGGTTGGCGTTTCTGAACAAACTCTTCAAAAACTTGTTTTCTTGCTCCAAAAGAATGTACACGCATTCATAGTAGGCTACGTCATAGTCGTGATAGCGAGGATTGACGGTCATTGCTTCGCGGGTCCAGTTCGTCATTGACGCCCGACCAAGTTCGCAGAAATTTTGGGCACTAACTTGATTTTGCAAATATTTCTTCAGAAGGACTCTGTTTCCGTTTCCCTTCGGAATCGTGGAGGCAACATTCGCCGCAAGTTTCCTGTTTTCCTGTTTGAGGTCATTGGATAAGCCATTGAAACACTCAACATCACCGAACGCGCCGCCTAAATGCTTCAGGCACTCTGGGTCCGTCGACGCATAACAGAAACCGGAGATACTCATGATAATGATGCAGGCTGAAATTTTAATGGCTAGCATCATAGCTCCCTGCTTTAAATAACTCCGCCTCTGACTCCCGGCGCGCCTCATTACCTCCGCCGGTTCTAAATTTCTCTATAGTCGCCGGAATCAGCTCATATTTTCCCTTGTTGACAGCATCGAACAGTTTCGATGCTCCATTCACGCCGCAATTGAAAGTCAAGGAAACAAGTGCGTCATATTCATACTGACGCATTGGAACTTTAATGTTCTTATTGACTGCGCCCTCTGCCGTGGCAAGATCACTCTTCAGCAGTTCCTTGGCTCGTTCTTCTGAGATTTTTCCGCCAACCTTGAGCTTGTCCGCTGCCACAACGAGGTGGCCGCACCCGACCGTTGGCAAACTTCGGCTGTCTTTATAAACCTTCAGAATAAATCCATTCGTGACGATCTGATGCGCAAAATTTTTGCCATTCATTACACCATTCTCCCAAGTTCCAAGAAATTGCAGCAAATTCTCTGAAACTTTCCAAGGCTTTCCAAGCCGGGCAGTAGATCCAGTCTTGACGGAATCGATGACCGTGTTAGTCGTTCCCGCAACGACAGGCGTGGAATTGCTATCCAGTGCATCAGGCATAAAGAGTCCCTAATCGTCTAAATGTCCCAGGTAAATTTCGATGTGATGCACGCTAGGCGTGTAGAAACGCTGTGTCTTGCCTTCCTCGTCTGTTTCGCCGTGTAAGAACTCGCCGGATGCCAGCTTTGCGGTGTAATAGGTACTAGCCAACGGACGGCCGTCTCCATCGAGCAATAAAAATTGCTCGTCATACTTCTGTCGGAATGACGAACTGACGCCCGCTGTATTGCCCACCCATTGACCGCCATGACACTGTATGAAGCCGAGAGGAATTGCCTCACCGCTCTCATTACCTACTCCATCAATTTCGTTAAGAGTGGAATAAATGGGGCACCCGCTGCTGCTCTTCATTCCATGAATTACCCGGCTGCGGCCGTTGGCAAGCGTTGCGCGGGAAAACCCTTCGGCAATCAAGCAATTGTTGCGGCAGGCCATTCGAGCACCTTGGAAGGTATACGGCACGCCGCGACTAGTGCAAGTGTCGAGACCTTCCGCTACTTTACCGCCACAAGCGGCCATATCGCCTTCGCGAATCCAGCCGATAATGTTCACGCCTCTCTCCCGGACAGCGCGACATAGCCTGGTTGCAGCAGGCCAGGTATTCCACCGTCGTCAGCATACTCCCGGATCTGAGCGGCGTTTTGCAAGCTGCTGGTAATGATGTCGCCATTGTCAGTGGCGCTGCCCACAATCGCCACAGGCTGGTCGTTGCAGGCCAGCGCGGAGCCGGCACCCGACACGATCCTGCTTTCGGTCCCATCAGGGTAACGTACCACATCGCCCACGCAAGCGATTCGGTGGCCGTCCATCTCCATATCCGTGCTGGCCGTAACGATTTCCCCGCCTTGCCGCGTCTTCGCACCTAGCGTAGCGAGGTCATAGGTCGCCTTGATGGGCCGGGGGGCTAACTTCGCCATAAACTCGGCAGCCAGGCGTTGCCCGTCCTGCTCGTTATATTCCATCACATTCCCTCCAATGGTTTCGAACGCTACTTGGAACGGCGACGTTGCCGTCAGAAAATTATGCCTCCGATGTTCCCCTCAAGAATTACGTAAAATCAAATCACGCCCTGCTAAACAAGACCAAGAACAGTGTCAAACAAAACGCCAACCGTCACCGGTTGGCGTTTTCGCTTTGTGGATACACCGCTATGCCGACGTGATGATGCCATTCAGCTTCCGGACAGCTTCCGGCGGCAGCACCAGATCGGCAGCGGCGGCATTTTGACGCAGGTGGGCGAGCGACGAGGTGCCGGGGATCAACAGGATATTCCGCGAACGTTGCAGCAGCCAGGCCAGCGCTGTCTGCATGGGCGTAGCACCCAGTTGCGCGGCGACGTCGGACAGGACAGCTGATTGCAGCGGCGAGAAGCCACCCAGCGGGAAGAACGGCACGTAGGCGATGCCGTCTTTCGCCAGCTCGTCGATCAACGCGTCGTCGTGGCGGTGGACCAGGTTGTATTGATTCTGCACACAGACAATGCGGGCGACGCCGCGCGCCTGCCTCACTTGACGCAGGGTCGCATTGCTCAAACCGATGTGGCGTATCAGGCCGCGTTGCTGCAGTTCCGCCAGCGCCGTGATGTGGGCTTCAATGTCGCCCTCCGCCGGCCCCATGACGTCGAACATGAGGCGCATGTTCACCACATCCAGCCGTTCCAGACCAAGGTTGCGCAGATTGTCATGCACCGCCGCTTCCAGCTCCTTCGGCGACTGGGCCGGCAGCCACGAAGCGTCGGCGCCGCGCGAGGCGCCGATCTTGGTGACGATCACCAGCTCGTCCGCGTACGGATGCAGCGCTTCGCGGATCAGCTGGTTGGTGACATGCGGACCGTAGAAATCGCTGGTGTCGACGTGATTGATGCCCAGCGCAGCAAGCTCCCGCAGCACCGCCAACGCTTCCTCGCGATTCTTCGGCGGGCCAAAGACGTGCGGGCCGCAGAGCTGCATGGCGCCATAGCCCATGCGGTTGACAGCCAGATCGCCAAGTTGGAAGGTGCTCAAAATATTCTCCTGAAGGATGGGTTGATGAACACAGTCTAGGTGCTAAAAATTTGTGCGACAATACTTCGCAATGGCACAACTTGTGCCAAATACAGGACAATGATGGATGGCTGATCTACAGGACATAGGCGCCTTCGTCGCGGTCGCCAAACACGGCGGCTTTCGCGGCGCCGCGCGCATGACGGGCACTAGCGCGTCACAACTGAGCGAAGCGGTGCGACGGCTGGAGGCCGGCCTCGGTGTGCGCCTGCTGAACCGCACCACCCGCAGCGTGGCCACCACCGACGCCGGCCAGCGCTTGCTGGAGCAGCTGATGCCGGCGCTTGACGCGGTCGAATCAGCGCTGGATGTGGTGAACGGTTTTCGCGACCGGCCGGCCGGCCGACTGCGGCTCAACGTGCCGCTCAGCGTGTCGAAACTGATCCTGCCGCGCATCATCCCGCCGTTTATCGCCGCGTATCCGGACATCTGCCTGGAGATCATCGTCGATGACAGCTTTGTCGATCTGCTGCGCTCCGGCTGCGATGCCGGCGTCCGCTACGAAGAACACATGGAGCTGGATATGGTGGCGATTCCGATTGGACCGCGCCGGCAACGTTTTGCGCTGGCGGCGTCGCCCGACTATCTGCGACAGCACGGCATGCCCAAGCGGCCGGAAGACCTGCTGAAGCATATCTGCCTGCGCGGGCGCTTTTCCAGCGGCGCCATGCCAGACTGGGAATTCGAACACAAGGGCAAGAAGGTCGTCATCAAACCGGCCGGTCCGTTGATCGTCAACCTGGGCGCCGGCGCCGACTTGAAGGTGGATGCGGCGGTGGCCGGCAGCGGCCTAGTGTACCTGTTTGAAGACTGGCTGAAGCCCTACATGGAACGCGGTGAACTGGTGCCGGTGCTGGAGCGCTGGTGGCCAGCCTTTGGCGGTCCCTCGCTGTACTATCCGGGCCGGCGCTATCTGCCGGCGCCGCTGCGGGCGTTTGCGGATTTTATTCCGACCATGCGCTGGTAGCGCCCGCGCAATCATTCCAGCACCTGTGCTTGCGTGAACGCGCATCGGTTTCCTATGATGAAGTGCGCGCCGCCCAATCGTGTCAGCACCGGCTTGCGCGTCCAAAACATCATCGCAAGCCGCCACCTGGAGATGCGCCATGACTACTTCAACGAATGATCAACTCAATGCACTTCGCACCTCGCTAAGAGGACAACTATTGCAGGCCGGCGATGCCGGCTATGACGCCGCGCGCGCGATCTGGAACGGGATGATAGACCGGCACCCGGCCCTGATCGTGCGCTGCGCGGGCACGGCCGACGTCCGCACCGCGCTGGCCTACGCGCGCGACCATGGCCTTAGCCTTGCCGTGCGCGGCGGCGGCCACAACATCGCCGGCAGCGCGCTGTGCGACGATGGACTGGTGATCGATCTGTCGGCCATGAAGTCGATCCAGATCGATCCGGAGCAGCGCCGCGCCTACGTCGAAGGCGGCGCCACGCTGCACGACTTCGATCACGAAGCGCAGGCGTACGCGCTGGCCACGCCGCTGGGCATCAACTCGACCACCGGTGTCGCGGGGCTGGCGCTCGGCGGTGGTTTCGGTTGGCTCAGCCGGACGCTGGGCCTGGCGGCGGACAACCTGCTGGCGGCCGACCTGATCACGGCCGACGGCCAGCACCTGCACGTCAGCGCCACCGAACACCCCGACCTGTTCTGGGCCATACGGGGCGGCGGCGGCAACTTCGGCGTGGTCACCCGCTTTGAATTTCAACTGCATCCGGTCGGCCCCGACGTCACGGCCGGGTTGATCGTTTTCTCCCTGGCCCAGGCCAAAGCCGTGCTGGCGCAATACCGCGCCTTCGTCGACGAGATGCCGGACGAGCTCACGGTCTGGGCCGTCCTGCGCAAGGCGCCGCCGCTGCCCTTCCTGCCGCCGGAGGTGCATGGACAGGACGTGTTGGTGCTGCCCATCTTCTCGCGCTTGCCACCCGCTGCCGTGCAGCCTGCGATCGATCGCATCACCCAGTTCGGCGAGCCGCTGGGCATGCATGTCGGCGCCACGCCCTACCTGGCGTGGCAGCAGGCGTTCGATCCGCTGCTGACGCCAGGCGCGCGCAACTACTGGAAATCGCACAATTTCACGCAGCTCAGCGACCAGGCCATCGATACCGTCATCCGCTACGCCAGCGGGCTGCCGACGCCGCAATGCGAGATCTTCCTCGGGCTGCTGGGCGGACAGGCGGGCCGGCCCGCGCCGCACGACACGGCCTATCCGCACCGCGACGCGCTGTACGTGATGAACGTGCACACGCGCTGGGAAGACGCGGCCGACGACGCCCGCTGCATCGCCTGGGCGCGCGACTTTTTCAGCGCCGCCGCGCCCTACGCGACCGGCGGCGTCTACGTCAATTTCCTGACCCAGGACGAGAGCGAGCGCAGCGCCGACGCCTACGGCAAAAACTATCAGCGCCTGGCGCAGATAAAACGGCAATACGATCCCGACAACCTGTTCCGCACCAACCAGAACATCCGCCCCGCTTTATCGGGAGCCATCTTGCACACGCAGGAAAACAAGCAAGTGGTGATGGAGGGCTACCGGGACTACCAGAACGGCAACATCCAGAGCCTGCTGGAGCGCTATCACGACGACGCCGAGTGGAGCAGTCCGGAATCGGAGCTGACACCTTTTTCCGGCAACTTCCATGGCAAGTCGGGCATTGCGCAGTTCTTCGCCAAGCTCGACGCCTCTGTGCAGACCATCCGGTTTGAGCCGGGACAGTTCATCGCCGAAGGCGACAAGGTGGTCGTGACCGGCGAGGCCAGTTGGCTAGCCAAGCCAACCGGCCGCGCGTACGGCGGCTCCTGGGTTCATGTGTTCACTTTACGGGACGGCAAAGTGGCTCGGTTTGAGGCGTTCTACGACACGGCGGCAAGCGAACGAGCGTTCCAGCCCGGACCAACGGGGCAGCAAGCGGCCGCCACCGAACTGCATCATTAAGGTCGGGGATAGAACATCCTGCGGCCGCAGGATGGATAGCGCGCCGGTCATCGCCTCAGTGCGCCGGGTTGCGGATATTATCAAGTCGGCGCGTATCGATTCACGACAATCCCGCAGGCATAGCGCTTGGAGTCAAGCAGCTTGAGCTCCAGGCCATCGGACATGTTGGCAAATACCGACATGCCGGCACCGATCACCGTTGGATTAATAAAGAATTGAAATTCGTCGACCAGGCCGGCGGACGCCAGGGCTGCGGCAAACCGCGCGCCGCCAAAAGCGATCATGTCTTTTCCGGACTGACGCTTCAGGGCATTGACCTCCAGAACCAGGCCGCCAGCGGCAAGCGCGACGCGTTCGCCCAGTGGTTCGCGCAGTTTGTCCGTGACGACGACCTTATTCATCTCGAGTACCTTGCGCGCGAATGCGTAATATCGATCGCTGGAAAACTTTTCCGCTGCGTTGGCCCAGTGGGCGAGAAACCCTTGCTCAAACATTTTTCGGCTGAGCAAAATCGTGTCGACGCTTGCAAACGCCTGGTTAAAATCATTCTTGAGCTCATCATCCCACGGCCAATGATCGCCCCAGTCCCACAACTGCCATTGTCGCTCTTCATTGGACGCAGCAACCAAACCATCGACGGACATCTGCATTTGAAGTATCAATTTTTTCATCAGATTTGCTCCGAGAAACCCCGTCCTTCATGGCGGGGAGTGAAAGGAGCCGACGGCGTAGCAGTCGTTGCCCTTCGGTTGATATAACTGTATATAATCACAGTATGATTTTGGTCTATCGTTACCGCGTGAAGTCGCTGATCGGCTTGCTGAACAAGCAAAGCCGGGCGTGCAATTTCGTCTGGAATTTTTGCAACGACAGGCAGAAAGATGCTCTGCGGTTTGGTCGTCGTTGGCACACAGGTTTCGACCTGAACAAGCTTACGCAAGGCAGCAGCAAGGAACTGGGCCTGCACTCGGGCACGATCAATGCGGTTTGCGAGCAATACGCCAAGTCGAGAGCGCAGAAAAAGCGCCCTTTTTTGCGCTACCGAGGCAAAAAAAACCTGGGATGGGTTCCGCTCAAGGGGCGCGAACTGAAACGCGAAGGTGATGCGTTCCGGTTCGCCGGCAATACGTTTCGCGTGTTTCACAGTCGCCCGCTCCCGGAAGGCAAGATCAAGGACGGTACGAATTTTTCCCGCGACAGCCGGGGTAACTGGTTTCTCAACATCGTGATTGAAGTTGATGCGGCCGCCGCTCACGCGCGCGCGCCGGTGCGAGGGGTGGGGATAGACCTTGGACTGAAAGACTTCGCGACGCTGTCCACTGGCGAGAAAATCGAAGCGCAGCGGATTTACCGTGGTATGGAACAAGCGCTTGCTGTCGCCCAGCGTGCGTGCAAGAAGCGCCGAGTGAGAGCGATCCACGCCAAGATAGCCCATTGCAGAAACGATTTTCACCATAAATTGTCGAGCCGTCTGGTGCGTGAGTTCGACTACATCGCGGTGGGCAATGTGAGCGCCGCCGGACTTGCCAAGACCAGCATGGCGAAGTCCGTTCTCGATGCCGGCTGGTCGTCCTTCCGAAACAAACTGGCGTACAAGGCCGTTAAGCATGGCGCATGGTTCGTAGAAGCGAATGAAAGATTTACCTCCCAAACCTGTTCGAATTGCGGCGCCTTGCCCGGTTCGAGGCCGAAGGGTATCGCAGGCCTTGGAAGCATGTTCACTGAACATGCGAAAGAGTGGCAATGTAGTGATTGTGGTTGCGTACATGATCGCGATCTCAATGCTGCGTTAAACATTCTCCGTCGCGGACGTGCGACGCTAGATGTAGGAATCCCCGTCCTTTAGGGCGGGGAGGACGTCAAAGGCGCACATTTGGTCGCTGGATTGCGTGAACGGTCCCTTGCTCAGCGCGACCTTGCCATCGCGCACGCGCACGGTTGTCGCATCGCCAGGCGGACGCAAAGGCCTGCCGTCGATGCGGACACCCTTCGCCTTCATTTCCTCGATCCATGCACGGATCGCCGTAATCAATGCATTGCTAGGCGCGAACAACTCATCGTGGCTAATAATCAATAGATATTGCATATCATCCTCGTCGTTTAGTAAGTTCGTTAAACAAACAGGGCCTTGAGATAACGCCGCAAGTGTTCGATGCTTTCGCGTGCAACATCCGGACTTTGGTGTGCCTTCGAAAAAATAAAAGCACCTTGCAGTACCGAATGCATGAAATACCCAAGACTCTCGACGCTCCAAGTCGCTTGCGGCGCATAGCGTGCCTTGGCCAGCGCAAGGTCGCGCGTGAGTTCCGCCACATGCCTGGCCAGGCCGATGTCGCAGGCGGCGCGAATGGCAGGGTGGCTGGCATACGTCTCTTGCACCAAGGTGCCCAGCAAACATGTGTAGCGATGTATTTCGCCCTGCAATAGCGACTGCCTGAAATCGAGATAGCCGAGTATGCGACCGAGTGGATCCGCGGCCTGGTGATAGGCCGCTGCGGCAAACATCCCTTCGGTTTTCTCCCCCCAATAGGCCACAGCCGCGAGCGCCAGGTCATCCTTGCTCTTGAAGTGGTGAAAAAAACTCCCTTTCGTGATGCCCGCATGGCGGCAGATATCGTCTACCGTCGTGCCGGCATAGCCCTTGGTGCGTATCAGCTGAAGTGCCGCGTCAAGTAGCTTGATTTTCGAATCGTGAGGTTGTTGCTGGGACATGGGGATCGATTCCGTCGTTATTTGAAAATAGCATACCGACCAATCGGTATGGAGTCAATGAACACACAATCGGGGTGGTTCGATTTCGGTTCGGGCCGTCATGCGAAAAATGTATGGCGCAATCGGTCAAATATCCGTCGGACATAGTCAAGCACGGCATCACGATACTGAAAATTACACATACTTATGCGATTTTAGATGAGTTTACCTCATAAATCGGTACAGAAAATCTACTGCGGATCGATCAGGATGCAAGGACGGGTGAAATTTATCACAAGGTTACATGTCAACCAGTAACGAGGAGAAGGCAGTCATGAGTATCCATGTTCCAGTTCGAACCGCATCATCGCGCGCAACCTTGCGCGCACTCTTGCTTGGTACTACGATGGCGCTCGCCAGTGCGCCGCTGCTGGCGCAGTCGATCCACGCAGCGCCGGGCGCGCCGACCATGGCAGCGCAGCGCAGCGAGGCGCTCACGGCGGCGCGGCGCGACTTCGCCCAATTCGTCGCGTCCAGCATCTCCCGCCATGCCGGCACGCTGCCGGCCGGCTTTCCACTCGACGTCAGCGACGTCCAGGACCTGAAGGATGCGCGCGTCGGCCATGGCTTCCAGATCTACACCGTCGATCCCAAAGACCTGGTCGCCGGTCGTTCCGACCTGAGCGCGATGGCCAAGCCGAGCCCGGTCTGGCGCTTCGTCCTCAACCTGCACGACCGCCCGATCGGCCTGGTCACGGTCGAGCAGGTCAACGGCCACTGGCAAGCCGTGGCGTTCGGCGCCAGCACGCTGGCCCAGGATGTCGAGGCGCTGATGGCCTTCCACGGCAATGCCGATCGCAGCAATCTGCGGTTTATCCGCATCTACCAGGCGCAGTCCGACTTTCTCGAAGTGGCGGCAAACGGCACGGCCCGCTTCGCGCCGCTGCATTCGGCGCGCCAGTCCCTGCAGTTGCAGCAGCGCGCCGCCAAGGCAGGCCAGCCGGACGATGGCCTGATGGACGCCGCCGCCTTCCTCGATCCGCTGCGCGGCGCCGTCAAGGCCAATTTGAATGCGTTCCGCTAAGCGGCGCCCTCCCCTATCCCGACCGTGAAGGAATTTATCATGCAATCATTCATGAAACGCGTCCTGCTGGGCGCAAGCTTGCTGCTGGCCATGCCGCTGGCCTTCGCCCAGTGGCGCACCTTGTACGTGCCCTTGGTCACCCAGGAACACAGCCAGTGGTGCTGGGCAGGATCGAGCAAGGCTGTATTGAACTACTACAACAAGGCACCGAGCCAGTGCCAGATCGTCAACTGGGCCTACGGCATCAACTACGCCTGTGGCAATACCGACTTCTGGTGGAACAGCAACGCCAACCAGCCCAACAGCATGTACGGCACCAGCGGCAGCGTGCAGAGCATCCTGTCCGCCTGGGGCGTCTCCAACACGGCCTATAACTGGGCGTCGTCGTGGGCTTCGGTGATGTGGGACATCAACGCCAACCGGCCGTTCGTGATGCGCTACGGCTGGACCAACGGCGGCGGCCACATCATGGTCGGCAGCGGCTACGACGCGAGCAACGGCCCGTATTGGGTCTACATCATGAATCCGTGGCCGGGCGAGGGCTGGACCTGGACCACCTACGACTCGGCGGTATCGGCATCGGACCACAAGTGGACGCATACCCAGCGCATGAACATCAACGGTTGAGCGACGGCCGTACTTTCCGAGGAAAACCCAATATGAAACGGAACATTTCACGCGCAGCCCTGCTGGCTCTGATGAGCGCGGCGCCGATGGCGGCGCATGCCAAGCTGGCTTACACGGTCAGCTTCAACGACCCCTTGAATCTGGCGGCAAGCTATCGCTCCCAGATCGACGCCCAATTGGGCGCCGCTGTGGCGGCCTGGGGCACTCACTTGGCCGGCAACGCCGACATCGACATCGAGGTGCGCATGTCGACCAATCTAGCGTACGCGTCGGGTCATTCCGCCACCTCGGCCTACGTGGGCGAGGTGGCCGGCGCTTCGCTGTGGGCGCAGGGCATGGCCTACAAGATCAGCAGCGGGATCGACCCGAACGGGAGCGCGCCGGACGTGATCCTGGATCTGAATCCGAACTACATGGCCAACACCCTGTGGTTCGATCCGAATCCGTATGCGCGCACGGCGGCCGTGCCGGGCAACCGCACCGATGCGGAATCGGTCTTCATCCACGAGATCGGCCACGCGCTGGCGTTCAACGGCTGGGGCGACCGCCTCACCGGGCGCACGCCGACCGGCTTTGGCATGTCGACCTGGGACCAGTACGTCAGCTACGACGGCGCCAATATGTTCTTCAACGGGCCGAACGCGATGCGCGTGTATGGCGCGCCGGTGCCTATCACGTCGGGGAACAATTTTCACTTCGGCAATGCGCCGGCCAGCGGGCGCCCGGGCGCCGACCTGGTGAACGACCTGTTCAACGGTTGGGTGTTCTACAACGGACAGCGCTACGGCATCGGCGCGCTCGACGAGGCGGTGCTGGCCGACGTCGGCCTGACGCTAACCAGCCCGGTGCCCGAACCGTCCGCGGGCGCGATGCTGTTATTGGGCCTGGCAGGCTGGTGCGGCCGGCGCTGGCGCACACGACGCGCGCGCTAATCGTGGCGCAACGCCAACCGTTGTCGGTTGGCGTTGCCAGACAAGAAATCACCGTCCTCAACGTTCGAGGCAACGCTCAATCTCCGCGATGGTCTTCGGCGCGCCATGACTGAGAACTTCGTGACCGTTGGCCGTGACCAGCACGTCATCCTCGATCCGTATCCCGATATGCCAGTACTGCTCCGGCACGTCCGGCGCCGGCCGTATATAGATGCCAGGCTCCACCGTCATGGTCATGCCCGGTTGCAGGATGCGCGATGGCCGCCCGGCCGCGCCGCTCCCCCCTTCAACCGCTTCGCCATAGTCGCCGACATCGTGCACATCCAGCCCGAGCCAGTGACTGGTCTTGCACATGAAGAAGCGCCGGTAGTCGCCATTCTCGATCACATCGTTGACCGAGCCCGACTTGTTCTTGTCGAGCAGTCCGGTATCGAGCATCCCTTGCGCCAGCAAGCGCACCGCCGCATCATGCGGATCGATGAATCGACTGCCCGGCTTGACTTCGGCGATCGCCGCCATCTGCGCCGCCAGCACTATCTCGTACAGCATTTTCTGCGTGCCGGAAAACTTCCCCGCAGCCGGATAGGTGCGGGTGATGTCCGCAGCATAGCTTTCATATTCGCAACCCGCATCGATCAACACCAGGTCGCCAGGCTGCAGCACGGTGGCGCCGGGATTGTGATGCAGCACGCAGCTATTCGCTCCGGCCGCGACTATGGACGGATAGGCCGGCCCGGCGGCGCCATGGTGGCGAAACGCCTGCAGCAACTCCGCCTCGATCTGATATTCGGTCATGCCGGCTTGAGTGCGGCGCATCGCCCGCACATGCGCCTCGGCGGAAATGTCGGCGGCCCGGCGCATGCTGGCCAGTTCGCTGCCATCCTTCACCACACGCATCTCGTTCAACAGCACCTGGACGTCGTAGATCGCGGCGGGGGCCCTGACGCCCGACCGCGCTTGCCCACGCAGCGCATTCAGCCAGGAGGCGACCCGCGCATCCCATCCGGCGTCTTGCCCCAGGCAAAAGTACAAAGCCGGCGCGCCGGCCAGCAATGCCGGCATCCGCTGTTCCAGTGTCGCGATCGGAAAGGCGGCATCAAAGCCGAAGACGGCGCAGGCGCCTTCCGGGCCATGCCGAAATCCATGCCACAGCTCTGTTTTAGGGTCTTTTTCACGGCAAAACAAGATGCTTTGCGCGCGCGCGCCGGGACTGGCATCGACTGTCAGCACGATCAGCGCATCGAGCTCTTCAAAGCCGGACAGATAGTAAAAATAGCTGTCGTGGCGAAATGGATACTCGACGTCGCCGTTGCGCACCCCTTCGCGCGCGGTCGGAATCACGGCGACACCACCGCCATTGCTGCGCATGTGCTCGACGAGGCGGGCACGTCTGTTTACGAACTGATGCATTCGAACTCCTTTCAAAATAAAGCTGGTTTCACGTGCGCGCGAGCGGCCAGCGCCGCCAGCGCCAGCCGGCGCCGACACCCAGGCCCGCCATCACGATCATCCCCATGCCGGCGGCCTGGAACACCCCTGGCCGGTGACCGTAGAATAGAAAGTCAACGCCGACTGCCGCCGCCGGGTAGATGAACGTCAAGACCGCGACCGATGCGGTGGCCATTTTCGGCAAGGCGCCATAAATCAGCACGTAGGCGAGCGCCGTCGGTATCACGCCCAGTCCCGCCATCCAGCCCCACTGCGCCGGACGGATGCCGGAGGCCGGGATCGAGACGAACGCCGCCAGCGCGACGATGCCGACCGCGCAATGTATCAGCGCGATCAGCGGCGGCGGCATGCCGCGCATCGACTTGGTGGTCAGTGTCACGCCGGCATAAGCCAACGCTCCCAGCAATGCGCAGGCGATGCCGATCACCGCGCCACTCGACGCCGGCGACGCGCCGCCGGTCCAGCCACACGCCAGTATCAGGCCGACGAAACCCACGGCTATCCATGCCAACTGGTGGGCCGCGATCCTTTCCCGGAACAGCAAGGCGGAGAGGGCCAGCACGAAGAAAGGCTGGACGTGGAACACGATAGTGGCGACGGCGATGCCGACGCGCCCGATCGACTCAAAGAACACTACCCAGTTGAGCACCATCAGCACGCCGCTGAACAGCGCCCGCCTGACATTCCCCGGTGCGAAATGGGCACGCCTGAACAGTCCCTCCCGCCAGCAAAACAGGGTCAGCGCCAGCGCGCCGAAGACGCAACGGAAAAATGCGGTGGTGATGGAATCGAGCGCAAGCTCATGCACAAAGATGCCCAGCGTGGCCAACATCAGCATTGCGCCGACATAGCACCACGCTGCATGCCCCGCTTGGTTCGTACGCCGATGCATCTCCGCCATGAGGTACTCCGTTCAATGATTTACGCTATGATCGTTGTTTAGTTTTATTTATACAAACTACTTAAAATTAACTATTTCATTCGATTATATGAATCATGACGTTTCCTGAACTGAATCTCAGCCAACTACGTACCTTTGTCGCGGCGGCCGAAGGCTTGAGCTTCATCGGCGCGGCCGAAACCATGCATCGCTCGCAAGCGGCGGTGAGCATGCAAATCATGAAACTGGAAGCCACGGTCGGCCAGCCCTTGTTCGAGCGGCATACCCGGCGCATAGCCCTGACCCGCGCCGGCGACACCTTGCTGCACTATGCGCGCCAGTTGCTGCAGCTGGAACAAGAGACGATGGCGGCGTTGCGCAAACAGGAAGTGGTCGGCCGCGTCGTGCTGGGGGCGCCGGACGATTACGTAGCGTCGCTGTTGCCGCCCTTGCTGGAGCGATTTTCAAGAATGTTCGCAAAAGTCGAGATCGAACTGGTTTGCCTGCAAAGCATTTTGCTCGAACCCATGCTGCGCAAGGGGACGATCGATCTGGCCTTCGTCACCCGCGGCGCTGGCCTGGATGGCCAGTTCGTCCGGCGCGAACCGATGGTATGGGTGGGGGCGCAACGCCACGCGGCCTGGAAGAAGACACCGCTCCCGATCGCACTCTACGAAAAGGGCTGTGTCGCGCGCGAACACACGTTGGCGGCTTTGGCAGGAATGGCGCGGCCGTTCCACGCCACCTACAGCAGTCCCAGCTTGCTGGGCATACTGGCCATGGTCGACGCTGGCCTGGCTGTCGCCGCGCTGGCCGAGTGCAGCGTACCAGCGCATTTGCAGCGCCTGGGTAAAGCGGAAGGATTCTCACCCATCACGCCGCTCGAGATTGTCTTGATCAAAGGCCGGCAGAACAGCTCACCGGCCGCCGCATGCCTGGCCAACGAAATCATGGCGGCATTCGGTGCACCGGTGCGTCTGTCCGCATAGGACCATCCGCAGTGCCGCTTAGCCCGCGTCTTCGTCGACGGCCGCCAGCGCCAGCGCCGCCATCGCGCATATCCCCTGGTAGGACTTGGCCGACGCGATAAACCTGCCGTTGTGGCAGAAGCCCGCATCCGCCACGCCGGTGACCGCCGCCAGCTCGGCATCGCGCAGCCCCGCCCACGCTTCCGGCAAGTCGGCCCGCGCGTCGAAACTTTCGGGGCTGACCGAGACCGTGTGCAACATGTGGCGTTGCTCGGCGACGTTATGGCTGATGACGAACAGCACCTTCGGCATTTCCTTGCGCACCACCTGGCTCCACGGCAGCGCGCCGTTTTTCAGGAACAGGACTCTGCCGCCTTCGAGCACCTCGCCTTGCCGCACTTGCTCCAGCGCGAGCAAGGCGCCCAGCCGGTATTTGACGGCATTGAGCATGACGTCGGTCAGCACCGCCATCGCGCGGCGGAACTGGTCCAGGCGGTAGGCGTCGGCGGCCTCGCCGTAGCCCAGCCTTTGCTCGTCGAGCCAGTTGGTGTTGTAGCCCGAGATCACCGCCGAGAGGCCATAGCCGCCCGGCGCGCTCTTGGCCGCCCCCACGTCCGACAAATCGAGGTACTGCACCACGTCCGCATCGATGCCGTAGGCCATTTCCCGCGCCTTATCGTCCGACAACTGGTGGCCGTAGTGCGCCAGGGCCAATGCCGCGACGCAGCGCGCGCCATACTCGCGCCAGACCAGGCCGGCGCTGGCGTACGGCACGCCGCTCTGGCGTGCTCCGCTGAAGCCTTTTTGATGATGATCGAAGCGGCCGGTGGCCGGGTCCCAGATGCCGCCGACGTCGACGGCAAAGTCGGCCGCCTCGATGGCCGCCGGTTCGCGCGTCCGGACAATGTCCGCGTCGGGGAATAATACCTTCAGTACGGCGACCGCCCACGCGTCGTCCGCGTGAAACTTGCCGCTATGTGTCGCTATGATCATGCCTGGTCCTATCGTTGAAACGACCGCCATGATATACCGTCAGTCCGTATTGACGCTCAACCTGAGCATGATGGTGCGCGGGTGCACGTCGACCTTGCGGCCGGCAACCGATTCCTGGAACGCCGTGTAGTATTTTTTGGCGAACAGGTTTTCCGCGCTCAGGGACCAGCTGGCGCGCCCCCGTGCATAGCCGGCGCGCAGATGCCACAGCGTGCGGGGCGCGATGTATTCGCCAAAGGCGTACACATGGCTGGCCGGCGCGACCACGTTCCGGTAAGCGCTCTTGTAGTTGAGCTCGGGCCGCAGGTAATAACTGTCCCGCCCCGCCGTGCCATCCCATTGCCCGAACAAGGTCGCCGTGCGGTGCGGCGCGCCGTTGATGTCGGAACCCGAGGCGTCGCCGTTGGGCGAGTTCCGGTAGTCGATGAATTGGGCGTCGAGCAGGCCCAGCGCGCCACCCGCGCTGAAGGCGCCGCTCAGCCGCGTGCGCCAAGCCAGTTCGGCGCCGCGCGTGCGGGCCCGCCGGGCATTGACGATGCGGTCGACCGGGATGGGGCCGCTCACGCAAGCGACCGCGCCGGTGTCCTCCACCGTCACGCCATTGGCCAGGCGGCACCAGCTTTGATTGATATGCACCTGGAAATCGCGCCACTCCATGTCGAACAGCGCCGCTTCCAGCCGCGTATGGCCAAAAAACAGGCCCTTGACCCCGGCCTCGTAGCTGGTCACGCTTTCCTTGCCGTAGCGGCTGATGTTGGGGAAGTCCAGGCCGGAGTCCGGATTGACGCGCACCCCGGCCGCCTTGTAGCCGCGCGACACCGAGCCGTATAGCCGGACATCGGCATGCAGCTTGTAATTCCACGCCAGATGCGGCGACAGGTCGCTGCCGCTGTTGCGCCCGTCGGTGCCGATGGTTTGCGCCGACCGGCCGCCGCTGCGCAGCGCGTCGCCGTCGACCGGGTAATACACCGCTCCCGGCTGCGGCACGCCATGGTCGTCGGCGCGCAGCGACAAGGCGCTGTTGGCCGCATACACATTGGTCCAGTACTGATGGTCGCGGTCGCGGGCGTAGCGCGCGCCGGCGTTGAAGGTGGAGTACGGCGTGGCGTTCCAGCTCAGGTCGCCAAAGAAGGCGCTGCCGCCGCGCCGGATATGGATATTGTTTTGGTTGGCGACATCGCCCGGCACCCAGGAGAAAATCACGCTCTTGATCAGGATGGCGTTGTCGAAGTCGTTGGCGTCGGCATACACGTAGGCGCCCGCCAGCCATTCGACCGCGCGCTCGCCCAGCGAACGCAGGCGCAGCTCCTGGCTGCGCGACGCCGCGCGGAACGTGCTGGCGCGGTCGATCAGGGTGAGCCCGCTGCCGTCGAGGTCCTGGTAGGACGCCGAGCGCCCTCTGCTCAGCCCGGTCACGGAACTCAAGGCGAAACTATCGAAGCGCACTTCCGCGCGCACGCTGGCGACGCTGGCGTCATTGGCGGTATGCGCCGGCGCGTCCACGTAGGCCTGGCTCACATTGTCCGGATACAGCCCGGTGCGGCCGATGAAACCGGCATCGAGCGGAAAACGGGCATAGCCCCAGTTGCGAATCATTCCGGACGCGACCACGGGCTGGATACCGCCTGTTTCGTGCGACTGCATATAGCTCAGGTCGAGCGTGACAGCGCGGCCAGGCAGCCAGCGCAAGGCGGTGCGGCCGCTGGCCAGCGCGGTGCCGGAACCGGCGCCGCCCGGATAGGTGTTCCGGACCGCGCCGCCGTCGCGCTGATTTTGCAGCGTCTGGCGCACAAACAGCGTGTCCGACAACGGCAGGTTGACCACGCCGTTGCTCATCGTCGCGCCCTGCGTGCCCACGCCGAGGTCGATCTGGCCATACAGTTTCCGCACCGGCTTGCGGGTCTGGATATTGATCGCCCCACCGCTGGCATTGCGTCCAAAATACGTGCCTTGCGGGCCGCGCAGCACTTCGATCGTTTCAATGTCATACAGCGCCGGATTGGCGGTATCGGTCGCCGCATTGCCCACGCTGAGTTCATCGACATACAAGGCAAAAGCGCTGACCGCCGCCACGCGCTCGCCGCCGGCGCCCTGGTCATTGATGCCGCGCATCGAAATGGTCACGCTGCGCGGGCCGCCGTTGCCGTTCTGCTGGGCGTTGACGTTGGGTACCAGCGCAAAAAAATCCTGCACGCCCTGGATATTGTTTTCACGTATGAGCTCGCCGTCGATCACGCTCACGCTGGCATTGACGTCGAGCGCGGACTGCGGGCGTTTTTTTGCCGTGATGGTCACCACGTCGAGCGTCGCGCCAGCCCCTTGGGCGCAGGCCGGCCCCGGCGCCAGCGCGCCCAGCACCAAGCCGATGGCGGCCACGCCGGACATCCGCGTCGCCACAGACAGCCTTCCGAACCAAGCAGATTCAATCATGGCGCGCACTCTGGTTGCAACCCCTTGAGTTTGCACGCCTGGCCCATCATTTGCAAAAGGAAACGCCATCGGCGTGGCGCCAGGCCAACTGTTAGAATCAAGCAGCAAGCCACATTCGAATGGAATAACCTACACCATGCCCTCGACCATCCATGCAGCCCCCAACGCTGAGCCCCCCGTGGCGCGGTCACGCCGCTGGCTCCGGCTATGCTGCGCCCTGCTTTGCCTGCAGGCGACGCTCACGGTCCAGGCAGCGGAGGTCCGCTACCCGCGCGAGGACGGCGGCAGCGACTATGCGCTGGAACTACTCCAGCTGGCGCTGAAAAAAGCCGGCGGCAAGCACACCGTTGCGCTGACGCCGATGCGCATGATGCAAGACCGGGCCTTGCTGGAAATCGGACTCGAGCACGGGGAAGTCGACATCATGGCGACGATGACGTCCAGCGAGCGCGAGTCGAAACTGCTGCCGGTCAGAATCCCCATCACCAAGGGGCTGATCGGCTGGCGGGTCGCCGTGCTCACGGCGAGCCGGGCCCACCAGTTCGACCGGGTCGGCAGCCTGGCGGATTTGAAGCGTTTTCGCGCCGTGCAAGGCCACGACTGGCCGGACCTCGCCATCCTGCGCCACAATGGCTTGCAGACACACTCGGTGTCGTCGCACGAAAGCCTGTTCAATACGCTCGCCAGCGGCAGGGTCGATTATCTGCCGCTCTCGCTGCTAGAAGCGCAAGCGGCCATCAAGGGACGCCGCGGGCTGGTCATCGATCCCAATATTGTCATCCACTACCCGGCCGCGATCTATTTTTTCGTCAACCCGCGCAATGGCGCGCTGGCGGAGGAAGTGCAGCGGGGATTGGAGGCCAGCATCGCCGACGGCTCTTTCGACAAGCTGTATTTTCACCATTTCGCCGAGGCGATCAAACAGGCCCGTTTGAGCGAACGCCGCGTCATCGAACTGAACAATCCTTCGCTGCCCGACGCCACGCCGCTGGAACGCAAGAACCTGTGGTTCAGGTTCGATGATTTGACGCGCAAAAAGCTGGAACTGGCGCGCTGATGGAACATCCTTGCGCCGAGGTCCAGCTGCCGGCTATTGCTTGTCCAGGCTCGCGCTACCTCGAATCAACGTCAGCTTGCTAATCTTGCCGTCATTGACCTCGTAAATGGCAATCGCTTCCGCCCGGCCCGGACCGCCGGCTTGGGTGTTGCTGACTTGTTCGTAGTCGATCACCACATTGCCCATGACGATGCGCTTGTCCACCGTCGCATGCAGGCGGGCGTCGTTGAAGCGCTTCGTTTCATAGAACTCCTGGATTTGCGCTGTACCTTTCATCAGCGGTTTGGCCGGAAATTCAAATACCTCCGCATTGGGGGCATAGGTCGCCATGAACGCCCGGATGTCATGGGCGTTATAGGCGTTCAACTGTTGCTGGACTACGGCTTGGGCCTCCACGGCCGTCGACGGCGCCGCGCAAGCCATGCCAGCAAAGGCGAACACCGATCCGGTCACCATGCGCTTAAGTTGTTTCATGCCATATCCTTTCGAACGTCGTTAAATGTCGCGGCCGCGGTGCGCGCCTTGTGCAGCGCCGGCTCGCAGTATCGAGAGTAAAACTGCGAGGATAGCGCAGTTTCCCGCCCTATTGATTAACCTTACCCGGCAGCGACAAGTCACCCGACGCAATCTTGAACACGTCGGCGACGCACAGCAGCGGCGCGTGGACGCTGGCGTTGACGCGCAAGCCCGCCGTCACGCCATCGAAACGGGCTGTGCTGAGCACGCCGATGTCGTCAAACGGCACCCGCACCTCCAGGCTGTCGCCCTTGAACACCGGCGCCCAGCCAGGGCTGTCGATCAGGATCGGCAAGCCGGGCCAGGTCTTGGGCAGTTTGGGCTTGCTGCCGGACGGGATGTCGACCACTTTCAGCGCCCCCTTGCCGCAGCTATCGTCGTTTTGCAGCACCACCCAGTGCGAGTGCCAGGCGCCCAGCGGCGCCGGGAACAGCGGCGTGTCGTCGAAGTCCGGATGCGAGGTCACCGCCAGGGCCAGGATGCCGCTCTTGGCTTCAAAGCCCACCACCGAGGGATCGAGCGTGGTCGGCCAGACATAGCTGAACACCCGGCTGCCGGCCAGCGCGCCCGTGGCGGCAGGCTTGCTGGCCCCCGCATTGCCGGTGACGGCGAGGTGGAAGGTGGCGACATTGCCTTCGGTGCTGATCTTGGCATGCACGATGTCGAACGGCGCGGTGACGGCCTGGTTGCCTGCCGCCTGGATGCCTAGTCGGTGAGTGTCGTGCGCGGCGGCGCCGACCGCAACGGACCAGCACAGTGCCAGCGAGGTGAGCATCAATAGATTTTTTTTCATACGGTTCTCCAGGAATTGAATGGTTGGGGACCTGCAGTATGCTGACGCCGGGCGTACAATTGGATACCTATTGTTCACAATACATACCAATTCATACAATATGACGCCGCCAACCATAGACCGCCTTTCCGGCCTGCTCGAACATTTCCGGGTGCGCGCCCGCCTGTCCTATTCCGGCACGCTGTGCGGCCTGCAGCGCTTCGACGCCTCCAGCGGCCACGGCTACCTGCATGTGCTGCGGCGCGGCAGCCTGGAAGTGAGCCATCCGGGCGAGACGAGCTTGCCGGCCCGCGTGGTGCTGAGCGAGCCAACGCTGCTGTTCTACCCGCGCCCGGCCCACCATTGGTTTCACAATCCACCGCTCGACGGCGCCGACTTCACCTGTGCGACGGTGAATTTCGAGGGCGGGCCGGCCAGCCCGCTGGCGCGCGCCCTGCCGGCGCTGATCGCCTTGCCGCTGGCGCGCATCGATGGCCTGGAGGCGGCGTTGGCGCTGCTGTTCGCCGAAACAGAGCGGGTGCGCTGCGGTCAGCCCTTGTTGGCCGATCGCCTGTTTGAAGTGGTCTTGATCCAGTTGCTGCGCTGGCTGCTCGATCACCCGCAGGAAGCCGGCATCCAGACGGGGATGATCATGGGCCTGTCCGATCCGCGCCTGGCGCGCGCGCTGGTGGCGATGCACCGTTGCCCGTCCGAGGCGTGGCCGGTGGAACGCATGGCGCTCTGCGCCGGCATGTCGCGCACCGCGTTTTCCAACCGCTTCCGCCAGGTGCTGGGACAAACGCCGGCCGACTACCTGACCGATTGGCGCATCGCGCTGGCGCAGGCCGGCTTGAGCGGCGGGCGTTCGATCGCCGTGCTGGCCGGCGAGCTGGGCTACGCCAACGCGTCGGCGCTATCGCGCGCGTTCGCGGCGCGCACCGGCCACTCGCCGCGCGCATGGCTGCAACAGCACGGGCAACGCCTGGAGAGCGCGCATGCCATCAGCGCAAAGTACTCGGCGTCACGCCAAACTCGCGCTTGATCAATTTGCGCAAGGCGGTGCTGTCCTGATAGCCGACCTGCGCCGCGACCGCTTCGATCGAGAGCGCCGTCGTTTCCAGCAAATGCGCGGCGCGCGACAAACGCCGCCTTTGAATGAACTTGATCGGCGAGACGCCGGTCGCCGCCTCGATGCGCCGCGCCAGCGTCTTGGGCGACAGCGCCAGCGCGGACGACAGCGCCGTCACCGTCATCGGCTGCGCCAGACGCGCATCGATCCAGCGCTCCGCCGCGATCACCGCCGGGTCTTCATGCTCCAGGTGGTCGCGCATCATGTAGCGCGCCTGCGACGAGCGCTGGTCGATCAGCAGATAGCGCGAACACCAATGCGCCACCGACTCGCCGAACACCTCCGACACGATGGCCAGCATCAAATCCAGCTGCGACAAGGCGGCGCCCGCCGTCAGGCACGGTCCGTCGCGCACCAGCATGCGCGCTTCGTCGAGCGTCACCGCCGGATAGCGCGCGCGGAACGCCGGGGCCAGCCACCACGCCGTGGTCGCCTTGCGGCCGTCGAGCAAGCCGGCCTGCGCCAGCAAAAACACCGCACTGCATGAGGCCGCAATCCTGGTCTTGCCGGCGCCCGCCGCAGCCAGCCAGCGCATCGCCTGCATGGTATCGCGGCGCGCAAAACCATCGCTCAGCGCCTGGTCCGAACGGTGGCCCAGGCCTGGCACAATGATCCAGTCCGACGCCTGCTGTTTGACGGTCTTGAACTGGAGGTCGGCCTTCATCCGCATGCCGGCGCCGGTTGTGACGTGCGCCTTGGCGGCAATGGTCCTGACCTGCACTTGCGGCGCGCCGCTGCGCGCCGCAAGTATCGACTGCGCCGCATGCAAGGTATCCAGCGTAATCGACAAGCTGCTGTCGAACACGCCATCCAACACCAGAACCGTAATGATCTTCATTTGTCTATTTTGACATAAAAAATGTCAAATATGATACTTCACCGGCGCGCTGCGAAACGCCAGACTGTGGCCTTCTACCCAAGGAGACCATCTTGTTAATTAAACACCTGAAGCTGTACCACTCCCCCGCCAGCCGCAGCACCCGCACCAAATGGATGTTGCACGAGGTCCTGGGCGATGCCTTTGAAGTCGAGCACGTCGACCTTTACGCCGCCGTGCAGTATTCCGCCGAGTTCCTGCGCCTGAATCCCAACCACGGTGTGCCGGTGCTGGAGATTACCTGGGACAACGGCGCATCGCAGCACATGTTCGAAAGCGCCGCCATGGTCGCCTTTCTGGCAGACGCCTTCCCCGACGCCGGCCTGGCGCCTTCCCCGGAGGCCTCGACCGAGCGCGCCGACTATCTGCAAATGCTGCACTTCGGATCAACCTGGGTCGACATGGTGCTATGGCAAATTCGCGCCCACGAGCATGTCTTGCCGGCCGCGCAGCGCGACCCGCGGACGGCGGCGCGCTACCGTAAGAAGTTCCGCGATGAAATCGAACCCCAGTTGCTTGCGCGGCTGGAGCAGACGCCGTTTATCTGCGGGCAGAAATTCACCGCAGCCGATTGCATCGTGGGACATACCATTTTCTGGGCGCGCGCCTATGGCTTGTGTCGCGACGGGATATTCGAGCGCTACCTGTCACGCATCGCGCAGCGCCCGACATTTGGCGCCGCGTTCGCGGACGCGCGCGGCTTTGTGCTCGACGCCACCGAACAGCCGATCTCGGCGCATTTCACAGGGTGAGTCCGCTATGTACTGAACCGCACGGACCAGGGCGGCGGGTCGGCGCATGCTGCATTCAGACCCCCGCATGCCGCGGCGCAGTCACTGACTAAGGATTTATCATGAAACGTACCCTGATCTTGCTCGCCCTCACCGCCACCTTCGTCCTGGCCGCCTGCCAGCGCCAGGCACCGCCACCCGTGGTGCAAGTGGTCGCCGGCCCCGCCGGCGCTACCGGCGCTGCCGGCGCGACTGGCGCCACCGGCGCTGAGGCCCGCCCTGGCGCCACCGGCGCCACCGGCCAGACCGGCGACAGCGGCGTTCCCGGTGTCGATGGCACCAAGGGTGAGGCCGGCGCCAAGGGCGAGGTCGGCGCTCCCGGCTACGACGGCGTCAAAGGCGACACCGGCGCCAAAGGCAAGACCGGCGACACCGTGATCGTCGTCCCGCAACGCTAATCGCGCCGGCGGCGCCGCCCAAGGAATAGCGTCCTCGCTGTCGGGAACGGAGATCGGCCAGCCAACTTACAACTGGCGCGCCGATTGCCCCCGCGCGATGAGCAATGCAACCGCCTCCTTATCAAAGGAGACAAATGTCTCGGCACCTAGCCATTGGCCTTCGTAGGCTATAACGCCGTCGGCGAAGTCACCGCCAGCGTCAAGCACCGCCAGGCCGGCTTCAACGGCGGGTCGATTCATTTCCACGTTGGCGGTAGCGCTTAGCGCGCGAATAGCCAAGGCCGCATCGGCCGCTTGGAACGCATAGACCTTACGTAGGACCCAAACAAATTCGCACAGGCAGGGCAAGGCTACCGCGATCAGTGTCGCATCTGTCAAAATCTTGGCTGCGGCCTGTGCTTGCAAGGGTTCATCCTGGACAACAGCCCGAACGAGGACGTTCGTATCTACCGTTACCTTCATGTGTTGTCGGCCCAGCCTTGTTCGGACGCCTCGCTGATTTCTTCCAGGGTCGCGACTTTCTTTGTCCGCTCAGCGAGCAGGCCAACAAACCCGCCTATCGTTCCATCTGGCTGGGCGGCCTTAAGTATGCCTCTTGCATTCGGCAACAAGTCGAGTTCAATTTTATCGCCGGGCCTGATGCCCAAATGCTGCAGCACTTCCTTCTTCAGCGTAACTTGCCCGCGCGCAGTAACAGTCAATACCGCCATGATGTCGTCCTCGTCGTCTGATGCATCAAAGTGTAATGCAATTTCACCTTGCATTCAAACGCCGAACCAGCGGCGGCCAAGTCGCTGCGACGCCTACCCAGCCACACCCAGGCTGGAAGCCAATCGCACTTCCCGATCGATGATGTTCGAATGGACGCGGTTGCGCCCCAGGGACTTGGCCCGGTACAGCGCCTGGTCGGCCGCCTTGATGAGTTCGACCGGCTCGGTCTCGAAGCGCACCGGCGCGAAGGCTTCGACCCCGGCGCTGACCGTCACGTGCCCGGTGGCGTTGCCGGGATGCTTGATGTTCAGTTCTTCGATCGCCGCGCGTATCGTTTCGGCGACCGCCAGCGCCCCCGCCACATCCGTCCCCGGCAGCAGCACCACCAGCTCCTCGCCGCCGTAACGGGCGGCGATATCGCCGGGCCGGTGCTTGCAGTCGGCGACCACCTTGCTGATCGCCCTCAGGCACTCGTCGCCCGCGGCATGGCCGAAGATATCGTTGTACTGCTTGAAGGAATCGACATCGATCATGATCAGCGCCAGCGAGCTGGCGCCGCGCATCGCCCGGCTGAATTCGTTCTTCAGCGAGGCATCAAAATGGCGACGATTGGACAGGCCGGTCAAGCCATCCTGCATCGCCAGGCGCTCCAGCGTTTGATTCAGCGTCACCAGCGAATTGCGCGTATGCACCAGTTCCGCCTCCGCCTGTGTCCGCAAATTAATCTGCCGCACCAGCCGAATTCCCAGCAGGCAGATCACCAGCACCAGGATGACGACGCCGCCGCTGTAGAGATAGGCATCGGCCCGCCATTGCGCCAGCACTTCATCCCTGGACAAGGCGGCGGAGACCACCAGCGGATAGGCTTCCAGGCGCCGGTAGCTGTTGATCCGCGTCACGCCGTCCTGCGCCGAGGTGAACGTGACGGTGCCGACCGCGGCCTTGGGCAAGTAATCATGGAACAGCGGCAATTTGGAAATATCCCTGCCCAGCGATTGTTCGTTGAATGGCCGGCGCACCAGCAAGATGCCGTCATCCAGCACCAGCTGAATCGCGCCATCCTGGCCGATTTTGAAACGCTGGAAGAATTTCTGGAAATAGTCCATATTGATGGTCGCCAGCACCACCCCGCCAAAGGCGCCGTCCGCCTGGTTGAAACGGCGCGACACCGTGACGATCCAATCCCCGGTTGATTTGCTGCGCACGGGCGGGCCGATATGCACGCCCCGATCCGCATGCTCGCGGTGGTAGATGAAATACTCGCGATCCGAGTTGTTTTGCCCCTTCAGCAGCACGTGCTGGGAATTGACCAGCCAGCGCCCATCGTCGCCATAAACAAAGAGGCCGTGCAGTTGCGGCAACTCCGCAACCCGGCGCTCCAGCAGGGTATGGAAGCGGTCCAGCTCAAGCTCCAGCTTGCCGTCGTTTTCAAGCCGCTCCACCAGTCCGACCAGGACCGTATCGGCTTCCTTGATCGTGTCATAAGCATGCTGCCCCAGGGCTTCCGCGAGGTTGGCGGCGGCGATTTCCGATTCGTTCAGTTGCACGCTGCGGGCGTGCGCGGTCAGCCATACATGGGTGCCGATCAGCGAGCTGCACACCAGCACCACAAAGAAGATGGCCAGGTACATGACAGGTAATCGCGGAGGGAGGCGGGCGGACGGCAAACCAAAGCGGCGTGCCGACATATTGCTGAACATCATAGGTGTCACCTCGAAGAATAATCTACCGGGCAAGACCTTAAGTATGTGCGCTTTCTGCCCAGTCAAAACTATCAAATAATCACAGCCGTTGCGCCGTATCAAGACCGCCCCATAAAGTACCTAAACTACATTATCAAATTGTGAAAACTCACATATCAACGGGATATTTATTTACTTAAATACATTTTTGTAGTTGAATAACACAATGAACATCCAATTCCAGACCTCCCCCGAACAACTGCCCCAACGCTGCGCAGCAGGCATCCGCTTTCGTTACCAGGGCGCGCCGGGACTGCGCAGCGTCGCGCTGGCTGGTACTTTCAACTGCTGGGCAGGCGACGCCTGCCAGCTCGAGCAAGTGGCACCCGGCCGCTGGGTAGGCATGCTGCCGATCGCCGCCGGCCGCCACCTGTACAAATTCGTCGTCGATGGCACGCACTGGATACCGGATCCCGCCAATCCCTGGATCTCCGAGGATGGCCAGAACAATTCCTGCCTGACGGTGGATGAGCATGGCGACGTGCTGATGCGCCAGCGCGGGCTGGACGCCGACGCGGCCGGCCCGCTCTACCGCCGCCATCAGGCGCTGGCCAGTCCCGCGTGGCTGCGCGAGGCGGTGATCTACCAGCTGTCGGTGCCCGCTTTCGGCGGCGATTTCGACGGCGTGCGCGCCCGTCTCGACTATCTGGAACAACTGGGCGTCAGCGTGATCTGGATGATGCCCATCCATCCGATCGGCCTGCAGGGACGGCGCGGCACGCTGGGCGATCCCTACGCGGTGCTCGACTTCGACGCCATCGATCCGGCGCTGGGCGAGGAGACCGCCCTGCAGGCGCTGGTCGACGCCATCCACGCGCGCGGCATGCGCGTGGTGTTCGACTGGACGCTCAACCGCAGCAGCGCCGACCATCCCTGGACCGCCGCCCATCCCGACTGGTACACCCGCGACGCCGACGGCCAGGTCTTTTACGCGGTGCCGCAACGCGAGTACTTCGCCGGCTTCGATTTCAGCAAGCGCGCGCTGCGCACCGAGCTGATCGCGGCCATGCGGCGCTGGGTCGGCCGCTACGGCTTCGACGGCTTGCGCCTGGACGATTCCGACATCACGCCCACCGATTTCCTGGCCGAGATCCGCGGCGCGCTGGCGGCGCTGCGGCCCGACATCGCGCTGATCTCGCAGTCCTACGACGAATTCCATCACCTGCACAGCTGCGACCTGACCTATGAAGGCGGCACGCGCGAGATGCTGCGCCGCGTCGCCTGCGGCCAGGCCGACGCGTCCGCCTTTGCCCTGTACTGGAAAGAGTCGACCTACAGCTTCCCGCGCGGCGCGCTGCGCATGCGCTGGCTGGAAGACAAGGAACAACCGCGCGCCAGCAAGGTGCTCGGCGCCGGCGCCCACCGCGCGGCGGCGGCGCTGCTGCTGACCATGGATGGCGTGCCGCACATCCTGATGGGCCAGGAGTTCGACGAACCGAGCTGGCGCGACTGGACGGTGCTGTTCGACCGCTACCGGCTCGACTGGGGCGCCTTCAACCCCGCCATGCACAAGCACTACAGCGCCTTGCTGGCCTTGCGGCGCGCCCATCCGGCCTTGCGCCAGGACGCCACCGCGTTCATCGAGGAACTGCCGCCAGGCGTGATCGGCATGCGGCGCGGCAGTGGCGCCGGCGCCATCACGGTGCTGGCCAATCTGTCGGACCGGCCGGTGACGCTGGAGGCCCCGGCCGGCCCGGTGCTGTATGCCGATGGCTGGGACCAGGCGCACGGCAAGCTGGCCGCGCATGGCTGCGTGATCCGCGCCTGCTGAAGGGTTGTTTTCTACAATACGGCGCTGCGCGCGCCGCGTATCGTCGCTCCGGCATGATTCATTCTTACCGGAGATACGCAACTATGAGCATCCTGATTTCCATGGCGGCCTTCGCCCTGGCCTCGTCGATCACCCCCGGCCCGGTCAACATCGTCGCCCTCAGCAGCGGGGCGCAGCACGGCTTGCGCGCCAGCATGCGCCACGTCACCGGCGCCACCGTTGGCTTCACCGCCTTGCTGCTGTTGACCGGCCTGGGCCTGCATGAACTGCTGACCCAACTGCCGGCCCTGACGCGGGCGATACAGCTGGCCGGCGTGGCCTTCCTGCTGTTCATGGCGTGGAAGCTGGCGCGCGACGACGGCGCGCTGTCGCTGGCCGGCGGCGCCGGGGGGCCGTCGCTGGCGGCCGGCGCCGCCATGCAATGGCTCAATCCCAAAGCCTGGGTGGCGTCGGTGGCGGGCATGGGCGCGTTTGCCGCCGACGGCGACGCCGTGCTGGTGTGGCAGTTCGCGGCGCTGTACTTCGTGATCTGCTACCTGTCGATCGCCTGCTGGGCCTATGCCGGCACCTTCCTGCGCCGCCGCCTGGGCGATCCCGCCGTCATGCGCTGGTTTAACCGCGCCATGGCGCTGCTGCTGGCGGCCAGCGCCGCCTACCTGCTGCTCAGCGCAGGTACTGTCCCGGCGTCGCCGCCAGCAGTTGCTTGAAGATGCGCTGGAAATGCGCCTGGTCGACAAAGCCCGTCTCCAGCGCGACCTCGGCAATCGCCCTGCCCTCCTTGAGCAAGCCGCGCGCCAGCTGGATGCGGCGGTTCAGCAGGTAGGCGTGCGGCGTCATGCCGTAGCGCTTCCTGAAGGCGCGGATCAGGTACGAGGGCGAGAGCCCGGCGGCGCCGCAGATATCCTCCAGCCTCAGCGCCGCAGCACAATTGTCGTTGATGTAGTCGGCCGCGCGTTCGAGCTTGCGGTTCGCTTCGCGCTCGACCAGGGCGGCCGGATCGAGGCCGGACTGGACCTGCTCGAAGAAGCTCACGGCCGCGCACTGCCGCAGCAGATGGTCGGAGCCGCCGGCAGTCAACACCTCGTAAAAATGGTTGAAGCCCGCGTACAGCGCCGGCGCCGTGCTCATGGTCGCCGCGTAGGGGCGGAAGTCGGCATTGGCGCTGAAGCCCCATTCCCGCTGCAAGCCGGCCAGCCAGCCGCGGTCGACATACAGCATGCGATACGACCAGGTCTCATCGCCCACCGGATTGCAGGCGTGCACATCGCCCGGATTCATCAGCACGACAGCGCCCGGCCCCACCAGCTGGCGCGATGACTGGTTGAGGTAGTTGGTGTGGCCATCCCGGATCACGCCGATCGAAAACGTCTCGTGCGAGTGCCTGGCGTAGCCCAGCTTGCGCCCATCGCCCACCGCCCGCGCCTCGATGTGGGGCAGGTTGGCGTCCCGCCAGAAACGGGGACCGGGCTTGGCGTTCGAATGCGGCATATCGCCAGCATACCCCATTCCACAAATTAATTAATTTCAATGTTGACATCCCCATCAGTGCCGGTGTTATACTTCACTACAACACCTAACCACAACGGAGATCACCATGAAAAACCCTACCCGCCTGTCCCTGCTGCTGTCCGCCCTGGTCCTGGCCCATGCCGCCGGCGCCGCCACGCCCGTCGAGCAGGTCGCGACCCTGTTCGCCCCCTACGCCAAGGCCGACGCGCCCGGTTGCGCCGTCTCCGCCTGGCGCGATGGCAAGCCGCTGCTGGAACAAGGCTACGGCGCCGCCAGCCTTGAGTACGGCGTCGCCATCGATGCGCAACACACCGTCTTCGACCTCGGCTCGACCTCGAAGCAATTCACCGCCGCCGCCATCCTGCTGCTGGTGCAGGACGGCAAGCTCAAACTGGACGACGACATCCGCCGCTACCTGCCGCAACTGCCGGACTACGGCACGCCGATCACCGTCGACCACCTGCTGCACCACACCAGCGGCCTGCGCGACTATCTGCTGCTGATGAACTTGAGAGGCGTGGCCCTGGGCGACGTCAGCACCAACGAAGAGGCCGTGGCCGACGTCGCGCGCCAGCAGGGCCTGAACTTCCAGCCCGGCAGCGCCTACGCCTACAGCAACACCGGCTACCTGCTGCTGGCCCAGATCGTCGAAAAAGTCAGCGGCGGCAGCATGGCCGCCTTCGCCAAGGCGCGCATCTTCGAGCCGCTGGGCATGAGCGATACCCGCATCCTCGACGACCACGACACGGTGGTGCCGCGGCGCGCCACCGCCTACCGTCCAAACGGCCCCGCCAGCTTTGCGCTGCTGATGTCGAACTGGGAACATACCGGCGACGGCGCGGTCCAGTCCACCGTGGCCGACCTGGCCAAGTGGGACGCCAATTTCTACCAGCCCAAGGTCGGCGGCGCCCAGCTGGTCGAGCAGCTGCAGGCCGTGGGCAAGCTCAACGACGGCACCCCGCTGAACTATGCGCGCGGCCTGATGCTGGACAACTATCGCGGCCTGGACGTGGTGTCGCACGCCGGCGCCTTCGCCGGCTACAAGGCGGAACTGCTGCGCCTGCCGAAGCTGAAGCTGGGCGTGGCCGTGCTGTGCAACCGCCCCGACCTCGACCCGAGCAGCCTGGCGCGCCGGGTGGCCGACATCTACGCGGCCGGCGAATTCCCGGTGGCGGCGGCCGCCGCCGAAGCGCAGGCCGTGCCGCTGGCCGATCCGGCCCGCTATGCCGGCGTCTACTGGAACGCGCGCGAAGGCATGCTGCGCCGGGTCGAGGCGCTGGACGGCAAGCTGTGGTACACCGGGCCGGGCATGAAGCAGGAACTGCTGCCGGTCGGCGAAGGCCGCTTCATGCGCGACCCCAAGCGCACCGCCAAGCCGGCCACCATCACCGACCGCACGCTGGTGGTCGAGCGTCCGGGCGAACCGGCGGCCCGCTTCGAACGGGTCAGCGCCGGCAGCATGAAGCCGGAACAGCTGGCCGCCGTCGCCGGCAGCTACTACAGCGCCGAACTGAACGCCACCTTCGTCATGAAACTCAAGGACGGCAAGCTGTGGTTGACGGTGCCGCGCTTCGGCGAGATGCCGATGAGCAATGTGTTCGCCGACGCCTTCAGCGCCAGCAGTCTGGTGGTCCGGCTGGAACGCAACCATGCCGGCAAGATCACCGGCATGGTGGCCTACACCGGCCGCGCCAACGGCATGAAACTGGTGCGCCGCGGCTGACCGGCCGCAGCGGCCTAACGCTCGAGGAAATCGAGTATCAGTTCGCTGACCCGACGGGGATGTTCCAGCATCATCCAGTGGCCCGCCCCGTCCACCCTGTGGTAGCGCCACTTGCCGGTGACTTCGTCGACCGAGGCTTGCATCTGTTCCTCGGTCAGGTAGTGGTCGCGATCACTCCAGACGCCCACCACATCGCAATGCACCTTGGGGGTCGGCGGCGCCGGCGTGCCGTCCGGCGGCGGCATCGACGGCTTCGAATTGGCGCGGTACCAGTTGAGCCCGGCGGTCAAGGTCCCCGGCAGCTTGAAGTGGGCGATGGCCGCGTCGATGTCGCCCTCGTCGCGGCTCAGGGCGTGCAAGAAGGCATAGTCGTTCTGCCGGAAGCGCGCTTCCGCCACGCCTTCAAACTGGAAATACAGCGAGTACCAGGACTTTTCGCGCTGCTCGATGCTGTTGAACGCCGGGTTCCATGGCGCGCCCACCGACATCACCATCAGCCGCTCCACCCGGTCCGGGAAGAACGCCGCCAGGTACCAGGCCACCACCGCGCCCCAGTCGTGGCCGACCACGCGCGCCTGCTTGATGTCGAGCGCATCGAGCAGGCCGGTCACGTCGCCCAGCACCTTGCCGATGGTGTAGTCGGACACGGCCGGCAGGATGGGCGCGTCGCCGAAGCCGCGCAGGTCCGGCGCCACCACGCGGTAGCCGGCGCGCACCAATGGCGCCACCTGATGACGCCACACGCGGTGCGAATCAGGGAAGCCATGCAATAGCAAGACGACAGGCCCTTTGCCGACGTCGAGTACGGGAAAATCGAGATTATGGACGCGCACGATCTTGACGCTCTGTTCCAGCGACTTGTCCGATTCCAGCGACTGCGCGTGCGCGCCTGCGCCCAGCGCGGCGCAGGCGAAAATCATCGCCGCCATCCGCGCCAGCAGTTTGATACCGATCTTGTTCATTCTGGTGTTCCTCCTGAGGTAAGCCATAAGGTGAAGCTAGCTTGCCACGGAGGTAAACCTGTCGGCTATGACAATGTGATCAATCGCGCCAGTTCTGGGACGAACCGGGCCTTCAGGCGAACATGGCCTGCACCTGCTTGAGGTAACGCGCGCTGACCCGCACCGTATCGCCCTGCGCCAGGCGCACCGCGTAGTAGCCGTCGCTGTCGCTGCGCAGGCCGGCGATGGCGCTGCGCCGCACCACGGCCGTCCGGTGCACCCGCACCCACGCATCTTCCGGCAAGCGTTCGACGATGGCGGTGATGGTGCTGCGGTGCAGGACCACCCGCCCGGCCAGATGCAGCTCGACATAATTGCCGGCCGCGCCCAGCCACAGCACATCGTCCAGGGCGATGCGCTCCAGGCCGGCGGCGGTGCGCACCACCACCTGCTGCAAGGGCGGCGCGCTGTATCCGGCCTCGTCGGCGGCGCGGTCGCGCAGGTAGGCGTGCACCGCGCCGTTCATCGCCGCCTGCTGGTTCAGCTCCAGCATCAGCGCCGCGCGCCGCAGCATCAGGTCGAAGCGTTCGTCGTCGAAGGGCTTGAGCATATAGTCCAGCGCGAAGATGTCGAAGGCGCTCAGCGCGTGCTCGTCGTAGGCGGTGACGAACACGATCAGCGGCGCGCCCGGCCGCTGGCACAGCTCGCGCGCGAACTCCAGGCCGGACTGGCCCGGCATCTGGATGTCGAGCAGGATCAGGTCGACCGGCGCGCTCTGCAAGCGCGCCCTGGCCTGCTCGCTGGAGCGGCACGATTCCAGCACCCGCCATTGCGGATGCCGGGCCAGCAGCCATTCCAGGTTGGCGATGGCCGGCAGTTCATCGTCGACGATCAGGACCGTCCTGGGCCGGGCCGTCGACGGGGAAGCGTAGTTCGATCGCATAGTGGTGTTCATCGGCGTCTATGTTCAGTTCAGCGCGCGGCCCGTACAGGATGTCCAGGCGTTCACGCGTCATGCTCAAACCCAGGCCGGTGCCGGCGCGCGAGGCGGCCAGCACCGGATTGGCGATACGCAGGCGCAGCATGCCGGCGGCATACTCGAGCCCGATGTGGATGCGGCAAGGCTGCTGGTGCGCCTCGACGCCGTGGTGCACGGCGTTCTCGGCCAGCGGCTGGAACAGCAGCGGCGGACAGGCATGGCGGCTCCAGTCGCGCTGCTCGATCGCCCAGTCCAGCTGCATGCGGTCGCCGTAGCGCAGGCTTTGCAGCGCCAGGTAGCCGCGCAGGAAATGCAACTCGTCGGCGACGCTGGCCGGCTTGCCCTGGCCCACCGCCAGCGCATAGTTCAGCAGCTGCTCCAGATGGCCCAGCGCCTGGTCGGCCAGCGCCGCATCGGCGGTGCGCACCAGCGCGCTGATGCTGTTGAGCGCGTTGAACAGGAAGTGCGGCTTGAGCTGGCCTTGCAGCAGGCCCAGGCGCAGTTGCAGGTGTTCCGTCTGCGCCCGCTGCGCCGACAGTTCCTGCTGCCGGCCGCGGCGCCACGCGCTGTAGCCGGCCTGCGCCAGGAAGGCCAGGCCCACCACGAACAGGTTGTACCACCAGGTCATGCGGCCGACCTGGTCCAGCATGGCGGGGAAGTCGGCCAGCGGGCGGCCGTCGCGCAGCAGCACCACCAGGATATCGACGCCGGTCAGCAGTGGCAGGAACACCGCCATCGACAGCATTAGCGCCAGCAGCAAGGCCGAGCGCCGCGCCAGCCGCTCGGGCCAGCGGCGGA
Source organism: Duganella sp. GW821-FHT07G03 (assembly GCF_059418605.1). Lineage (NCBI taxonomy): Bacteria > Pseudomonadati > Pseudomonadota > Betaproteobacteria > Burkholderiales > Oxalobacteraceae > Duganella > Duganella sp. GW821-FHT07G03. The sequence goes on from NZ_JBWKQE010000018.1 coordinate 109,607, forward strand.
ACACCAGCGCCAGCAGCCAGCTATTGCACACCAGCGGCAGGTATTGCAGCATCAGCGTCGACAGCAAGGCCGGCAGCGCCAGCGCGCGCCCGGCGTGGCCGGCGTCGATGGCCCTGGCCAGCGCTTCGAGCAGCGCCAGCAGCTGCCAGCCCAGCAGGATCAGCAGGCACGGCCGCCATGCGCGCAGCGCACGCAGCGCCGGCCACGCGGATGCCGGCGCGGCTTGCGGCAGGGCGATGGCGTCAATCATCATGGCGCGCCACCGGATAGGCCAGGCGGAGATGGGTAAGCTCGCCATCGGTCTGCAGCGCCAGCGTGGCGGCGCCGCCGTACTGCAAGGCCAGCCGCGCCTCCAGCGCTGCCAGCGCCGCGCCCCTGCCCGCGCGGGCCCCGTGCGGATAGCTGAGTTCGACCAGCACCAGGCCGCCCTCGTCCGTTGGCTGGCGGACGATGCGCACCGTCAGCCGCGGCGGCGCTGCCTCCAGCGCCTGCTCCAGCAGCGGCAACAGCAGCAGCGGCGGGCAGCGGTAGCCGCTCCAGTCGAGCGCTTCCAGCTGCCATGCGACGTCCAGGCCGGCGTCGCGGCAGATGCGCTGCAGGTCGAGATAGTCGCGCAGGAAGCGCACCTCATCGGCCACGCTTTGCCAGTCCGAGCGGCTGGCGCGCAGCGCATAACGCAGCAGGTCGCTCAAGCGCGCCAGCGCCCGCGTGGCCGGCTCGCGCAAGCCCTGGCGGTTCAGCCGGGCGATGCCGGCCAGCGCGCCCGACAGCAAATACGGTTCCAGCTGGCCCTGCAACAAGCGCAGCCGCAGCGCCAGGTTGGCTTGTTGCGCCAGCTGCCAGGCCAGCGCCTGCGCATGCGCGTGGCGCCAGGCGCTGTAGGCCAGGTGGGCGCAGAACGCCAGCGTCAGCAGCAGGGCCTGGAACCACCAGCTGAGCGCGCCCTGCTGCTGGAGCAAGGCCAGCGGCGAGGCCAGGCCCCTGCCGCTGAAAACGCCGTCGATCGCGCTTTGCCAGATGCACAGCAGGGGCACGCCCAGCGCCAGCACGCCGAGATAGGCCGGCAGCAGCTGCGCCAACTGCGGCGCGCGCCGTTGCGCGCGATAAAAGCCGACCGCCAGCACCAGGCTGAGCGCCACGAGCGGCAAGTGCTGCGCCACAAAGCGCAGCAGCGTCAGCGCGAACGAGGCGTGGCCCGTGCCATGCTGCTGGGCGTCGCCATAGCTGGCCAGCGCGCCGGACAGCGCGAGCAGATTCCACGCCAACGCCGCCGCGACAAAGGGCGGCAGCCAGGCGTGCAGCTGGGCTTGACTTGGCAGGGCGGCGGACAGCTGCATGGCGATTCCTGTGTAGATTCCTGCTGCGGTGGCATAAACTTAATTTTAGTTCAATTATTCTAATTGTTTTTTGGCAGTTGTCGATGTAACATTTTTCTCCCTACGCCGCCCATCGAATTGAGGAAGCCATGATTTTTGTCAAACGCCTGACCATCGCCATCGTCTTGTGCACCGCCGTCGGCGCCGCCGTAGCGGCGCAGATCGACGCGCCGCTCGCCAGCAACGCCTACATCACGCGCAACAAGCTCGATTGGGCATGGGCCTCGCCGCTGCCCGCGTCGAGCGGGCTGGACCTGTCCTACCAGTCGCAATTCGGCTGGCGCCTGCCGACCGCCGCGGAACTGGCCGACGCCCCGCAGGCCAGCGACTTCCTGTTCGCCGGCGCCAACGTGCCGCTGGGCGGCACGGATCCCATGAGCGGCGCCTACTTTTCCGCGATCAACGGCCAACTGGCCGGCGCCGCCGCCTGCGCCGCGCCCTACTTCAGCAACAGCTACAGCAATTGCGACTGGCAGGACGGCCAGGGCCAGCCGTTCGGCTCCTGGGCCGGCGCGCCGGGCGCCTCTCCGTATGGCGAGCAGCTGGTGGTGCGCGCCGTGCCGGAAGCGGACGCCTACGCGATGCTGCTCGCCGGCCTGGGCGTGATCGGCGCGCTGACCCGCAGGACTAGACGACTGGTCTAATTGTGTTATGATGCGTCCACCATGACCACAGAACACCACAACGTCCGCCAGCACATCCTGGACACGGGCAAGACCATCATCACCGGCAAAGGCTTTGCCGGCGTGGGCTTGAACGAGATCCTGACGGCGGCGGGCGTGCCCAAGGGCTCCTTCTACCACTACTTCAAGTCCAAGGAGCTGTTCGGCGAGGCGCTGCTGGACGACTATATCGAGCGCTACCTGGCGCAGATGGAAACCGTGCTGAGCCAGCCCGGCCAAAGCGCCGCGCGCTCGCTGATGGATTACTGGGCCAGCTGGGACGACCTGGACGCGGACAGTTGCGACTGCCGCTGCCTGGTGGTCAAGCTCAGCGGCGAGGTGGCCGACATGTCGGAAGCCATGCGCGTCACGCTGCTGGAGGGCACCAACCGCATCGTCGCCCGCCTGGCGGTGTGCCTCGAACAGGCGCAGGCCGACGGTTCGCTGCGCCAGGTGGCCGACGCCAAGCTGACGGCGCTGGCCTTGTACCAGCTGTGGCTGGGCGCGGCGCTGCTGACCAAGCTGCGGCGCGAGCCCAGCGCCCTGCGCGCCGCCTGGCAGACCACGCTAACCATGCTGGGCCTGCCAACCAACACCCATGGGGGTCAAGTCTGACATTCGGACACGAAGCCAGCCGTATTGGCCGTTACGGCTGGGCCCGTGTCCGAATGTCAGACTTGACCCCGTTTTTTTAGCGCATCACTAGACGACCAGTCTAATAACAGGAGCTCGCATGAACAATTTTGAATTCCATAACCCGACCAAGATCGTCTTCGGCGCCGACACCATCGCCCGGCTGTCCAAGCTGGTGCCGGACAACGCCCGTGTGCTGATCCTTTACGGCGGCGCCAGCGCTGAAAAGACCGGCACCCTGGCCGAGGTGCGGCGCGCGCTCGGCGAACGCGTCAGCCGCGAATTCGGCGGCATCGAACCCAACCCCAGCTACGAAACCCTGATGCGCGCGGTCGAACAGGTGCGCCGCGATGAGATCGACTTCCTGCTGGCCGTCGGCGGCGGCTCGGTCATCGACGGCACCAAGTTCGTCGCCGCCGCCGCGCTGTACGACGGCGAGCCGTGGGAGATCGCCCAGAGCGGCGGCGCCAAGGTGCGCCGCGCCCTGCCCTTCGGCGCCGTGCTGACCCTGCCGGCGACCGGCTCGGAAATGAACAACGGCGCCGTGGTCACCCACAAGGCCATCCACACCAAGCTGCCGTTCCGCAGCCCGCTGCTGTTCCCGCAATTCTCGGTGCTCGATCCGTCCAAGACCTTCACGCTGCCGACCAGGCAGGTGGCCAACGGCCTGGTCGACGCCTTCGTCCACACGGTCGAGCAATACCTGACCTACCCGGTGCAGGCGCTGGCGCAGGACCGCTTTGCCGAAGGCTTGCTGCAGACGCTGGTCGAGATCGCCCCGCAGGCGTTGGCCGCCCCGGACGACTACGCCACCCGCGCCAACCTGATGTGGACCGCCACCCTGGCGCTGAACGGCCTGATCGGCGCGGGCGTGCCGCAGGACTGGGCCACCCACATGATCGGCCACGAACTGACCGCGCTGTACGACATCGACCACGCGCGCACCCTGGCGCTGGTGCTGCCGTCGCTGCTGGACGTGCAGCGCGCCACCAAGCACGCAAAGCTGTTGCAATACGGTGAGCGCGTGTGGGGCATCCGCGACGGCAGCGAGGAGCAGCGCATAACCGCCGCCATCGCCCACACCCGCGCGTTCTTCGAAGGTCTCGGCATCCCGACCCGTTTGTCGGCCTACCAGCTGGGACAGGAAGCGGTCGAAGCCGTGCTGGCGCAGCTGGCCGCGCACGGCATGACCAGCCTGGGCGAACACCGCGACATCGACCTGGCGCGCAGCCGCCGCATTCTTGAAGCTGCACTGTAAGCCCCTCCACCTCACACACAAGGACTGACCATGAACATCCTGATGGTACTCACCTCGCACGACCAGCTGGGCAACACCGGCCACAAAACCGGCTTCTGGCTGGAGGAATTCGCCGCCCCCTACTACGCGTTGAAGGAAGCCGGCGCGCAGCTGACGGTGGTGTCGCCGCTGGGCGGCCAGCCGCCGCTGGACCCGAAAAGCGACGCGCCCGATTCGCAGACCCCGGCCACCATCCGCTTCAAGGCCGACACCGCCGCGCAAGCCGTGCTGGCCCACACCGGCAAGCTGGCCGAGGTCTCGGCGGCCGACTTCGACGCCGTGTTCTATCCGGGCGGCCACGGCCCGCTGTGGGACCTGGCCGAGGACCGCGCCTCGATCGCGCTGATCGAAGCCATGCTGGCGGCCGGCAAGCCGGTGGCGGCGGTGTGCCACGCGCCCGGCGTGCTGCGCCACGTGAAGGCGGCCGACGGCAGCCCGCTGGTGCGCGGCAAGCAGGTGACCGGCTTCACCAACACCGAGGAGGAAGCGGTCGGCCTGACCCAGGTCGTGCCCTTCCTGGTCGAGGACATGCTGAAGGAACACGGCGGCCTCTACACCAAGCTGGCCGACTGGCAAGCCTACGCCGTCACCGACGGCCTGCTGGTCACCGGCCAGAATCCGGCCTCGTCGGAAGCGGCGGCGGCGGCCCTGCTCAAGCTGCTGGCCTGACGCGGCGAGCCATGCTGCGCCGCCGCAAAAGTTGCTTGCCCCGGCCTTGATTCAGTGCAAAAATGCCATCTCCATTGCCTTACCCCACCGGAGAACATGATGAGCTTACTGGATCAACTGGCAGGACAAGTACTGGGATCGCTGGGCGGCCAGCAAGGCGAAGCGCAGCAGGGGAACTTGCTGTCGGGCGTGATGGCGATGATAGACCATGCCGGCGGCGTGCCGGCCGTGCTGGAGCAACTCAAGCAAAGCGGACTGGCCGAGCAGGTCATGTCGTGGGTGGGCACCGGCCCCAACCAGGCCATTTCCGGCGACCAGCTGGAGGATGCGCTGGGCTCGGACCAGCTGCAGCAGATCGCCGGCCAGGCCGGCATCGATCCGCAGCAGGTCTCGTCCGGCTTGGCCAGCCTGCTACCGCAGATTATCGACCAGCTGACGCCGCACGGCGAAGTGCCGGCCGACGGCCTGCTGGCGCAAGGCATGAGCCTGCTGAAGGCGCGCTTGAGCGCCTGACCTCCCCAACGCAAAACAAAACGCCCACGATATAGCGTGGGCGTTCTTGTATGCGGCTAGCGCCTGGTTCAGGCCTTGCGGCGGCGGGCCATCACGCCCAGCAGACCCAGACCGGCGGCCAGCATGGCGTAGGTTTCCGGTTCGGGCACGGCGCTGATATTGAGCACAACCTTGGTACCGGTATTAAAGGCCAGGCTATTCCAGTTAATCGACGCGACCGCGCCATTGACGGCAACGTTGGCGGCGCTGAAGCCCACCATATTGGTACTGCCGTCCACCGAGTACGACTGCGAGAAATCCTTGCTCAAGTCGCTTACCTTAAAACCATTGAACGGTTCCCGGCCCCACATTGCCGAAATAACGAAATGATCGGCAATGATCTGGGTGTCGGTGACGTGCAGCTGGAAGTATCCCATGCCGGAAAAATTGGCGCCCGCTCCGCTCACCGTCGCCGTACCGAGGTCCGAGTACACCGAATTGGCGTCCGGGAAGAAATAGCGTGCATTGACGGTGTCGCCGTTGGTGCCGGCCATGGCCGCGCCGGTGCTCAACAGCGCCAATGCCGCAACCGCGACGAGCTTGCGCGAGAAATTGAATGACTTCATGAGTTATCCCTGGTGAATTATTTTTGAGCGAAAAGCGTTAAATCGAAGCGAAAAACATCGAACCGCGCAAAAATATCACAAGAACAACTGAAATGTCTAGTTGGAAATTTATTTTCCATTATTAAACAACATCGCCGGTGCGCAGCGGACGTCCGCACGCGCACCGGCCGACGGATCTGTTACCACATCAAATCGTCCGGGATCTGGAAGGCGGCGTAAGGGTCGTCTTCCTCCACCACGGCGGCGCTCTTGTTGACGCGCACCACCAGCGTGGCGTCGCGCTCGGCGATCTTGTCGGCGATCACGCGCGGCACCAGCTCGGCCACGCCGTTCAGCACCACGATCACCAGCCGGCCGGCCACCAGGTGCTCGCGCACCGCCGCCGTCACGAACATGCGCTCGATCTTGCTGCCGTGCGTGTAGTGGTAGGCGATGTCGCCGTTGCGGCCCTTGTCCTGGCGGTTCTGCTGCACCATCTGCGCGATCTGCGCCAGGATGGCTTTCTGCTGCGCGACGGCGTCGCGCTGCGCGTTCAGCTCGCGGTTGCGCTCGGCCAGCTTGCGCTGCGCCTCCTGCGCGGCCAGCTTGGCTTCGTCGACGCTCTGGGTGCCGGAGCGGCGCTCTTCCTTCTTCTGCTTGCTCTTTTCCTGATTGGCGACCTTGACCTTGTTCTTGGCCACCAGGCCGGCCTTCAGCAATTGATCTTGTAACGAAACCATGTGTAGCACTCCATAAAAAAAGGTCCGCCGCCCCTTGCGGAGCAGCGGACCTCATTATAGCTGCGGCGTGCCGCTTAGAAGCGATAGTTCAGCGAGGCGGCGAAGGTGCGGCCCAGCTGGCTGAACTGCGAGCCATCGTAGGTCACCATCGAGTAGCGGCCGTTGAAGGTCACCAGGTTGGTCTGCGCCTCGTACGGCGTCATGCCGGTCACGGAATCGACCACCTTGCTGTCCAGGATGGCCTGGCCCTTGGCGTTGCGGGCGTTGAAGTGCCAGCTCGGCGTGGTGTTGAACATATTGTTGATGTTGAACGACAAGGTGGTGCTCGGGGTCAGCGCGTAGGAGAGCGAGAAGTCGGTCACCATCTTGGTCTTGAACGCCACTTCCAGGTTCTCATCCATGCCGGCGTTGCGGAAGTGGGTAGGACCGAACACGGTGTTGTTCAGCGACAGGTTCAGCTGCTGGTAATCCCAGTCGGCGCCGATGATGGTCTTGAACTTCGGACGCGAGGTGAACATCAGCGCTTCGGTGGTGGCGTTGAGCACCGACTGGTTGGCCGAGGCGATCAGGCCCGGATTGTTGACCGCGCCTTCGCGTTCGTTCTTCAGCGACACGTTGCCCGACAGGTTGAGCGTCACCTTGCCGTCCGCGAAAGCAATGTTCTTGCGCGAGGCGACGTAGTCGATGCCTTCGGTGCGGCTGGTCAGCGCGTTGACGAAGAAGCTGGCCGAGACGATGTTGGCCTTGCCCAGTTGCTGGTCCAGCGGGCTGGCCGCCACGCAGGCGGTGTAGTCGGCATCGGCGGTCGGGCCGGTGAAGTCGTCACGATTGCAGATCGGCTTGATCTCGGTGCTCAGGACGATGCGGTCCTTGACCTTGATGTTGTAGTAGTCGATCGTGATGCTGGTGTTGTTGTCCGGCTTGAAGCCCAGGCCCAGCGTGATGTTGTTGGACTTCTCGGCCTTGAGCTTGGGCACCTGCAAGGCGGCGGCGGCCGACGAGATGTTGTTGACCAGGCCCGACACCAGGATGCCCTTGCCCGGCACGAAGGAGTACTGCGCCTTCTGGGTGTAGATCTGCGCCAGCGATGGCGCGCGGAAACCGGTCGAGGCCGACGCGCGCAGCGTGAACTGTTCGTTGATCTTGTAGCGGGTCGAGGTCTTCCAGACGAAGGCGCTGCCGAAGTCGGTGTACTTCTCGTAGCGGCCGGTGGCGTCGATCAGGAAGGCCGGGCTGATATCCCAGGTGGCGCCGGCATAGGCGCCATAGTTGGAACGCGACGACGGGAACGAGTTCTGCGGCGCGTTGCCGGCGTAGGAATCGGCGCCGCTGCCGTAGTAGGAGGCGGCGTCGCCGGCGATGGTCTCGTAGTTCTCGTGGCGCAGTTCGGTGCCGGCGTAGAAGTTGACGTCCTTGCTCAGCTGCTTGGAGATGTCGCCGTTCAGCACCCAGTGGCTGAACTTGACGCCGCCGGCGTCAAAGCTGGTCGGCGACGGCGTGGTGATGATGTGCGCCAGGTAGTCTTCCTGCATGCCGCGGTTGACCGAGTTGCCGACCGCGTAGCCCTGCTTGTTGCCGCCGTAGGTCAGGCTGACGTCGGCGTTCCAGTCGCCCACCAGGAACTTGGTGCCGCCGGTGGCGTTGTAGTCGTCCAGGGTGCCGACGAAGGTCGGTACATAGCCGACGTAGGTGTACTGCGGCCCGTGCAGCAGGCCGTAGTCGGTCGGACGCCAGTACGGCGTGCGGTAGTTGGCGAAGGAGTTGACCTTCTTGTTCACGTAGGCGGCGTTGCCGTAGACGCTGGTGGTGTCGCTGAGGTCGTAGCGGGTGTTGAACTCGGCCTTGGCGGAGCGGGTCTCCGGCGAGCCGTTGATGTTGCCGGCGTCCGGATGGGTCTTGACGAAGGCCTGCGCCGCCGCCAGCACCTGCGAGACCGGCACGCCGTGCTTCGGATCGCTGAAGTCGCTGGCCTCGCCGCGCGGGTCGACCATGCCGGGACGGTTGGACAGGCCGACCTTGGAGACGTCGAGCGTGTAGTTGAAGAAGCCGCGGTCGCCGCCCAGCGGCATGCCCTGGTTCAGCGACAGGCCGCCCATCTTGCCGTCGCTCTCGTGGGTGATGCCGCCGCGCGCGGTGACCGAGCCGCCTTCGGCATTGTCCTTGAGGATGATGTTGACCACGCCGGCGATCGCGTCGGAACCGTACTGGGCCGAGGCGCCGTCGCGCAGCACTTCGATGCGCTTGATGGCGTCGACCGGAATCGCCGAAATGTCGGCGCCGCTTTCGCCGCGGCCCGGGGAAGTCTGGGTGTAGATCAGCGCGCTGGAATTCTTGCGCTTGCCGTTCACCAGGATCAGCACGCGGCTCGGGCCCATGTTGCGGATCTCGTAGGGATCGAGCAGCGAGGTGGCGTCGTTGACCGGGGTCTGCACGGTGTTGAAGGACGGCACGCGGAATTGCAGGGATTTATCGAGCGTGGCCTGGCCGGTCTTGCCGAGGTCGCGCGCACCGATGATGTCGATCGGGACCGGGGTGTCGACCAGCGTGCGCTGGGCGCCGCGGCTACCGGTGGAAACAATCACCACTTTCTGGATATCGTCCGGCGTCACGTCGGCCGCGGCGGCAGTCTGCGCGGCGGCGGCTGGGGCGACGGCGGTGGCCTGGGCCTGGGCCAGGACGTAGGGGCTGGCGGACAACAACAACGCTGCAAATGGGAAATTCTTCTTCATGTGCGATCTCTTTTATTTTCGTAATGTTGAGTAGCTGTTGATAGCAACGTTGGAGCTAACTGATGATTGTTGCTACGGCTGAATGTATAGACATCATTACTAACCGTCTATTGTTTCCACTAAACTTCACCATGAATCAAGATTCATGCGGCAAATTAACAACGACGAAAACGTTTTCCCATTGGCATTTGAACATTGTTTCCAGGCGGCGCTCAGGCCGGCTTGTGGCGGCGCGCCGGTTTGGCGGCCGCCGGCAGCGCGGCCAGCGAGGCGCGCAAGGTCATCGTCACCGGATAGCCGCGCGTGACGGGACGCTGCAGGTCGTAGCAGCTGTTGAGCAGCGCGTTGATGCCGTTCTGGGTCATCTCGCGCCACGGCATGTGGACCGTGGTCAGGCGCGGCGCCGAGAATTCCGCGCTGGGCGTATCGTCGTAGCCGATCACCGACAGCTCGTGCGGCACGCGGATGCCGGCCTCCTGGAAATACGACAGCGCGCCCACGGCCATCTCGTCGTTGGCGCAGAACAGCGCGCTGCACGGGTGTTTGGAGTCCATCAATTCCTTGGCCGCCGACCAGCCGCCGGCCGGCGAAAAGTCGCGCTCGGTCAGCCACAGCTGGCCGGTGTCGACGCCGTTGGCGTGCAGCTCGGCGAGGAAGGCGTTGACCCGCACCACGTTGTCCGGCAGGCTGGCCGGGCCGGCCACCACGGCGATCTGCCGGTGGCCGTGGTCGAGCAAGGCGCGCGCCGCCATCCGCCCGCCCAGCGTGTGGTCGACCGTGAAGCACTGGCCGGCGATGTTGTCGAAGCTGTGGTTGAGCACCACCATGCGCTCGTGCTTGAAGCGCAGCGCGCCGATGTCCTCCTCGTGCAGCACATTGGTCATCAGGATCAGGCCGTCGCAGCCGCGTTCGATCAGGAAGGCGATGCCCTCGATCGCCTGCTGGCGCGCGCCGCCCAGGCCGGCGCCGAAGGCGACCACCATGTGCAGGCCGGCGGCGCGCAATTCGTTGTCGATGATTTGCAGGATGGGGGTGTAGAAGGTGCCGCTGAGCACCGGGATGTACACGCCTATCATCTGGCTCGAGCCCGACAGCAAGGTGCGCGCCGCGTGCGAGGGGCGGAAGTCCAGCTGCGCGATGGCTGCCCTGACCTTGGCCAGCGTGGCGGGCGATACCGAACCCTTGCCGCTGACCACGCGCGAAGCGGTTCCCAGTCCTACACCCGCGAGGCGGGCTACGTCTTTGATGGTGGCCACGGCTTGTGCATTTCCCTGATGGTTGAAAAGTGTCTCTTTTTGGAAACGTTCCCAGGCATGGTGCACGGCTTGATTTCCTCTGTCAACGAAAACCGGGGCCGGCTTATGCGGCATTGCAAATTGACTTTGAAATTCGTTCGGTGCTATATTTGCCACACGAAATGGAAACCTTTCCAAATCCGGGTTGAGGGAAGTGGCACAGCGAGCTGTTCATAAAAACACAGGAGATAATATGCATGATCCAAAGGCACGACAGAAATTAATCAGCCTGGCGGTGGCCAGTGCTTGCGCGGCGGCGGCCGGGCAGGCGCTGGCGCAGCAAGCATCCGTCAAGGCAGCCGAACCGGAAGTCCAGAGCGTGGTCGTGACCGGCCTGCGCCAGAGCTTGCTGTCCTCGATGAACCTGAAGCGCAATTCCGACGGCATCGTCGACGGCATCGTGGCCGAGGACATCGGCAAGTTCCCCGACACCAACCTGGCCGAATCGCTGCAGCGCATTTCCGGCGTGTCGATCGACCGCTCGATCGGCGAGGGTTCGAAGATCACCGTGCGCGGCGTCGGCCCCGACTTCAACCTGGTGCTGCTGAACGGCCGCCAGATGCCGACCTCCAACCTGGGCGACCTCAACGGCCGCGCCTTCGACTTCGCCAACCTGGCGTCGGAAGCCATCTCCCAGCTGCAGGTGTACAAGACCAGCCGCGCCGAAACGCCGACCGGCGGCATCGGCGCCACCGTCAACGTGATGACGGCGCGGCCGTTCGACCGTCCCGGCATGCATTCGAGCGTGGGCGTCAAGGGTGTGTACGACAGCACCAACGGCAACCTGCCGGGCGACGTCAAGGCCAGCCGCTCGGCCACGCCGGAACTGTCCGGCCTGTACTCGAACACCTTCGACAACAACAAGTTCGGCGTGGCGCTGACCGGCAGCTACCAGGAGCGCAACCTGGGCTACAACACCGCGGCCGTCTCCAACGGCTGGAAGGGTCCGTTCCGCGGCGATGAAAACAACTGGGGTACGATACCGCAGGACGGCGCGATCAACCGCCCGACCGGGGCCAATCTGTACTCGGTGCCGCAAAACCTGAACTACAACTTCAACGGCGTCAAGCGCCAGCGCACCAACGCCCAGCTGACCCTGCAGTACAAGCCGACCGACAAGCTGGTCACCACGCTGGACTACACCTACTCCGAGAACAAGATCCAGACCAAGCGCAACGATATCTCGGCCTGGTTCAACTTCGGCCCGTCGACCAGCTCGTGGACCGGCGGCCCCGTCTCCAGCCCGCTGATCTACAAGGAAATCCTCAACGGCAGCTCCGACATCGCCATGGGCGGGGCCGACTTCGCCACCAAGACGCAAAACAAATCGCTGGGCTTCAACGCCGTGTGGAAGCCGAGCAGCGAGCTGCGCTTCGAGCTCGACACCCACCACTCGACCGCCGAGTCCCGGGCCGACAGCCCCTTCGGTTCGAGCAACGTGCTCGGCACGGCCAGCTTCAGCCGCGGCGACACCACGGCCGACTTCAGCCACGACTTCCCGGTGCTGAGCATCGCCGGCGCCGACTTCACCAAGGCGCCGCAGCAGGTCACCGGCTCGGTGTTCACCAACGGCTACATGAAGGGCGAGGTCGACCAGACCCAGCTCAAAGGCGCCTGGAAGGTGCTGGAAGCGTCCGAACTGAAATTCGGCGCCACCGCCTCCGAGGTCAAGAACCGCTCGGCCTTCTCCAACCAGCAGCGCGACACCTGGAGCGGCGCCACCAAGCCGTCCGACTATCCAGCCAGCGTGTTCCATCCGGCGTCGGTGGCCCAGTACTTCGACCATATCGACGGCAGCGGCAGTCCCAACCTGTTCAACCAGTTCTACACCTTCAACTTCGCCCAGCTGCGCCAGCTGGCGGCCACCGCGTCCGGCAAGCCGGCGCTGTACCTGCCGAAGACCACTTTCGACAACGATGCCCGCACCGCCGAGAAATCGAAGGCGGCCTACATCCAGTTCAACACCGACTGGGACACCAGGCTGCCGATCCGCACCTCGATCGGCCTGCGCTACGAAACCACCGACGTCAACTCGACCGCGCTGGTGCCGGCCGCGGTCGGCATCAGCTGGGTGTCGCAGAACGAGTTGCCGATCACCTTCGGCGACCCGACCTTCACCACGCTGACCGGCAAGTACCACAACCTGCTGCCGAGCTTTGACTCCGACATCGAGCTCACCAAGGACCAGAAGGTACGCCTGAGCCTGGGCGAAACCATCGGCCGTCCGCGCTACGACCAGATCCAGGGCGGCACCACGCTCAATTCGCTGACCCGCGCCGACGGCGGCACCGGCAACCAGGGCAATCCGGCGCTGAAGCCGGTCAAGTCCAAGAACCTGGACCTGTCCTACGAGTGGTACTACGGCAAGCAGAACTTCTTCTCGCTGGGCTACTTCCGCAAGAACCTGGAAAACTACGCCGGCCAGTCGCAGTTCGACGCCACGCCGTTCAACCTGCACACCCCGGTCGGCGGCAAATACTGGAACGAAGCGCTGGCCAGCGGTTGCACCGGCGCCGACACCACCTGTATCCGCGACTACATCTTCCGCAACCATGACGGCGCGCCGGGCGTCACGCGCGGCCCCGACACCGGGACCGACACCGGTAACGCCAAAGACGTGCACACCACCGGCGTGATCGTCGGCCAGCCGAGCGATCCGATCGCCAACTTCAAGATCAACTCCTTCTCCAACCAGAAGGCGGCCAGCCTGAACGGCCTGGAGGTGAACTTGCAGCACATGTTCGGCAACAGCGGCTTCGGCGTGTCGACCAACTACACCTATGTGCACTCGGGCCTGAAGTACGACAACGCCAAGATCGGCGAGCAGTTCGCGCTGGTCGGCTTGTCGAACTCGTCGAACGTGGTCGGCATCTATGAGGACAAGAACTTCACCGCCCGCCTGGCCTACAACTGGCGCGGCGAGTTCCTGTCGTCGACGTTTGACGGCTCCGGCCCGAATCCTCAGTACGTCGAGGCATACGGCCAGGTCGACATCAGCATCGGCTACAACGTCAACGAGAAGCTGAGCCTGCAGTTCGAGGGCATCAACGTCGGCAACTCGATCCAGCGCACGCACAGCCGTACCCAGCAGCAGCTGGAATCGGTGACGCAGCAGGGTCCGCGCTACATGATAGGCGCGCGCTACAAGTTTTAAGCGGTCGTTGATCGTTCCGGGGCCGCTGCCGGGCAGCGGCCCTTTTCGGTTAGACTTTCAGCCATCTCATCCTCAACTCAAGGCGAGTACTATGGTCCGACGCATCGTGATCGTGGGGGGCGGTTCCGCCGGCTGGCTCACAGCCGGGCTGATCGCCGCCGACCACCAGGGCTCGTCCCTGCACGTCACCCTGATCGAATCGCCCGACATCGCGCCCATCGGCGTCGGCGAAGGCACCTGGCCCAGCATGCGCGACACGCTGCGCCGCATCGGCGTGTCCGAGGCCGATTTCCTGCGCGAGTGCGACGCCTCGTTCAAGCAGGGTTCGCGCTTCAACCGCTGGCGGGGCGGCAACCTCGGGGGCGACAACGACTACTACTTCCATCCCTTCGTGCTGCCGCAAGGCTATGGCGAAGTGAACCTGCCGGAACAATGGCAGGCGCAGCATCCAGACATTCCGTTCGCCGACCTGGTCAGCTACCAGCCGCACCTGTGCGTCAACGGCCGCGCGCCCAAGCAGGTGGTGACGCCGGAATTTTCCTCGGTGGCCAACTACGGCTACCACCTCGACGCCGGCAAGTTCGGCGCCTTCCTGCGCCAGCACTGCCTGGAAAAGCTGGGCGTGCGTTACGTGGCGGACAAGGTGGTCGGCATCGCCAGCCACGACAACGGCGACATCGCCGCGCTGCAAACGCAGGAGCACGGCGCGCTTGAAGGCGAGCTGTTCATCGACTGCAGCGGCTTGCAATCGCTGCTGCTGGGTAGGCATTACGAGGTGCCCTTCATCTCGCAACAGCATGTGCTGTACAACGACTCGGCGCTGGCGGTGCAGATCCCCTACCCCGACGATAATTATCCGATCGCCTCGCAAACCTCGTCGACCGCGCAAAGCGCCGGCTGGATCTGGGACATCGGCCTGCCGACCCGGCGCGGCGTCGGCCACGTGTATTCCAGCGCCCACATCGGCGACGACCAGGCCGAGGCCGAGCTGCGCCGCTACATCGCCGACAGCGGCGGCCCGCAGGACATTCCGCCGCCGCGCAAGCTCAACTTCAACCCCGGCTACCGCGAGCGTTTCTGGCACCGCAACTGCGTGGCCATCGGCTTGTCGGCCGGCTTCATCGAACCACTGGAGGCATCGGCCCTGGCGCTGGTGGAAATGTCGGCCGCCATGGTCAGCGACGAGCTGCCGGCCACGCGCGCGGCGATGGACATCGTCGCCCGACGTTTCAACGAGGCCTTTACCTACCGCTGGGAACGGGTGATCGATTTCCTCAAGCTGCACTACGTGCTGAGCCAGCGCCGCGATAGCGACTACTGGCGCGACAACACCGCCGCCATCCCCGAGCGTCTGAACGACCTGCTGACCTTGTGGCGCCACCGCGCGCCGTCGCGCAACGACTTCAACCGCATCGAGGAAGTGTTCCCGTCGGCCAGCTACCAGTACGTGTTGTACGGCATGGGCTTCCGCAGCGAATTCACCAACCCGCAGCCGCAACAGGCCGCCTTGGCCGACGGCTATTTCCGCGAAGCGGCCGCGCTGACCCGCAAGATGCTGGACGCGCTGCCGGACAACCGCGAACTGATCAACCACATCAAGCGCCACGGCTTGCAGAAAATCTAGAGAGACCACATGTCGACTACCGTATTGCTCAACAACGTAGACCACAAGGATCTGCGCGTCATCACCCGCCACGGCGCGCAGTTCGGCGAACGCCAGATGGCCGCCGTCACCTTCCCGTCCGAGTTCCGCGACGTGCAGGCCTGCTACCCCATCGTCTTCCGCAAGACCACGGACGGATTGGGCTTCGAACCGGTCGCGCTGTTCGGTTTCCAGGAAGAGGAAAACCTGTTCCTCCATGGCGAGCGCTGGGACGCGCCCTACGTGCCGATGATGATCGAACGCCAGCCCTTCATGATAGGCGTCAACGGCAGCGAGCTGATGGTGCACATCGACGTCGACCACCCGCGCGTCAGCCGCAGCGAGGGCGAACCAGTGTTCTTGCCGCACGGCGGCAACAGCGAGTTCCTGGAACAGGCCAGCTCGATGCTGCTGGCCATCCACCAGGGCCTGCAACAGACGCCGGCCTTGCTGGCCGCGCTGCTGCAACACGAGCTGCTGGAAAGCTTCGTGCTCGACGTCGAACTGGACGACGGCTCGCAGAACCGCCTGGTCGGCTTCTACACCATCCACGAGGACAGGCTGTCGGCGCTGGGCGCGGACGCCGTGGCCGCGCTGCACCAGGCCGGGCACCTGCACAGCATCTACATGGTGCTGGCCTCGCTGTCGAACTTCCGCATGCTGATCGACCGCAAGAACGCCGCCCATGGCTGAAGCCCTGCGCGAGATCAGCGGCCTGGGCGTCAACGACCTGGGCGACGACATCCTCAACGCCACCGAACCGCTGGTGCTGCGCGGCCTGGCCGCCAGCTGGCCGATGGTGCGCGCCACGCTGGCCGGCGAACGCGGCGGCGACGCCTACCTGCGCAGCCACTACCGCGACGCCACGGTGGGCGCCATGCTGGGGCCGCCGGAAGCGGGCGGCCGCTTCTTCTACAACGCCGACATGAGCGGCTTCAACTTCTACCCGGTGCACGCCAAGCTGACCGCCGTGCTGGACGAGATCGAAGCCAAGCGCCACCATGCCACGCCGGCCACGGTCTACGTCGGCTCGACCACGGTGGAGACCTGTTTGCCCGGCTTCCGCGAACAGAACGACATCAAGCTCGGCGGGCGCGACGCGCTGGCCAGCATCTGGATCGGCAACCGCACGCGCATCGCCGCCCACTACGACGTGCCGGACAACCTGGCCGTGGTGGCGGCCGGCCACCGCCGCTTCACCTTGTTCCCGCCGGCGCAGCTGAAGAATTTGTACATCGGTCCGCTGGACTTCACGCCGGCCGGCCAGGCCGTCAGCCTGGTGGACCTGCTGAACCCGGACTTCGACAAGTATCCGAAATTCGCCGAGGCGCTGGCGCACGCGTGCACCGCCGAGCTGGGACCGGGCGACGCCATCTTCATCCCCAGCATGTGGTGGCACCACATCGAGGCGCTGGACCCGTTCAACGTGCTGGTCAACTACTGGTGGCGCCAGTCGCCCGACTACATGGACACGCCGACCAGCGCGCTGATGCTGGCCTTCCTCACCATGCGCGACCTGCCGGCGGCGCAGCGCAAGGCCTGGCAGGAGATCTTCCGCCACTACATCTTCGAAGCCGACGACAGCACGGCGGCCCATATCCCCGAGCACGCCCGCCATGTGCTGGCGCCGCTCAACGACGAGGCCGCGCGCGTGCTGCGCGCCCAGACACTTAAAAAAATGAACCGCTAAGGAGACACCGATGACCCCACGAGATCCCAACAAGCGACGGCCGGTACACCGCGTCGTCATCGTCGGCGGCGGCACGGCCGGCTGGATGGCGGCGGCCGGCATCGCCAAGGTGCTGGGCAAGCGGCTCGACATCAAGCTGATCGAGTCCGACGAGATCGGCACGGTGGGCGTCGGCGAGGCCACGATACCGACGCTGATGAACTTCCACAATCTGCTGGAAATCAACGAGCAGGAATTCATGGCCGAGACCCAGGCCACCTTCAAGCTGGGCATCAGCTTCGAGGGCTGGCGCAACGTCAAGCAGGACTACATCCACTCCTTCGGCATGACCGGCACCGACCACTGGACCGCCGGCTTCCAGCACTTCTGGCACAAGGGCGTCGAGCGCGGCCTGGCCGGCGACTACGGCGACTACTGCCTGGAGCTGAAGGCCTCGCTGGAAAACCGCTTCGCCCACCTGCCGGACAACGGCATGAACTACGCCTACCACCTGGACGCCAGCCGCTACGCCAAATACCTGCGGCGCCTGAGCGAGCCACGCGGCGTGCAGCGCATCGAAGGCAAGATCGTGCGCTACACCAAGCACGAGGACAACGGCGACGTGCGTTCGGTGGTGCTGGCATCGGGCCAGGAAATCGAAGGCGACCTGTTCATCGATTGCACCGGCTTCCGCGGCCTGCTGATCGGCGACGCCATGCAGGAGCCGATGGAGGACTGGTCGCAATGGCTGTTCTGCGACCGCGCCATCGCCGTGCAGACCGAGTCGGTGGGCGACGCCGTGCCGCTGACGCGCTCGATGGCGCACCAGGCCGGCTGGCAGTGGCGCATCCCGCTGCAGCACCGGGTCGGCAACGGCATCGTGTATTCGAGCCGCCACCTGGACGACGACGCGGCGATGCGGCAGCTGATGGCCAACATCGAAGGCAAGCCGCTGGCCACGCCGCGCGTGATCCAGTTCAAGCCCTGCCAGCGCAAGCACACGTGGAAGGGCAATGTGGTGGCGATGGGCCTGGCCAGCGGCTTCCTGGAGCCGATCGAATCGACCAGCATCCACCTGATCCAGCGCGCCGTGGTGCGGCTGATGCAGACCTTCCCCACCGACGGCATCAGCCAGGCCGACATCGACGAGTACAACCACCAGTGCAACAGCGAGATCGAGCACATCCGCGATTTCATCATCCTGCACTACCACGTCAACCATCGCACCGACTCGCCGTTCTGGGTCGAAGCGCGCGAGATGAGCATCCCGGCCTCGCTGCAGCACCGCATCGCCCTGTTCCGCGACACCGGCCGCGTGTTCCGCGTGCCCAACGAGCTGTTCGCGGAGAACTCGTGGATACAGGTGATGCTGGGCCAGGGCATCATGCCGCGCTCGCACCACCAGACCGCCGACCTGATGGGCGACGACGAACTCAAGCACTTCCTCGGCGGCATCAAGTCGCGGGTGGACCGCATCGTGGTGCAGCTGCCGACCCACCAGGCCTATGTGGAACGCTACTGCGGCCGCGCGGAATCGGCCAAGGCCGCCTGAACGTCAGGCCAGCGCCAGCGACGCCACCTTCGGGTGGCGTTTTTTTTGTTCTTCACGGATTTCCGGAAGTTTGTTTCGCTGCACGGCGTTTTCTGCGGCGAGCGGTTTTTCCGGAAGCAGGCTTGCGCTGGGCTCCCTGGCCCTGCGCCGGTGCCGGTGCGCCAGGCGGGCGAATGCCGGTTGGACGTGGCGTGGATAGTCGCACTGCGGGCGGGGCCGGGGCGGGTTCGACGTCCGCTGGGCGGTGGTCCGCCTGCGCGCCGCCCTCGTGCAAGCGCGCTATCGCGGCTTTGCGCGCCGAGCGGCAGACGTCGGCCAGCAGCCATTCGTCGCTGCCGGGAAGGCGCAGCCAGACGGCTTTCCAGGCATTGCGGTTGCCGCTGCCGTGCAGGTTGGCAAAGCATGATGGCGAGACCGCGTGCCCTTCGTATTTGATTTCCGCGCCGACCACCGTGGCGAAATAAGGCTGGCCACCGAAGCTGGCCCGCAGCCTTGTGCCCTCTGGAAGAAAGACCTGCTTCCATTGGTATCCCGCCTCGGACGCCGCGGCGGGCTGCTGTGGGGCTGGCGGCTTGGGATTGATGTAGTTGCGGATTGCCGCGATGACGTGGGGCTCATGGGCCAAGGAATTCGACCAGAAATTGCCGGTGAATTCGCCCAGTTCGACGAGCACGTCGTCGGGTACGCGGATCGGGAATTGAAGGCCATAGCTAGGCATGGTGGGGGCTCCCAAAAATCGGTTTTTACTAAGCGCTGCTAATCACTACTGACCAGTACTACAGCGCGCTATCACTTACTAAAAATTCCGTGCTGAATGCTAAATGCCGATATTTTTTCGGCCTATATTCGTTAGAGGCGATTCGTGGTTTTTAGTTCCGAAAATATCGCGGACTCGCACGAAATATCGTTGGTTAGCGTTGGGTAGTATTGGTTATCACGTTTTAGTAAAAGCCGAAAAAACAGGACCCGCCCTGCGTATGCCAGCGGCGCTGTCCACGCCCAACAACACTCCGCTGAATATTTATCTTTTCCACATTTTTTAGGTAGTAATATTACAGACCCATCCAGTCCGCAGATGATTGGAGGCAAATACCTATAAAACACGGAGACCAGCATGAAACTGCACTGTAGTTTAGTTTCACAACTGAAATTAATCACGGCCACGGGCGTGCTTGCCCTGCTGGCCGCCTGCGGTGGCAGCGACAGCGCCAGCAGCGCCGCCCCGACCACCAAACTGCTGGGCGGCAAGCTGCTGGCGGCGGCCGTCGCGGCGCCGCCGGCCCCGGCCAACATCCGCATGCACTTCCACCGCGCCGCCGGCGACGCCGGCCAGTGGGGCGTGTACTCGTGGGACGGTCCGGTCAACCCGAGCCCCGGCTGGATCAGCGGCCGCTTCATGATGACCCAGAGCGACGACTTCGGCGGCTACGTCGACATCCCCGTCAACACCGCCAAGTCGGCGATCTGGTTCCTGCTGACCGACGGCAGCGGCAACAAGAATTGCGGCAACGACCAGTCGGCCAACTTCAGCCCCGACATCGCCAGCAACGGCCAGGAAGTGTGGATGCTGGAAGGCGACTGCAGCGTCTACAGCGCGCCGCCGGCCATCAGCTACGGCAACCTGAACAACGCCAGCGCGCACTGGCTGTCGGCCTCGACCCTGGCCTGGCCGGGCGCGGCCGCCGGCGGCACTTACCGGCTGTACTACGCCGCCAACGGCGGCCTCGGTTCCAGCAGCGCCGGCGTCACTGGCGCCGACGGCAGCATCGCGCTCAGCACCGGCGCCCTGCCGGCGGCCTTGCAGCAAAAGTATCCGCACCTGGCCGGCGCCACCGCGCTGACCATGGCGGACGCCGACGCGGCCGGCATCGCGGCCAAGGCCAGCGGCCAGTTCGCCGTCGCCCAGCTGGACGCCAACGGCAAGCTGGTGCAAGTGACCTCGCTGCAAATGAGCGGCATGCTCGACAGCGTGTTCGCCCCGGCCGCCGCCGGCGCCACCCTGGGCCTGAGCTACGACCGCAACGGCGCGCCGACCTTCCGCGTGTGGGCGCCGACCGCCAAGTCGGTCAGCCTCAAGCTGTACCCGGACGCCACCAGCGCCAGCACCCAGACCCGCGCCATGAACCGCGACGCCGCCAGCGGCGTGTGGAGCTATACGGCGCCGGATGCCAGCTGGGTTAACCGCTACTACTACACCTACCAGGTGCAGGTGCTGTCGCGCTGGGCCGGCAACACGCTGGTCGACAACAGCGTCACCGATCCGTATTCCTTCAGCCTGAACGCCAACAGCCAGCGCAGCTTCGTCGCCAACCTCGACAGCGCCGCGCTCAAGCCGGACGGCTGGGACCACCATCAGGTGCCGCGCCTGGACGGTCCGACCGACATCGCCCTGTACGAGCTGCACATCCGCGACTTCAGCGCCAGCGACGCCAGCGTGCCGGCCGCGCACCGCGGCAAATACCTGGCCTTCACCGACCAGGACTCGGACGGCATGCGCCATCTGCGCCTGATGCAGAAATCCGGCCTGACCCACATCCACCTGCTGCCGTCGTTCGACTACGCCAGCGTCAACGAAGCCGGCTGCAGCACGCCGGCCATTCCCAACGCGGCCGCCGATTCGACCGCGCAGCAGGCGGCGGTGGAAGCCACGCGCGGCGGCGACTGCTTCAACTGGGGCTACGATCCGGTGCACTACACGGCGCCGGAAGGCAGCTACTCCACCAACGCCAACGACGGCGCGGTGCGCGTGCGCGAGTTCCGCGCCATGGTGCAGGGCCTGCACAAGCAAGGCCTGCGGGTGACCATGGACGTGGTCTACAACCACACCAGCGCTTCGCAGCAGGGTCCGCTGTCGGTGCTCGACAAGATCGTGCCGGCCTACTACTACCGCCTCAACGCCGGCGGCGGCATCACCAACGACAGCTGCTGCGCCGACACCGCGTCCGAGAACGCCATGATGGCCAAGCTGATGATCGATTCGGTCAGCACCTGGGCGCGCGACTACCGGGTCGACAGCTTCCGCTTCGACATCATGGGCTTCACGCCGCTGGCGGTGATGAAACAATTGCAGACGGCCGTCAACCGCGCGGCCGGGCGCGACATCTACCTGTACGGCGAAGCCTGGAACTTCGGCACGGTCGGCAACGACGCCCGCTTCGTGCAGGCGCGCCAGGCCAATATGTTCGGCAGCGGCATCGGCTCGTTCAACGACCGCATCCGCGACACCGTGCGCGGCGGCGGCTGCTGCGACAGCGGCTCCAGCCTGATCAGCCAGCAAGGCTACATCAACGGCGTCTACACCGATCCGAACGCGCAGTCGACGCAGACCAAGGACGACTTGCTGCGCCTGGGCGACCTGGTCAAGGTGGGCCTGTCGGGCACGCTGCGCGACTACAGCTTCGTCGACCGCACCGGCACCTTGCGCAAGAACGCGCAGATCGACTACTTCGGCCAGCAGGCGGGCTTCGCCGCCAATCCGGCCGAGACCATCAACTACGTCGAGGCGCACGACAACCAGACCTTGTACGACCTGAACGCCTACAAGCTGCCGCTCGCCACCAGCATGGCCGACCGCGTCAAGGTGCAGACCCTGGGCGCGGCCATCAACGTGCTGGCGCAGGGCGTGCCCTTGCTGCACGCCGGCCAGGAAATGCTGCGTTCGAAGTCGATGGACCGCGACAGCTACGACGCCGGCGACTGGTTCAACAAGCTCGACTACAGCTACCAGTCGAACAACTTCGGCGTCGGCCTGCCGATGGCCGGCGTCAACCAGGACAACTGGCCGCTGATGGCGCCGCTGCTGGCCAACCCGCTGCTCAAGCCGGACCAGATCGCCATCGTCAGCGCGCGCGACGCCGTCAACGACTTGCTGGCGATCCGCCAGGACAGCAGCCTGTTCCGCTTGCGCACGGCGCAGGACGTGTCGGAGCGGCTGCGCTTTTATAACACCGGGCCGCAGCAGGTGCCGGGGCTGATCGTCATGAGCATCGACGGCCAGCATCCGCGCCGCTACGACGGCGCGCGCTACAAGCTGGTGGTGGTGCTGTTCAACGTCGACAAGGTGGGCCAGACCATCACCGTGCCGGAGCTGGCGGGCCGCAAGCTGAGCGTGCACCGCATCCAGCTGAATGCGGACGGCGGCCGCGCCGCGCGCCTGGGCAACTACGTCAGCGCCGGCGGCAAGTTCAGCGTCGCCGCGCGCAGCGCCGTGGTGTTCGTCGAAAAAGACCCGCACGACGACCAGGACGACTAGAACCGCAACGCGCCCCTCATGAAGCGTCGACGGCAGCGCCGGCGGCCGTTGCCCGGCTGTCGGCAGCCATGCAAGCCTGGTTGCGGCCGCCTCGTTTGGCGTCGTACAGCGCCTGGTCGGCGCGCCGCAACAGCAGCTCGGCCGATTGTTCCGGCATCGGCAGCATGAAGGCGACGCCGATGCTGACCGTGACGATGCCCTCCGCCGATGCCGCGTGCGGCATCCGCAACGCGGCCACGGCGGCGCAGACGTCGGCCGCCAGCCGCAACGCGCCGGCCTCGTCGTTCAACGGCAGCAGCAGCGCGAATTCCTCGCCGCCGTAGCGCGCCGCCAGGTCGCCCGGCCGGCGGCACTGGGCCGCCAGCGCCGCCGCCACCGCTTGCAGGCAGCGGTCGCCGTCCTGGTGGCCGTAGGTATCGTTGTAGAGCTTGAAATGGTCGACGTCGACAAGCGCCAGCGCCAGCGGCTCGCCGCCGCGCAGCGCGCGCCCCCACGCCGCCTCCAGCGCGCCGTCGAACGCGCGCCGGTTGTGCACGCCGGTCAGGCCGTCGGTGTTGGACAGCAGCGCCAGCTTGGCGTTGCTCTCGGCCAGCCGCGCGTTACTCTGTTCCAGTTCGCCGGTGCGCTCGGCCACCAGCGCGGCCAGCCTGCGCTGGATGCGCTTGAGCGCGCCGATCCTGGCCCAGTAGGCGCCGGCCAGCGCCAGCAGCAGCGCGGCGGCGCCCACGCCGCGGAACCACCAGGTCTGCCAGAACGCCGGGCGCACCGTCACCGCCAGGCTCGCCGCCTGGTCGCTCCACAGACCGCGGTCGTTGCTGCCCTTGACGCGGAAGCGGTAGCTGCCGGGCGCCAGGTTGGTGTAGGTGGCGATCCGGTGCGCCGCGTCGGCCTGCACCCAGTCGCGGTCGAAGCCTTCGAGCATGTAGGCATAGCGGTTCAGCCCCGGGCTGGTGAAATGCAGCGCCGCGAATTCGATCGACAGCACCGACTGGCCCGGCGGCAGCTCGACGCCGCGCGGCGCATGCAGCGGGCCGTCGAGCCGCACGCCGGGCGGCAGTCCGGCCGCCAGCGAGCGGTTGAACACGCTGATGTCGGTGATCGCCGCCACCGGCGCCACCGAGGTCACGCTCACCAACGGCGGCCGCACGATGGTCACGCCGGGCGCGCCGGCGAAATACAGGGTGCCGTCGGCGCCGGTGAAGGCCGCGCCCACCTTGAAGTTGTCGATCAGGCCGTCGACCGCCGTGTAGCGGTCGGCCTGGCCGCTGGCCGGGTCGTAGCCGATCAGCGCCTCCTCGGTGCTGAGCCACAGCCGGCCGCCGGCCTCGCTCTGGATCGCGAACACCCGCTCGCTGCCGCTGTGCGCCGACTGCGGCGCAAAACGGATGGCGCCGTCGGCGCCGGTCACGATCTGGTCCAGCCCGTTGGCGGTGCCGGCCCAGAGGCGCCCCTGGCCATCCTCGTGCAGGCTGGAGACGGCATCGTCCGACAGCGCGCCGGGGCCGCCGTCGCCGCGCTCGAAGAAACGGAAGCGGCCGCTGGCCAGATCGAGCATCTCCAGCCCGCGCCGCCATTGCGACGCCATCCACACCCGCCCCTGCCGGTCCTCCAGGATGGTCGAGGTGCCGGCCACGCGCCGCCCCTGCGGCTGGCCAGGCTCGACGCGGTAGACGCGCCGCTTGCCGCTGCGCGGGTCGTAATGGATGGCGGCCTCGCCCGTGCTCACCCACAGCATGCCGTCGCGGCCGGGCGCGACCCCGTTCACCAGGTCGGCCACACCGTCGCCGAAATGGATGGTGCGCAGCGGGCCGTCGGGCCGGTCGAGCCGGGCCAGGCCGACATCGGTGCCGATCCACAGCGGCCCGCCGGGCTGCTGGTACAGATGGTTGATGCGGTCCGACGGCAGCGCGTCGGCCTGTCCCGGCCGCATGCGCAGGTTGCGCAACATGGTGCCGCTGGCGACGTCGTTCAGCGACAGGCCGTTCAGCCCGCCCACCCAGAGCCGGCCGTCGCCGGCCGGCGCGATCGCCTCCGTGGTGACGTTGGGCTGCGCGTCGGGGACGTGCTCAAGCGGCAGCACGAAGCGCGTAAAGCCCCGGCTGCCGAGATTGGCGACGCTGATGCCGGCGTTGAAGGTGCCGACCCACAGCGTGTTGGCGCGGTCGCGCATCACCGCCGCCACGCCCGGTATGTGCAGGCTGTGCGGATCGCCGGCGCGGGTGGTGAACTGCACCAGCCGGTCGCTGCCGGCGCGCCAGCGCAGCAGGCCGGCGGTCCAGGTGCAGGCCCACATCGAGCCCTCGCCATCCTCGAGGAAGTTGCTGACGCGGCTGTCCGGCGACTCGACCCGCGCCCGCGTGCGCCAGTCGCTGCCGTCGGTCCAGCGGTAGACCCCTTTGCCGGTGCCGATCCACAGCCGCTGCGCACGGTCCATGCGCAAGGCGTGCACGGAGTTGGCCTGCGCATCCGGGGCGGCGTCGCTGTCGACGCGGAAATGCCGGAACGCCTTGCCGCCCGGCGGCAGGTAGTCCAGGCCGCGCGGCCAGGTCCCGAACCACAGGCCGCCGCGCGCATCGAGCGCCATCGATTCGTTGCCGCTGCTCTGCGGGCTGTCCGGGTCGCCGTCCCGGTGCAAGTATTGGACGAAGGCGCCGGTGTCCGGATCGAAATGCTGGATGCCGGCCCAGGTGCCCAGCCACAGGCCGTCCTTGCCGTCGGCGATGATGTTGCGCACCAGGCGAGGCATGCCGGCCAGCGTGCCGATCTTGAAGCGC
This sequence comes from Duganella sp. GW821-FHT07G03, assembly GCF_059418605.1. Lineage (NCBI taxonomy): Bacteria > Pseudomonadati > Pseudomonadota > Betaproteobacteria > Burkholderiales > Oxalobacteraceae > Duganella > Duganella sp. GW821-FHT07G03. Next base: position 135,148 of record NZ_JBWKQE010000018.1, read on the forward strand.
GTGAAATCGTTGGTGGCCGGATCGAAGCGCGCCAGCCCGTCGTAGGTGCCGACCCAGATCCTTCCCTTCTTGTCCTCGTAGACGATGGAGACGCGGTCGCTGGGCAGGCTGCGCGGGTTGGCCGGATCGTGGGCGTACTTGACGGCGCGGTAGCCGTCGTAGCGGTACAGGCCGCCGTTCAGCGCGCCGACCCAGATGAACGATTGCCGGTCCTGCAGCAGCGCGGCGATGGTCTTGTCGTCGGCGCCCGGCGCCGCCAGCTTGCGAAAGCGCAGTTCGGACGTCGGCGCCGCCAGCGCCGCGGCGGCCGCCAGCAGCCACGCCACGGCGGCCAGGCGCAGGGTTCCGGCAGCAAGAATAGGTCTGCCTGTCATCGTCGGTCCGGCCTCCGGGTTGCCAATAAATTAGCAACCAGTCTGGCGTCGCGAGCCCGTGCTGTCAATCAATATCGGCGGGAGTGGCTGGCGGACGCCAACTCAAGTATAGTCGTCATGCCTTCAACTTTTCGGGAAATCCAAATGAAAAAACTGTTCGTTGCCAGCCTGATCCTGTCCCTGAGCGGCGCCGTGCTGGCGGCCGAGCCGACGGCCCAGCAAAGCAAGATGAAAACCTGCAACGCCGACGCGACCGGCAAAAAAGGCGATGAGCGCAAGGCCTTCATGAAGCAGTGCCTGAGCGCGGACGCCGCCGCGCCGGCGCCGAAAGTGACGCAGCAGGAAAAAATGAAGCAATGTAACGCCGACGCCACCGGCAAGAAGGGCGACGAGCGCAAGGGCTTCATGAAGGAATGCCTGAGCAACAAGTAAGCCAGGCAAGCCGCGCCGCGCATAAAAAAACGCCATCCTCGGATGGCGTTGTCGTTTCCGCTAGGCCGCGTGCCGCTGCTGCAGCGCCTGGCGGCGGTACAGCACCAGCGTCGCGCACAAGCCGCAGACGGCGGCAAACGTCATCCACCAGCCCGGCGCGCTCTTGTCGCCGGTGTACTCGATCAGGCCGGTCGCGATGGCCGGCGTGAAGCCGCCGAACACCGCCGTCGCCAGGCTGTAGGCCAGCGAGAAGCCCACCGTGCGCACCTCCACCGGCATCACCTCGGTCAGCGCCACCACCATCGCGCCGTTGTAGCTGGCGTACAGGAAGGACAGCCACAGCTCCACGCCCAGCATGCGGCCGAAGCTGGGCGCCTGCACCAGCCAGTGCAGCGCCGGATAGGCGGTGCAGATCGCCAGCACGGTAAAGCAGATCAGCAGCGGACGGCGGCCGACGCGGTCCGACAGCGAACCCATCACCGGCAGCCAGAAGAAATTGGAGACGCCGACGAACAGGGTCACCATCAGCGCGTCGGTGGTCGACAGGTGCAGCACGGTCTTGCCGAAGGTCGGCGTGTAGACCGTGATCAGGTAGAACGACACGGTGGTCATCGCCACCAGCATCATGCCGGCGATCACCAGCGCCCAGTTGTTGAGCATGGAGCGGAAGATTTCCTTCAGTTCCGGGCGGTGCTTGCGCGCCTTGAACTCCTCGGTCTCCTGCAGCGAGCGGCGGATCACGAACAGCACCGGCACGATCAGGCAGCCGACAAAGAAGGGAATGCGCCAGCCCCAGGCGCCCACCTCGGCCGGCGTCAGCCACTGGTTCAGGCCGTAGCCCAGCGCGGCGGCGGCCACCACCGCCACCTGCTGGCTGGCCGACTGCCAGCTCACATAGAAGCCCTTGCGGCCCGGCGTCGCCATCTCCGACAGGTAGACCGACACCCCGCCCAGCTCGACGCCGGCCGAGAAGCCCTGCAGCAGGCGCCCGGTCAGCACCAGCACCGGCGCCAGGTAGCCGATGGCGGCATAGCCCGGCACGCAGGCGATCAACAGGGTGCCCAGCGCCATCAGCGCCAGCGTGACGATCAGGCCCTGGCGGCGGCCGACCCGGTCGACATAGGCGCCCAGGATGATGGCGCCGAGCGGGCGCATCAGGAAGCCGGCGCCGAAGGTCATGAAGGTCATCATCAGCGAGGCGACTTCGTCGTCGCTGGGGAAGAAGGCCTTGGCGATGGCGTTGGCGTAAAAGCCGAACAGGAAGAAGTCGAACATCTCCATGAAGTTGCCGCTGACGACGCGGAACACCGTGCTGAAATGCGACTGCGGGCGGTGGGGGGAAGTTGAGGAAGTCATGAGTGTCTCGCTGTGTTGACTTTATGGATACGGGTCGGATCGGGTCCGCCGGGCTTTTGGCGATCATACGCCGCTTTGCTTTCATTCCGCCTTCAACGGCGCCGCTGTTTTCACCATTGAACGTAGCCATAATGCAACACATGCCCGGATTTTGACCGTTTATCGCAAACTTGTCGGCAGCGGCGGCCAGCTTAAGTAAAATTCATTTTGTTCAAATTAACAACCCTTCGAGGAATACCATGCGCCGTACCGCTGCCGCCGTCCTGATCCCCGCCCTGTTCGCCCTGAGCGCCGCCGCCTCGGCCGCCGAATCGACCCGCCCGCTGGCGTCCTTCGTCGCCATCAACGCCAAGGGCGCCTTCGCCATGACGGTGGAGGTGGGCAAGGCCCAGTCGGTGGTGGTCAGCGGCGACGAGCAGTTCGTCGGCGCGCTCAAGACCGAGGTGGTGGGCAATGAATTGCTGATCACCATGCCCGACAAGACCTTCAAGTCCAGCAAGAACGATCCGCGCATCACCATCACCGTGCCGGCGCTGAGCCGGGTCAAGGTCGAAGGCGCCGGCGAGACCATCCTCAACAAGGTCAACACCGACCGCCTCGACATCGGCTACCTGGGCGCCGGCCACCTGGTGGCCAACGGCAAGGTCAAGTACCTGCGGGTCAACGCCAAGGGCGTCGGCGAACTCGATACCAAATCGCTAGTGGCCGAACGGGTCGACGTCAATTTCGAAGGCGTGGGCCACGTCAGCGTGCACGCCACCGAGCTGCTCAACGCGGTCGCCAAGGGCATGGGCGAGCTGGACTACTACGGCCATCCGAAAACCGTCAACAAGTCGGTGGCCGGCATCGGCAGCGTCAACGCCAGGGACTGACTTGCTTAGCTGACACAAGGGGCGATTGCGGGTAGTATCGACGATAGGGAATCGCAAACGCACCTCGGAGGCTGTCACGGTGGCTGTGCCGAACGACATCGCGCACTGGCGCGCGCAAATCTTTGCGAAGCTGCTGCTGGTCGTGTTCCTGCTGGGCACGGCCACGGCCATCCCCAGCATCCTGCTGGCGGCCAGCGAAAGCATGTGGTCCATCGTCGTCATCGACCTCGTCGCGCTGCTGTGGCTGGCCGGCATCTGGCGTTTGCGCCGCCTGCCCTACACCCTGCGCGTGGTCAATTTCCTGATGGTCGCCTTCGTGGTCGGCATCGGCCTGCTGCTCAAGGTCGGGCCGGTCAGCCAGATCTACCTGATGGCCATCCCGGTGCTGGCGGCGTTGCTGCTGGGCCTGAAGCCGGCGCTGTGGACCCTGGGCGTGGCCGGGCTGGCGGTGATGGTGGTCGGCTTCGAGCAGAATTCCCAGCTGCATATCGAAGGCATGCCGGACTACGGCTTCCTCAAGGCCGCCATCATCACGCTCAACTTCATGTTCATGACGGCGGTGCTGACCCTGTCCTGCGCGGTGCTGCTGCAACACCTGGCGCGCTCCTTCGACGAACTGCAAGGCCAGCAGCACGAACTGTCGGCGCTGAACGCCGAGCTGCGCCTGACCTCGGCCGCGGTGTCGCGCCTGAACGACATGGTGTTGATCGCCCAAGTCACCCCTGACCCGGACGGCGCCGGCGGCGACGCGGGCCAGCACATCATCTTCGTCAACGAGGCGTTCGAGCGCCGCACCGGCTACCGCCGCGGCGAAGTGCTGGGCCGCAGCCTGCGCCTGCTGCAGGGGCCGGACACCGAGGCGGCGGTGCTGGAACATATCGCGCGGGCCATGGCGCGCAGCGAGGCGGTGCGCGCCGAGCTGCTCAACTACACCAAGGCCGGCGAGCCGTACTGGGTCGAGACCGAGCTGGTGCCGTTCGCCGGCGAGGGCGGCGTCAACACGCACTGGGTGGCGGTCGAGCGCGACATCACCGAGCGCAAGAAGTCGCAGGACGACATCCACCGCCTGGCCTTCTTCGACGTGCTCACCGGCCTGCCCAACCGCCGCCTGCTGATGGACCGCATCGACAAGCTGCTGGCCAGCTCCGAGCGCGGCGCCACCTACAGCGCCGTGATGTTCATCGACCTCGACCGCTTCAAGACCATCAACGACGCGCGCGGCCACGCCATCGGCGACGCCCTGCTGCGCAACGCCGCCGGGCGCCTGTCGCAGCTGATGCGCAAGGCCGACACCGTGGCCCGCATCGGCGGCGACGAGTTCGTGGTGCTGCTGGGCCACCTGGCGCACGAGCTGCACGGCGCCACCCACGCCGCCTCCACCGTGGCGGAAAAGATCCGCGCCGCCATCGGCCAGGACTTCGAGATCGAAGGCCAGACCTACAACTCCACCGCCAGCATCGGCGTGACCATGCTGCCGCGGGGCGGCCAGAGCGCGCAGGACCTGCTGCGCGAGGCCGACACCGCGATGTACCGCGCCAAGGCCGAGGGCCGCAACGGCATCGCCTTCTACGAGACGGCGATGCAGGCCGAAGTCGAGCGGCGCCTGAGCATGGAGCGCGACCTGGCCGCCGCGCTGGCGGCCGGCCAGTTGCAGATGCACGTGCAGGCCCAGGTCGACCGCGGCGGCCGCGCGGTCGGCGGCGAGCTGCTGATGCGCTGGCCGCTGGCCGACGGCCAGATGGTGCCGCCGGCGGTGTTCATCCCGGTGGCCGAGGAATCCGGGCTGATCGTCGCACTGGGCGCGTGGGCGCTGCGCCAGGCCTGCGAGGCGGTGCTGCAGCTCGAGCGCGCCGGGCTGGCGATGCCGCTGTCGGTCAACGTCAGCCCGACCCAGTTCCGCCAGGCCGATTTCGTCGAGCTGGTGCAGCGCACCCTGGCCGACAGCGGCGCCCCGGCCGCCATGCTGGTGCTGGAAGTGACCGAGGGCCTGTTGATCGACAAGATGGACCAGACCATCGCCCGCATGCACCAGTTGGCGGCGCTGGGGCTGCGCTTTTCGATCGACGATTTCGGCACCGGCTATTCCAGCCTGGCCTACCTGAAGAAAATGCCGCTGTATGAACTGAAGATAGACCGCAGCTTCATCATGGACACGCCGGACGACGCCAACAGCCGCGCGCTGGTGCAGTCCATCCTGGCGATGGCCGGCCACCTGGGCTTGCGGGTGGTGGCCGAGGGCGTGGAGACGCAGGCCCAGGCCGACTTCCTGGTGGCCCATGCCTGCAATTGCATGCAGGGCTATCTGTACGCGCGGCCGATGCCGCTGGCGGCGCTGATCGAACGATTGCAGGGAAAAACGGCCGTGGCGGCCGCATAAGCCACGCACAACTGGGGGAGCAAGCGATGAAACTAAGCGTAGTGCAGAAAATGATTGTGCTGGCCGGGTCCGCACTGGCCGGCATCGCACTGCTGGCCGGTGTCAGCCAGTATCAAATGAACGATGTTTACGAGGCGGCCAACTACTCGACCGTCAACACCGTGCCCAGCCTGGTGGTACTGGACCATCTGCGCGACAGCTTCCTGCGCATGCGTATCCGCGTCAACCAGCACGTGCTCAACGACGACCCCAAGAAGCTCGACGAACTCGACGCCCAGATCACCGACATGCGCAAGGGCGTCGACGACAACCTGAAAAACTACGAGAAGCTGATCAGCGACGACAAGGACAAGGCCATCCTGACGCGCGAGCGCGACTCCTGGGCCAAGGTGCAGCCCCAGATCGAGGCGGTGCTGGTCGAGTCGCGCCAGAACCACGACGACAAGGCGCGCGTGCTGCTGGAGAAGGCCCGCCCCGAGATCCAGGTGATGCAGACAGCAATCGAGAACCATTTCGACTACAACGTCGAGCTGGGCCAGCAGGGCGCGGAGGCGGCCACGGCGCTCAAGCAAAAGGCGATGCGCACCTCCATCATCATCTCGGCCTGCACGCTGGTGGTGGTGGCGCTGATCAGCACCTTCATCACGCGCGTGCTGCTGCGCCAACTGGGCGGCGAACCGGACTACGCCGCCGACGTGGTCAACCGCGTCGCCGCCGGCGACCTGACCTTGCAGGTGCACGTCAAGCCGGGCGACACCACCAGCCTGCTGGCGGCGATGAACACCATGGTCAACAACCTGTCGCGGGTGGTGAGCGAGGTCAACGACGGCGCCGAGGCGCTGGCCAGCGCCTCGGAGGAAGTCAGCGCCACCGCGCAGTCGCTGTCGCAGGGCGCCAGCGAGCAGGCGGCGGCGGCCGAGGAATCGAGCGCCGCCATCGAGCAGATGTCGGCCTCGATCGCGCAGAACACCGAGAACGCCAAGGTCACCGACGGCATGGCCGGCAAGGCCGCGCAGGAGGCGGGCGAAGGCGGCGAGGCGGTGCGCTCGACGGTGGTGGCGATGCGCGAGATCGCCAAGAAAATCGGCATCATCGACGACATCGCCTACCAGACCAACCTGCTGGCGCTGAACGCGGCGATCGAGGCGGCGCGCGCCGGCGAGCATGGCAAGGGCTTCGCGGTGGTGGCGGCCGAGGTGCGCAAGCTGGCCGAGCGCAGCCAGGTGGCGGCGCAGGAGATCGAACAGGTCGCCAGCGGCAGCGTCAGCCTGGCCGAGAAGGCCGGCGCCCTGCTCGACACCATGCTGCCCAACATCAAGCGCACCTCCGAGCTGGTGCAGGAGATCACGGCGGCGTCGGAGGAGCAGACCACGGGCGCCGGCCAGATCAACGCGGCCATGAGCCAGTTGAGCCAGACCACCCAGATGAACGCCTCCAGCTCCGAACAGCTGGCCGCCACCGCCGAGGAGATGAGCGGCCAGGCCGAGCAGCTCCAGAGTTCCATGTCCTTCTTCAAAGTGCGCTAAAGGGAGAACCACGCAACGATGCCTATCATTTATAGCGTTACCATCCTGCTGGCGGCGCTGGCCGTCGCGGTTGTACTGTTTGAACGGGTGGCGCCGCTGACGGCGGCCCGCCTCGGCATGGCGCTCGAGCGCAGGCGCGCGGGCCTGCGGCGGCGCGACGGCGCCCTGCCCGGCTTCAGCATGCCCTACCTGGAGGGCGGCCGCGGCGAGGTGCTGGTGCTGGTGCACGGCTTCGCCGGCGACAAGGACAACTTCACCCGCATCGCCCGCTTCCTGACGCCGCGCTACCGCGTGCTCATCCCCGACCTGCCCGGCTTCGGCGAGGCCGGGCGCGCGCCGCAGGCCGGCTACGCCATCGCCGACCAGGTCGAGCGGCTGCGGATCTTCCTCGACCGCCATGCGCCGGGGCGGATACATTTGGGGGGCAATTCGATGGGCGGCTACATCGCCGCGCAATTCGCCGCCTGCCATCCCGAGCGGGTGGCCAGCGTGTGGCTGCTCGATGCGGCGGGCACCGCGGCGGCGCAAAGTTCGGCCGTGCTCGATCAGTACCGCGCCAGCGGCGCCATGCCGCTGCTGGTGCCGGCCGAGCGCGACTTCGCGCGGCTGCTGGCGTATTCCGCGCACCGCACATTCTTCCTGCCGTATTCGGTGCGCACCGCGCTGGCGCGGCGCGCGGCGGCCGACTTCGCGCTGCACACGGAGATCATGCGCCAGGTGGTGGCCTCGCCGCTGCTGGAGCGGCAGTACCAGGGGCTGCGCACGCCGGCGTTGATCGTCTGGGGGGAGCAGGACCGCATCCTGCATCCGTCCGGCGCGGCCACGCTGGCGGCGCTGTTCGGCGCGCACCGCGTGATCCTGATGCCGGGCGTCGGCCATCTGCCGATGCTGGAGGCGCCGCGCCGCAGCGCGGCGGACTATGTCGAGTTCCGCCGCCAGCTGGCGCAGGCCGCGCAACAAGCTGAGGACGACGACGGCGGGCGCGCACTGGCGGCCGCCGGCGAGGTCTTTACTGCATCACGCTAACGTGCTTGCCGCTGATGCTGCGCTGCGACGGGTTGCCGTACACGGTAACGTGGCCGGAACCGTTGGCGTCGGCCACCAGCGACTGGCTGACGCCGGCCGAGATGCTGCCGGAGCCGTAGGACACCAGTTCCGCGCTCTGGCTGGTCAGGCCGGCCAGGTCGGCGCTGCCCGAGCCGTACAGGCGCACATTCATGCTGCGCACGGTGCCGCTGGCGTTGACGCCGCCCGAACCCTTGATGTCCAGGTTCAGCGAGTCGCCGTTCAGGCGGCCCAGGTCCAGCCGGCCGGAGCCGGTCAGGCTGGCGACGGTGGAGCCGCTTTGCAGGCCGGCCGCGCTGACGCTGCCCGAACCGTTGACACGCACATCGAGGCGGCTGACGCTGCCCGACAGCTGGATCTGGCGCGAACCCTTCTGGCTCAGGCTCAGCGGGGCGCCGTTCAAGCCGGTCACCGTCAGGCGGCCGGAGCCGTTGGCGTCGATCTGGCGCAGCTGCGGCGTGGTGTAGATCACGCGCAGCGGGTTGGCGCTCTGGATGTTGCCGTCGATCCAGACGCGCAGCATGCCGCCGCTGGCGTCGGTGCGCAGCATCGGCAGCAGGTTGCTGTCGCCCTCCACCTGCAGCGAGGTGGCGTCGCCGACCCGCACTTCGACCAGCATCGGGCCGTTGATGTCGATGCCGTCGCTGCTGGCCGCGTCGCGCCGTTCGGTGGCCTGCTGGCCGTTGCCCTGCACCGCCGAGCCGCCGAAGGCGGAGCTGTAACGCACGCCGCCATTGCCGCTGCCGTCGTCCGGGACAACGATGACGGCGCAGCCGGCGAGGGTGGCGAAGGCGGTGATGACGGCGATGGAGATGGCAGTACGCATGATGGGGTCGTCCCTGAAGTTATAGTGACGCCACTGTAGCCCATCGCCGGCGCGCCGTCCGCGCCGTGCGACGAACGGCGGAAAACGGGGGATAGACAGCCCAAAACCGGGACTCAGGCACGGCGCCGGCGGGTGCTATCATGACGCCATCGCCCCGCCCCGCCACCACCGACCATGACCTCTGCCACCGCCCCCGACAGCCTGATCGCCCTGCGCGACCTGACCCGCCAATTCTCCGCCGAGCGCGATTGGCAGCAATTCCACACGCCGAAAAACCTGGCGATGGCGCTGACGGTGGAAGCGGCCGAGCTGGCCGAGCATTTCCAGTGGCTGCAGACCGGCGCCGACGCCGAGCTCGATGACGCCCGCCGCACCGGCATCCGCCACGAACTGGCCGACGTGCTGCTCTACCTGGTGCAACTGGCCGACCAGAGCGGCGTCGACCTGCACGCCGCCGCGCTGGAGAAGATGGCGCTCAACGCCGCCAAATACCCGGCCGACCAGGTGCGCGGCGACGCCCGCAAGTACGACCGGTACTGAGCGTCCTCAGGTCGGCCGGCGCACCGCGCGCACCTTGCCGCTGCCGCCACCACCGGCGTAGAACAGCCCGGCGCCGTCCGATTCCAGCCCGCTGACGCCGACGCCGGCCGGCATCTCCAGCCGTTCCAGCACCTCGCCGCTGGCCGGATCGACGCGGCGGATGTCGCTCTCCTCCCCTTCCCAGGTCGCGTGCCACAACTCGCCGTCGACCCAGGTCACGCCGGTGACGAAGCGGTTGGAATCTATGCTGCGCAGGACCTTGCCGGTGGCCGGGTCGACCTGGTGGATCTTGCGGTCGCGGTACTGGCCGACCCACAGGCTGCCCTCGGCCCAGGTCAGGCCGGAATCGTAGCCGTCGCCCGGGGCCGGGATCGAGGCCAGCACCTTGCCGCTGGCCGGGTCGATCTTGTCGATGCGCTGTTCGGCGATCTGGTACAGATAGGTGCCGTCGAAGGTGGTGCCGGCGTCGCTGGCGACGTCCAGCGTGCGGGTGGTGGCGCCGCTGGCCGGGTCGAAGGCGATCAGCTTGGCGCCGGTGGCGGCCCAGACGCGCTGGCCGTCGTGGGTGACGCCGTGGATGCGTTCGACGCCGTCGAAGGGACCATATTCGCGCACGATCTCGGCCGGGCGCGCCTTGGCTTGAAGCTGGGCTGTGTTGGTGTTCGCGTTCATTGCTGCCTCCTGGTGGTTGGTGCGCCGCGGATCGGCGCCGCAAGAGAACTTTATGCCAACGGCAGCGCGGCAGGGAGTAACAAGATTGTCGTGTATTGTGCCATGGCGCCGGCCAGCGGCGGCGCCAGCCAGCGCCGCGTGCGCGCCTGGCCGATCGGCCGCGCGCGGCCGGCCGCTTCCAGCTCGGCCAGCGCGCGCTGCACGGTGCGCTGGCTGGCGTCCAGCGCCAGCGCCAGCGCCGAGGTCGACCAGGCTGCGCCGTCGGCCAGCAGCGCCAGCAGCGCGCCCTGCGCGCCGTCGATCGGCGGCGCCAGCACCGCCACCCCGCCGGCGCCCAGCGGCTTGAGGGCGAAGCCGCCGGCGGTGGCCTCGATGCCCGCCTGGGCCTTGAGCAGCGCCCGCAGGCGGCCGATCTCGACCCGCAGGCGGGCGCGGTGGCTGTCGTCGGGATCGCGGGTGTTGAAGGCGGAAGCGATCAGGGTTACCCGATCGATGTCGCCGGGCCAGGCCTCGGCCAGCGCGCGCGCCAGCGCGAACAGCACCGGCCGCCGCGCCAGCGGGCGCCATGCCGCGCCCGTGCCCACGCCCCGACGGCAGGCGTCGACCACCAGCGTGTTGGAGGCCAGCAGCGCGGCCACCTGGTCCAGGCGCAGCATCTGTTCGGCGCCGGCGGCCAGGCGGCGGGCGGCGGGCCGGCCGAACGCCTGGCGCGCCTCATCCACCTCGGCCAGCAAGGCCGGGATGCCGGCGCGGATTGCGGCAGCCTGGGCGCGCTCGAGCGCCGCGCGGGCCGGCGCGATGCGCAGCGAGCGCAGCGCCAGTTCGGCCGTGGCCAGTTCGGCCACCGCTTGCAGCGCCGGCGGCAGGCCGCGCGCGTCGAGCAGCGCCAGCGCCGCGCCGGCTTGCTCCAGGCGGCCCAGCAACAGCAGGCGGCGCACCGCGATCAGGCGCGCGTGCAGCGCGTTGGCGCGGTCGGCGTGGGTCTCCAGCGTGGCCAGCGCCGCCGTCAGCGCGCGCGGCGAGCCGGCGAAATCGCGCACCGCCAGGGCCACCTCGGCCTCGGCGACCACGCAGCGGGCGCGCGACAATTGTTCATGGGAGCCGAAGCCGCGCGCGGCGCGCCGCAGCAGTTCGCGCGCGCGTCCATGCTCGCCCAGCTGGGCCATGGCGATGCCGCGCAGGGCCAGGGCCGGCGGATCGTCGCGCAGGGCGACGCGTTTGAGGGCGCCGAGCGCGTCACCGGCGGCGAGGGCGCGCGCGGAGGCGGCGATCAGGGAATCCATGGCGACAGCATACACCGGCGCGCCACGGCGGCGCCGGCGTGGCGCTCAGCGCGGCGGCAGCTGCAGCGCCTTGCGGATCTGCGCCGAGACGATGGTCCAGGACGGCGAGGTGGCGGCCACCTCGTCGAAATGGCTGCCGCCCGGCAGCACGATCACCTCGGCCTGGTCGCCGGCCGCCTGGGCGCGACGCGCGTAGTCCTGGCCGGCGCGCAGCGGCGAGATGGTATCGAGCTCGCCGTGGATCAGCACCGTGCGCACGCCCGACGGCAGCAGCTCGGCCGGCGAGGTATCGGAGAAAATGTCCGGCCGCGCCGCGCTGGCGGTGCCGGCCAGCTGCACCACATCGCGCTCGCAACTGGTCTTGATCAGCTGTTCCTCGTTGCGCAGGTCGGCCAGGCCGCCCAGGCTGATGACGACCGGGACCGGCAGCGGCTCTTCCACGTACAGCGGGCTGCTGCGCGGCAGGCGCGCGCGCGACGCGGCCCACTGCGCCAGATGGCCGCCGGCCGAATGGCCGACCAGCACGATGCGCGCCAGATCGAGCCGGTGCTGCGGCGCCAGCGCGCGCAAGTGGTCGAGCGCCGTGGCGACGTCGAGGTACATGCCGGGATAGCCGCCGCCCTCCTCGTCGAAGCGGCGGTACTCGATATTCCAGACCGCGATGCCCTGCTGCTGCAAGTCGCCGGCCATATTGCGCATCTGCGCGATGCCGGCGTATTCCTTGCACCAGCAGCCGCCGTGGACGATCACCGCGACCGGGAACGGACCATCGCCGGCCGGCTGGAACAGCTCCGCGAACTGCGACGGCGCCGCGCCAAAAGCCACGTGCAGCGTCGGCGCCGGACCGCTCAGCGCCATATATTCCGGCAAGGTCATCGGCGCCGGCGAAGTCCCGTCCATAGCTTTCAACATGCATGCACTCCAAAAAAGAATAGCGCAATGCTACACGCAAAAACAACGGGGTCAAGTCCTGAACCTTCCCCTCAAATTTTGAAGATAGCGATTAACGATCTCAGCTCGCCAAGAGCGATGGTGA
>NZ_JBWKQE010000019.1:0-139163 GCF_059418605.1 Duganella sp. GW821-FHT07G03
CCATCGCTCTTGGCGAGCTGAGATCGTTAATCGCTATCTTCAAAATTTGAGGGGAAGGTTCAGGACTTGACCCCCGATTGTTTTTACGCCTTCAGCAGGCGGGCGACGTCCAGCGCGAAGTAGGTCAGCACGGCGTCGGCGCCGGCGCGCTTGAACGCCAGCATGGCTTCCATCATCACTTTGTCGTGGTCGAGCCAGCCGTTTTGCGCGGCGGCCTTGATCATCGCGTATTCGCCGCTGACCTGGTAGGCAAAGGTTGGCACTTTGAACTCGTCCTTCACCCGGCGCACGATGTCCAGGTAGGGCATGCCCGGCTTGACCATCACCATGTCGGCGCCTTCGGCCAGGTCCAGTCCCACTTCACGCAGGGCTTCGTCGCTGTTGGCCGGGTCCATCTGGTAGGTGTTCTTGTCGCTCTTGCCCAGGTTCTTGGCGGAGCCGACCGCGTCGCGGAACGGGCCGTAGAAGGCCGACGCATACTTGGCCGAATACGCCATGATGCGGGTGTGGATGTGGCCGTGCGCTTCCAGCGCCGCGCGCACCGCGCCGATGCGCCCGTCCATCATGTCCGACGGCGCCACCACGTCGACACCGGCATCGGCCTGGCACAAGGCCTGGCGCACCAGCATGTCGGTGGTGACGTCGTTGATCACGTAGCCGTTGTCGTCGATCAGGCCGTCCTGGCCGTGGCTGGTGTACGGGTCCAGCGCGACGTCGGTCAAAATGCCCAGCTGCGGGAAAGCCTGCTTCAGCGTGCGCACCGCGCGCGGCACCAGGCCATCCGGATTGGTCGCTTCGATGCCGTCCGGGGTCTTCTTGGCGGCGTCGATCACCGGGAACAGCGCCAGCACCGGAATGCCCAGTTCCACGCATTCCTGCGCCACTTTCAGCAGCACATCCACCGACACCCGCTCCACGCCCGGCATCGACAACACCGGCTCGCGCTGCTGCGTGCCTTCCAGGATAAACACCGGATAGATCAAGTCCGAGGCCGTGACGTTGTTTTCACGCATCAAGGCGCGCGAAAACGGGTCGCGGCGCATGCGGCGCATGCGGATGGCGGGGAATTGGGCGGAAACGTGTGGAGTGGGCATCGCTAAAACTTTCCTGAAACTGTGGGGTTATTGCTCGTCGGGCTCGGCGTCGTCTTCCATCTCGATCAATTGCACCTGGGCGGCGGCTTCGTCGTCGGTGACGCCGGCCAGTTCCAGGATCTTGTCGTTGGCTTCTTCGATGCCGACGCGCTTGAGCGCGGAGAACAGTTGTACGGTGAACGGGAAACCTTCGCCGTCTTCGTCGACATAGCTGGCCAGCTTGGCTTTCGCCTGGCGCAGCACGTTGACGGATTCGTTGCGGTTCAATTTGTCAACCTTGGTCAGGATGCAATGAATCGGCTTGCCGGTCGGGGCGAACCATTCCAGCATCTGGATGTCGAGGTCGGTGAACGGGCGGCGCGAGTCCATGATCAGGATCAGCGCGGCCAGCTGTTCGCGGCGCTGGACGTAGTCGCCCAGCAGGCGTTGCCAGTGCAGCTTGGCTGAACCGGACACTTCCGCGTAGCCGTAGCCCGGCAAGTCGACCAGCAGGCACTCGATTTCCTCGACGATCGTCGGATCCTTGCGGTGCTGCGCAATGTGCGCGCCGCCGATCGAGAAGTAGTTGATGTGCTGGGTACGGCCAGGGGTCTTGGACGCGAACGCCAGGCCTTTCTGGTTGCACAGGATGTTGATGGCGGTCGATTTGCCGGCGTTGGAGCGACCTGCAAAGGCGATTTCCGGCACGTGAGTGTCGGGCAGATCGCGCAATTGGTTAACGGTCGTAAAGAAGCGGGCTTGCCAGAGTTTGGACATGGGATGGGGAAAAATGCAACAAAAGGGAGCAAATATGCTGGAAAGCTATTGTACAATGAGTGGTTACGAAGTGTTGCCATAGCATCTCGTGCCAAGCCTGCGGCATACTTTCGACAAACTTTTTTGAGGGTGCTTGAATGAATCGTGCGTTTTCACCGTTTGTAACTTCCTTGTTGGTCGGCCTGCTGGCAATTGCGGGCACCGCAAGCGCCACAGAAGAAAAAAAACCGGCCCACGCCGAAGCGGCAGCGCCTAAAGTCGACGCAGCCAAAGGCGGCACCCTGTTTGACAGCGGCGACAACGCGCGCGGCCTGCCGGCATGCGTCTCCTGCCACGGCGCCGGCGGCAACTCCACCATCGCAGTCAATCCGAAACTGGCCGGCCAGCACGAAGGCTATCTGTACAAGCAGCTGGTGAACTTTTCGGGCGATGACCGGAATCAACCGATCATGACGACCTACGCGAAGATGCTGACGGACGAGGAAAAGCACAACATCTCGGCCTGGCTGGCCACCCAGGCGCAAAAGCCGGGTGCAGCGAAGAACAAGGACACGGTTGAACTGGGCAAGAAGATCTATCGCGGCGGCATCGCCGAGAAGAACGTCCCAGCCTGCGCCAGCTGCCACGGCGCGGCCGGCGCCGGCATCCCTGTGCAATATCCGCGCATCGGCGGCCAGCACCAGGATTACACGGTAGCCCAGCTGGGCCTGTTCAAGGCCGGTGGCCGCAAGAACAGCGCGCAGATGACCACCATCGCCAAGCGCATGTCGGACGAAGAAATGAAAGCCGTGGCCGATTACGTCGCCGGCTTGAAATAAGCAGCTGGCCGCGCCCCCGGGTTGCGGCGTAGCTGATAGTGCATAGAGGGCGGCAGCGTAAGCGGGCTGCCCTTTTTGTTGATATGCTGCCGGCAGCATACTTTTTTTGAGATAGTTCCAGCATGAGCAGCAGCCCCAGCACCACCGGCATCGAACTGAAGACCCGCCGCCCCATCGTCGGCGAATTGGTCGAACTGATTTCCTCCATGCGCTTCGCCATCGCGCTGCTGGCGATGATCGCCATCGCCGCCATCGTCGGCACCGTGATGAAGCAGGGCGAGGCGACCAACAACTACATCAACCAGTTCGGGCCGTTCTGGTTCGAGGTGTTCGGCAAGCTGGGCCTGTACGGCGTGTACTCGGCCTGGTGGTTCCTGCTGTTGATGACGGCGCTGGTGACCTCGACCTCGCTGTGCATCATCCGCAACGCCCCCAAGATGCTCAAGGACATGCGCAGCTGGCGCGAGAACGTGCGCGAGAATTCGCTGCGCAATTTCCACCACAAGATGCAATGGCGCTCGCCGCTGGCGCGCGCCGCGCTGACGCAGCAGACCGCCGCCCGCCTGGCCGACGCCGGCTACAAGGTCAAGCTGGTCGACAAGGAGCACGGCACGCTGGTGGCGGCCAAGCAGGGCGCGGCCAACAAGTTCGGCTACATCTTCGCGCACTCGGCCATCGTCATCATCTGCATCGGCGGCCTGCTCGATTCGGACGTGCCGATCCGCCTGCAGGAATGGTTCCTCGGCAAGGTGCCGTTCAACGGCAGCGGCCTGATCTCGGCGGTGCCGGCGCAGAGCCGCCTCGGCCTGGGCAATCCCACCTTCCGCGGCAACACCATGATCCCGGAAGGGCAGTCCAGCGAAAGCGCCATCATCACCCGTCCCGACGGCGTGCTGATCCAGGACCTGCCGTTCACCATCAGCCTGAAAAAATTCACCATCGACTTCTACACCACCGGCATGCCCAAGCTGTTCGCCAGCGCGGTGGAAGTGCGCGACCACGCCAGCGGCGAGGTGGTCAAGGCCGTCATCGAAGTCAACAAACCCTTGCTGTACAAGGGCCTGGCCATCTACCAGTCCAGCTTTGACGACGGTGGCAGCAAGCTCAAGCTGACCGGCTTCCCGATGGCGGGCGCGGCCACCACCAAGTTCGACATCGCCGGCGAAGTGGGCAGCAGCACGGCCATGGGTGACACCTACACCGTCGAGTGGTCGGGCTTCCGCCCGTTCAACGTCGAGAACCTGGCCGCCGCGCAGGACGCGCGCGCCGTCACCAAGGGCAAGAGCCTGGAAGAGCAGTTCGCCAACGGCCTGGACAAGCACACCGGCTCGGCCGGTCGCAACGCCCACAACAAGGACTTGAAGAACGTCGGCCCCAGCGTGACCTACAAGCTGCGCGACAAGACCGGCCAGGCGCGCGAATACCAGAACTATATGCAGCCGGTGACGGTGGACGGCGCCACGGTGTTCCTGGCCGGCATGCGCATCAATCCGTCGGACCCGTTCAGCTTCCTGCGCATTCCGGCCGACGACGCCCACAGCGTCAACGAATGGATGCGCCTGCGCGCCGCCCTCAGCGACCCCGGCCTGCGCGCCGCCGCCGCCAAACACTACGCCGAACGCGCCACGCCGCAGTCGGCCAATGGCGACGCGCTGCGCGGCCAGTTGCAAGCCTCGGCCGAGAAGAGCCTGACCATTTTCGCCGGCAACGACAAGGCGGCCGGCTTCGTCGCCATTTCGCAGTTCCTGGAAAAGATCCCCGGCGCCGAGCAGGAAAAGGCCGCCGACGTGTTCATGAAGATCCTCAACGGCAGCCTGTGGGACCTGTGGCAGGCCGCGCGCGCCAAGGACGGCCTGGAGCCGGTCAGCGCCGACGAGCAGCACGCCCGCTTCCTGCAACTGGCCACCAACGCCCTGTCGGACGCCTACTTCTACGGCGCCCCGGTCTACCTGCAACTGGACGACTTCACCCAGGTCCAGGCCTCGGTGTTCCAGGTCACCCGTTCGCCGGGCAAGAAGGTGGTCTACCTGGGCTGTGTGTTCCTGGTGCTGGGTGTATTCTCGATGTTTTACATCCGCGAGCGCCGCCTGTGGGTCTGGATCAAGGACGACGGCGATGGCGCCGAAGCGTTGATGGCCATGAGCACCCAGCGCAAAACGCTGGACTTCGAACGCGAGTTTGAAACTTTGAAAGAAAAGCTGCCGCAATCGGCGTAAGCTGTAGCAGCCACGGAGATAAATGATGGAACTGACGCAATCGACACAAACCTATAGCCAGGCGCCCGGCTACTTCAAGCGCCTGACCGCGTTCGACTGGTTGTTCGCGCTGGCGCTGCTGGCCGGCTCGCTGTACGGCCTGAGCACCTACGGCCACTACATGGACGTCTACGAGAAGGGCATCCTGCTGGCCGCCGCGCCGGCGTTCGCCGCGCTCGGCTGGCACTGGAAGCCGGCGCGCTGGCTGATGCCGCTGGTGGCCTTGCTGGCGCTGGGCGCGATCGCCATGTACGCCGGCGAGCTGGATAACGGCACCAAGAAATTCTGGCTGCGCATGATGCTGTCGAGCCAGTCCGCGATCCTGTGGATGAGCGTGATGTTTTGCCTGTCGACCTTGTTCTACGTGATCGGCCTGGCCGCGCGCTCGGATTCGGCCTCCAGCATCGGCTCCAAGCTGTGCTGGGCCGCCGTGGTGCTGGGCCTGACCGGCATGATGGTGCGCTGGTACGAGTCCTACCTGATCGGCGCCGACGTCGGCCACATCCCGGTCTCGAACCTGTACGAAGTGTTCATCCTGTTCTCGCTGATCACCGCGATGTTCTACCTGTACTTCGAGCAGCGCTACGCCACCCGCCAGCTGGGCGCCTTCGTCACCATGGTGATCACCGCCGCGATCGGCTTCCTGTTCTGGTACACCACCTCGCGCGACGCCGCCGACATCCAGCCGCTGCTGCCGGCGTTGCAAAGCTGGTGGATGAAGATCCACGTGCCGGCCAACTTTATCGGTTATGGCAACTTTGCCCTGGCGGCAATGGTGGCGGCGGCCTATCTGCTGAAGACCTCCGGCCACCTGGTCGACCGCCTGCCGTCGGAAGAAGTGCTGGACGACGTCATGTACAAGGCCATCTCGGCCGGCTTCGCCTTCTTCACCATCGCCACCATCCTCGGCGCGTTGTGGGCGGCCGAGGCGTGGGGCGGCTACTGGTCGTGGGACCCGAAGGAGACCTGGGCGCTGATCGTCTGGCTCAACTACGCGGCCTGGCTGCACATGCGCCTGATGACGGGCCTGCGCGGCCGTCCGGCGGCCTGGTGGGCCCTGGTGGGCCTGGTGGTGACCACGTTCGCCTTCCTGGGCGTGAACATGTTCCTGTCCGGTCTGCACTCCTACGGCAAGTTGTAAACGCGATGTGAACTTTTGCTGGCCAAGATTGGTGTAAGGTTCAGGCTATTGGGGCGACCAAGTCTCAACCTTGCACTTTCTTTGGAGTCAGCATGCTGATCAAGCGTAGCCCCAACGGCATCGAATTGCCGTTTTCATCAGAAATCACCTCGCGTGTAGTCTACGAATCGCGCCGCAGCTTCATCAAGCAGATCGCCGCCGGCGCCATCGGCAGCGCCGCGCTGCTGGAGATGGCCAACCGCGAAGCCTTCGCCCAGGGCGTCAACCCCAAGCTGGCCGCCAGGCTCAATCCCTCCTATTCGGCGCTCGACAAGCAGACGCCCTACAAGGACGCCACCAGCTACAACAACTACTACGAATTCGGCACCGACAAGAGCGAGCCGGCGATGTACGCCAACACGCTCAAGACCCGTCCGTGGACGGTGAGCATCGAAGGTGAAGTGAAGAAGCCGATGATCCTGGACATCGACGCGCTGCTGAAGCTGGCGCCGCTGGAAGAGCGCGTCTACCGCCTGCGCTGCGTCGAGGGCTGGTCGATGGTCATTCCGTGGATCGGTTATTCCTTCTCCGAGATCATCAAGAAGGTCGAGCCGACCGGCAACGCCAAGTACGTGGAGTTCGTCACGCTGGCCGACAAGAAGCAGATGCCGGGCGTCGGCAGCCGCGTGCTGCAATGGCCGTACACCGAAGGCTTGCGCATCGACGAAGCCAATCATCCGCTGGCCTTGCTGACCCTGGGCATGTACGGCGAAACGCTGGCCAACCAGAACGGCGCGCCGGTGCGCATGGTGCTGCCGTGGAAATACGGCTTCAAGTCGGCCAAGTCCATCGTCAAGATCCGCTTCGTCAAGGAACAGCCGCGCACCTCATGGAACCTGTCGGCGCCGAACGAGTACGGTTTCTATTCGAACGTGAATCCGGAGGTGGACCACCCGCGCTGGTCGCAGGCGTCCGAGCGCCGCATCGGCGAGGACGGCTTCCTGGCCCGCAAGCGCAAGACCCTGATGTTCAACGGCTACGCCGACGTCGCGCCGCTGTATGCGGGCATGGACCTGAAGAAGTTCTTCTAAGCGTATGGCGTTCAATCCTTCACCGCGTCAGGCCGGTTTGATCAAGGCCGCCATCTTCGTGCTGGCGCTGGTGCCGCTGGCGCGCATGGTGTATCTGACCTTGACCGGGCAACTGGTCGAGCCGCTGGAATTCATCACGCGCGGCACCGGCGACTGGACCTTGTACTTCCTGTGCTTCACCTTGGCCGTGACGCCGCTGCGCAAGCTGAGCAAATGGAACTGGCTGATCAAGCTGCGCCGCATGCTGGGGCTGTACATGTTCTTCTACGGCTTGCTGCACTTCATGACCTTCCTGTGGTTCGACCATTTCTTCGATCTGCAGGAGATGTGGAAGGATGTGTTGAAGCGGCCGTTCATCACGGTGGGCTTCATCGCCTTCGTGCTGTTGCTGCCGTTGGCGGCGACCAGCACCAACGCCATGGTCAAGCGGCTGGGCGGCAAGCGCTGGCAGTGGCTGCACCGTCTGGTGTACGTGATCGCGCCGCTGGCCATCCTGCACTTCTGGTGGATGAAGGCGGGCAAGCACAACTTCACGCAACCGATCATCTTCGGCGTGATCCTCGGATCGCTGCTGCTGATGCGCGTGGTCTGGGCGCGCAGCAAGGCGCTGGCGGCGGCACGCTAACGCCCCTTGAGCGCGCCCAACAGCGGCGCGCTGCACCTCGCTACACTGGGCCGATGGCCAGCGAGGACGACACCGCATACAAGCAACTGTTCGCGCATCCAGAAATGGTGCGCGACCTGCTATTGGGCTTCGTCCCCGGCGACTGGGTGCATCAACTGGACCTGAGCAGTTTTGAGCGCGTCAACGGCAGCTACGTCAGCGATGGTGGCGATCACCGCCACAGCGACATGGTCTGGCGCGTGCGCCTGGCTGGAGATTGGATCTACATCTACCTGCTGCTCGAATTCCAGTCCCGCGCTGACCACTGGATGGCGCTGCGTATGCAGGTCTACATTGGTTTGCTGTACCAGGATCTGATCAAGCGCCACGAATTGCCGCGCCCCGGTATGGAAATTGTTGATGAGTTAAATGCGTGGTGCACGTTGCCTGATTTCGCGGATAGCACAGCCGTATGGTCTGGGTTGAGCCGCTGGAGCGCGCGCCGATTGCAGCGGCTCACTCGCGAGCGTAAGATCAAGATAGCTAATGTGGCTGAGGAGGGCCATGCGATGAGTGTTCCTGTTATCAAAAATTTCGCCGATGCGTGGCGTTATGAGGCGGCTCTGTATGAACATCGTGAGCGCTTGAGGAAATTGCTTGCGAAGCGCTTTGGAAAGATACCGGCAAGACTGAATGGCCGTATCGAGTACGCGGAAATGGATGATCTGGATCGTTGGTTCGACCGGATTTTCGATGCGAAGAACATCAAGGACATTTTTGTTGAGGACGTGCCCGCATGAAAAAAGCCGCCGGCGGTGAGGCGGACGGCTTTTGCTTGCGAGCTGAACGGCTTACTTGATCAGCGCTTCCAGCGCGTACAGGTCGGCCGGATTCTCGCGCTGGCGCACCACGTGGCACACCGCGCCGTCGACGATGATCTCCGCCGCGCGGCCGCGCGTGTTGTAGTTGGACGCCATCGTCATGCCGTAGGCGCCGGCGCTGTGCATCACCAGCAGGTCGCCGGCTTCCACCGCCAGCTCGCGGTCGCGCGCCAGCCAGTCGCCCGATTCGCAGATCGGCCCCACCACGTCATACGTCAACGCGCCAGCCTTGCCCTGCACCACAGGCTGCATGTCCATCCACGCCTGGTACAGCGCCGGACGCGCCATGTCGTTCATCGCCGCATCGACCACGCAGAAATTCTTCTCTTCGCCATGCTTGATGAACTCCACCTTGGTCAGCAGCACGCCGGTGTCGCCGACGATCGAGCGGCCCGGCTCGAAGATCACCTTGATCGGCTTGCCGTCGTAGCGCGCCGCGCGCCAGGCGTCGATCCTGGCGAACAGGCGGCCCAGGTAGTCTCCCACCGGCACCGGCGCCGCTTCGCCCGCTTCGCCGTAGTTGATGCCGATGCCGCCGCCGATGTCCAGGTGGTGCAGCACGATGCCTTCCTCGCCGAGCTTGTCGATCAGCTCGATCAGGCGGTCCAGCGCCTCCAGCAGCGGCGCGTCGTCCAGCAGCTGCGAGCCGATGTGGCAGTCGATGCCGGCCACTTCCAGATGTGGCAGCTTGGCGGCCGCGCGGTAGGTCTCCAGCGCGTCGTCGAAGGCCACGCCGAACTTGTTGGCCTTCAGGCCGGTGGCGATGTAGGGATGGGTCTTGGCGTCGACGTTGGGGTTGACGCGCAGCGAGACGCGCGCGGTCTTGCCCATGGCGCCGGCCACCTCGTTCAAGCGGTGCAATTCGGGGATGGATTCGACGTTGAAGCACAGGATGTCGTGCGACAGCGCCAGGCGCATTTCGTCTACGCTCTTGCCGACGCCGGAGAAGATCACCTTGCGCGGATCGCCGCCGGCCGCCAGCACGCGCAGCAGCTCGCCGCCGGAGACGATGTCGAAACCGGCGCCCTGGCGCGCCAGCAGGTCGAGGATGGCCAGGTTGGAGTTGGCCTTCATGGCGTAGCAGACCAGCGCGTCGCGGCCGGCGCAGGCGTCGGCGTAGGAGGCGAAGTTGGCCAGCAGCGCCGCCTTCGAGTAGACATAGGTCGGGGTGCCGTACTGCTCGGCGATGGCGGCAAGCGACGCGCCCTCGGCGTGCAGCACGCCATTTACATAGGAAAATTGCGACATAAGGATTATTGTTGGGGTGCTGGAGTGGATGGAACCGGGGCAGCTTCAGTGCTCTTGGCAGGCTTGGCCGGTGGAGCCTTGGGCAGGTACAGCGGGCCGGGTTGGCCGCAGCCGCTCAACAAGACGGTCAGGCACAGGGCGGTTATGCCGCTAACTGAGCCGATAAACAAACGGAATGTGGACTTCACGATAAAATCATGGATTGACTATAGATACTGGAGTGTAGCATGGGCGAATCAGAATTCCTGGCGCAGGCCGAGGCCACCCTCACCACCATCGCCGCCGCGCTGGACCGTTTGAACGACGAGGACATGCTCGACGTCGAGTGCAGCCGCAGCGGCAATGTGCTGGAAATCGAGTTTATCGACAATGGTTCCAAGATCATCGTCAACAGCCAGGCGGCGATGCAGGAGCTGTGGGTGGCCTCCCGTTCGGGCGGCTACCACTACAAGCAGAAGGACGGCAAGTGGCTCAATACCCGCGACGGTTCCGAGCTGTTCTACTCGCTGTCGGAGATGGTCACGGCCCAGGGCGGCAGCCCGGTGATTTTAGAAGCGTAAAAAAGGGGCAGCGGCCCCTTTAATTTTAAAACAACTCGTTTTTCACGGCGTCCTTGGCTTTTTCCTCGGCCGGCGTGCCGTGCGAGGCGCCGTCGATGTTGTGCACGCCGGTGCCCGGCGGATTCTCCGCGTAGTAGTACTCGTCGCCCACCAGCATCACGCCTTCCGGCACCGCCCGTTCCTCGATCGGGATGTTCTTCAGCGCCTTCTGCATGTAGCTGATCCAGATCGGCAGCGCCAGGCCGCCGCCGGTTTCCTTGTTGCCCAGGTTCTTGGGCTGGTCGTAGCCGATCCAGGCGATGCCCACCAGGTGCGGCTGGTAGCCGGCGAACCAGGCGTCGATCGAATCGTTGGTGGTGCCGGTCTTGCCCGACAGGTCGGGACGCTTGAGCACCAGCGCCTTGGTCGCCGTGCCGAAGCGCACCACGTCCTTCAACATGCTGTCCATCAGGAAGGCGTTGCGCTCGTCGATGACGCGGTTCTTCTCGTCGCCGGCCTTGTCCGGATTGGCTTGCGACAGGATCTTGCCGTCCGCGTCCGTCACCTTGGAAATCAGGTAGGGGCTGACCTTGTAGCCGCCGTTGGCGAACACCGCGTAGGCGCCGGCCATCTGCAGCGGCGTGACGTTGCCCGCGCCCAGCGCCAGCGTCAGGTAGGGCGGGTTCTTGTCGGCGTCGAAGCCGAAGCGGGTGGTGTATTCCTGGCCGTACTTGGCGCCGATCTTGTGCAGGATGCGGATCGAGATCATGTTCTTGGACTTGGTCAGGCCGCGCCGCATGGTCATCGGGCCCTCATACTTGCCGTCGTAGTTCTTCGGCTCCCAGGCCTGGCCGCCGGTCTGGCCGGCGTCGAACGAGATCGGCGCGTCGTTGATGATGGTGGCCGGCGACAGGCCGCGCTCCAGCGAGGCCGAATAGATGAAGGGCTTGAACGACGAGCCCGGCTGACGCCAGGCCTGGGTCACGTGGTTGAACTTGCTGCGGTTGTAGTCGAAGCCGCCCACCATGGCCTTGATGGCGCCGTCGTGGGTGTCGGCCGCGACAAACGCCGATTCGATTTCCGGCAGCTGCGTCACTTGCCAGTCCTTACCCTCCTGCATGACGCGGATCACCGCGCCGCGGCGGATGCGCTTGTTCGGCGCGGCCTTGTCGGACAGCCATGAGCGGCCCATCTCCAGGCCGGCGCCGCTGATCTTGATTTCCTCGCCGGTGGCGGTGACGGCGGTGATCAGCTGCGGCGTCGCGGCCAGCACCATGGCGGCCACGATGTCGTCGCTGTCCGGGTGGTCGGCCAGCTCGGTTTCGACCGCGTCGTCGGCTTCTTCCTTGCTCTGCGGGATGTCGATATAGGCTTCCGGGCCGCGATAGGCGTGGCGCTTCTCGTAGTCCATCACGCCCTTGCGCAGCGCCAGGTAGGCGGCGTCCTGGTCGGCCTTGGTGATGGTGGTGAAGACGTTCAGGCCGCGGGTGTAGGTGTCTTCCTTGAACTGCTCGTAGACCAGCTGGCGCGCCATCTCGGCCACGTACTCGGCGTGCACGCCGAACTCGCTGCTGTCGGTCTTGACCTTCAGTTCCTCGGCCTTGGCGGTTTCGAACTGCTTGTCGGTGATGTAGCCGAGGTCGTGCATGCGCAGCAGGATGTACTGCTGGCGGGTGCGCGCGCGCTTCGGGTTGACCACCGGGTTGTAGGCCGACGGCGCTTTCGGCAGGCCGGCCAGCATGGCCGCTTCGGCCACGCTAATGTCTTTCAGATTCTTGCCGAAATAGATTTGTGCGGCCGACGAAAAACCGTAGGCGCGCTGGCCCAGGTAGATCTGGTTCATGTAGACCTCGAGGATCTGGTCCTTGCTGAGGTTCTTTTCGATCTTCCAGGCCAGCAGCACCTCGTAAGCCTTGCGCTTGAGCGTCTGTTCGCTCGACAGGAAGAAGTTGCGGGCCACCTGCTGGGTGATGGTGGAGGCGCCCTGCTTGGCGCCGCCGGTGGCGTTGTGCACGGCCGCGCGCAGGATGCCGGTGTAGTCGACCCCGCCATGCTCGTAGAAGCGGTCGTCTTCGATCGCCAGCACGGCCTTCTTCATCACATCGGGGATGTCCTTGATGCGCACCAGGTTGCGGCGCTCCTCGCCGAACTCGCCGATCAGCACGTTATCGGCCGAGAAGATGCGCAGCGGCATTT
The DNA here is from genome assembly GCF_059418605.1 of Duganella sp. GW821-FHT07G03. Classification (NCBI taxonomy): domain Bacteria; kingdom Pseudomonadati; phylum Pseudomonadota; class Betaproteobacteria; order Burkholderiales; family Oxalobacteraceae; genus Duganella; species Duganella sp. GW821-FHT07G03. The sequence continues at coordinate 12,603 of NZ_JBWKQE010000019.1, forward strand.
TCGGCCGGTAGTCGGTCAGCGTGTCGAGCTCGGGCAGGTTGGGGTAGGCCATCGCCAGGCCGAACACCACCAGCAGCAGCCCGACCAGCCCCAAGCCGACCACCGACAGGCCGGCCAGGAGGAAGAAACGCGATGCGGGTTTGCCTTTGGAGGAGGCGTCAGGCGGATTCGATGGTGGAGGTGCCGAATTGGAAGAAGCCATGCAGTTCGATCTTTCTGTTATGTATGCGAGCCATTATAAGCGAGCGGCAAGTGCCACGGCGCGCGCTGCCAGACGTCAGGGATTTTTGCTTGTGGGTAACAAAACAACTGAGTTGTTTTTGAGGCTACGGCACGCAAAAAAAGTGTGGTGAAACCCTCACACCAAGGCAATTGTGCACAATAGAAATACCTTTACACTTATATAGGCAGGATTTAATGTACGGTCTTACATAAGCTGTCTAAACGCTGGTTTTCAAACGAGTTCCACAATGCAAACTGTTCGAATGTTGATTCGGCGGCAAAGAAGCACTGGCGCCAGCCATGGCGCCGGGAGGCTCGTATGATGGACATCAAGGCGTTGCTGGGGCAGGGCAACCCGCCGCTGGTGGGCATCGACATCAGTACCTCCAGCGTGCGCCTGGTCGAGCTGGCCCAGGGCGGCAAGGGCGAATACCGGCTGGAGCGCTACGCCGCCGAGCCGCTGCCGCGCGGCGCCGTGGTCGACGGCAATATCGAAAACATGGACCAGGTGGTCGACGCGGTGCGCCGGGTGTGGAAGAAAAGCGGCACCCGCACCAAGCTGGTCGCGCTGGGCATGCCGCCCGCTTCCGTCATCACCAAGAAAATCATCCTGCCGGCCGGCATGTCGGAAGACCAGCTGGAAGTGCAGGTCGAATCCGAAGCCAGCCAGTACATCCCGTTCGCGCTCGACGAGGTCAGCCTGGACTTCGACGTCATCGGCCCGGCCGCCAATTCGCCGGAAGACATCGAAGTGATGCTGGCCGCCTCGCGCCGCGAGAAGGTCGAGGACCGGGTCGCCATCGCCGAGGCGTCCGGCCTCAAGGCCACCGTGATGGACATCGAATCCTACGCCGCCCGCTCCGCGCTCGACCGCGTGACCGCCCAGCTGCCCGAAGCGGGCGCCGGCCAGGTGATCGCGCTGTTCCAGGTCGGCGCCCAGGTCACCCATATCTCCGTGATGCTGGACGGCGTCACCGTCTACGAGCGCGAGCAGCCCTTCGGCGGCAACGCGCTAACCCAGGACATCGTGCGTTCCTACGGCATGAGCTTTGACGAGGCCGAGACGCGCAAGAAATCCGGCGACCTGCCCGACAACTACCACGCCGAGCTGCTGACGCCCTTCCTGGAAAGCGCGGCGCTGGAAGTGACGCGGGCGATCCAGTTCTTCTACACCTCCACGCCCTACACGCGGGTCGACCAGCTGTTCCTGGCCGGCGGCTGCGCGCTGCTGCCCGGCCTGCTGGAACTGGTGGCCAGCCGCACCAAGATCAACAGCGCCGTGATCTCGCCGTTCAAGGGCATGCAGCTGGCCGCCTCGGTGCGCGAATCGCAGCTGCGCAGCGACGCCCCGGCCTACCTGGTCGCCTGCGGCCTGGCCATGCGGAGGTTCGGCTGATGATTAAAATTAACCTGCTGCCGCACCGCGAGGAAAAGCGCAAACAGAAAAAGGCGGCCTTCTTCGCGCTGCTGGCGCTGGGCGCCATCGTCGGCGTCGGCGTGGTGCTGCTGGTGGGCGGCTACAACGCCCGCGCCATCTCCATCCAGAACGAACGCAACCACGTGATCAAGACCGCGATCTCCGGCCTCGACAAGAAGATCGCCGAGATCGCCACGCTGAAGCAGGAAATCGAAGCGCTGAAGGCGCGCCAGCAGGCGGTGGAAGACTTGCAGGGCGACCGCAACCAGCCGGTCTATCTGCTCGACGAGCTGGTCAAGCAGATCCCGTCCGGCGTCTACCTCAAGGGCTTCAAGCAGGAAGGCCAGAAAGTGGCGATCGGCGGCTATGCGCAGTCGCAGGAGCGGGTCTCCGAATTGCTGGGCAACCTGGCCGGCGTGTCGCCGTGGCTGGAGCGGCCGGAGCTGGTCGAAGTCAAGTCCACCGGCCTGGGCCAGGGCAAGACCGCCAAGAAGGTGGTGGAGTTCAACCTGTCGGTCAACATCAAGCGTCCGCGCGACAAGGATGCGGCCGCCAACGGTGTCAAGGGCAAGGACGCCCCGGCCGGCGGCCCGGCGCCGGCCAAGAGCCAGGAGCGCGGATAACCATGGCCAAGCTGAATCTCAATCTGCTGGGCGAGCAAATGGCCGACCAGTTCCGCAACCTCGGCGACCGCCATCCGGGCCAGTGGCCGCTGGCGCCGCGCGTGCTGTGCAGCATCGGCGTGACGGCGGCGGTGGTGGTGGCCGGCTACTTCGGCTACTGGAGCTCGCAGTTCGACGAGCAGGAGGCCGGCGCCCAGGCCGAACTCAAGCTGCGCGACGAGTACAAGTTCAAGACCTCGCAGGCGGTCAACCTGGAAGCGCTGCGGGCGCAGAAAGTGCAGGTCGACCAGTACGTCGACCGCTTGCAGAAACAGCTGCCGAGCAAGGCCGAGATGGACGCGCTGCTCAAGGACATCGGCCGCGCCGGCACCGGCAGCGGCCTGCAGTTCGAGTCCTTCAAGCCGGCCCAGGCGGTGGTCAAGGACTACTACGCCGAACTGCCGATCGACATCCGCGTCACCGGCAGCTACCACGACATCGGCGCCTTCGCCGGCAACATGGCCAACCTGTCGCGCATCGTCACGCTCAACAACATGAGCCTGAACACCGGCAAGGACGGCGTGCTGACCCTGGAGGCGGTGGTCAAGACCTTCCGCTATCTCGACCCCGAGGAGGTCAGCGCCCAGCGCAAGGCCGCCGCCGACAAGAAGAAGGCGGCGAAAAAATCATGAGAACCCTGATCCCCGCGATGCTGCTGGCCCCCGTGCTGGCGCTGCTGGCCGGCTGCGGCGACAGCGACGTGCAGGAAGTGCGCGCCTGGATGAAGCAGGTCGATTCCCAGGCCAAGGTGGCGGTGCCGCCGCTGGCCGAACCCAAGACCTTCATCCCCTTCGCCTACGCCCAGGCCGAGGCGATCGACCCCTTCAATCCCAACAAGCTGCTCGCCGAGCTGGCCAAGGCCTCGGCCAAGGGGACCAACGGCATCAAGCCGGACACGGAGCGGCGCAAGGAATTGCTGGAGAGCTTCCCGCTCGACACCGTCAAGATGGTCGGCACCGTGCAGCAGAAAGGCTTGTTGTACGGGCTGCTGCAGGTCGACCGCAACCTGCACCATGTGGTCGTCGGGCAGCACGTGGGCCAGAATTTCGGCCTGATCACCGCCATCAACGACAACAGCGTCAGCGTCAAGGAAATCGTACAGGATGCGGGCGGCGATTGGGTCGAACGCATGTCCAAGTTGGAATTGCAGGAAAGCAAGGAGAACACCAAATGACCACTCACATCACGCCCCGGCGCGCCCTGGCCGTCGCCAGCTGGATGCCGGTGCTCGCTTTTGCCTTGGCCATGCAGGTGGCCGGCGTGGTCCGCGCCCAGGCCGCGCCGGAGGCGCCGCCGTCGAACGCCATCGAGTCGATCAGCGCCAACCAGCAGGGCTCGAACGTGATCGTCAAGATCGCGCTGAAGAACGCGCCCGGCAAGCTGCCGATCGGCTTCGCCATCACCAATCCGCCGCGCATCGCGCTCGACTTCGGCGCCACCTCCAACGCCACCGGCAAGACCGTGCAGGAGCTGAGCCTGGGCGACCTGCGCGGCGTCAACGTGGTGCAGGCCGGCGAACGCTCGCGCCTGGTGTTCAACCTGAAGCGCAGCCTGAACTACGCCACCGCCATCGACGGCAACGCCGTGATCCTGACCATCGACGGTTCCGGCGGCCTGGCCCAGGCGGTCGACGCCCGCGGCTTGCCGGTGGCGGTGGCCGCGCCGGCCGTGCCTGCCGGTCGCCAACTGCTGCGCGACATGGACTTCCGCCGCGGCGCCAACGGCGAAGGCCGGGTGGTGGTCGACCTGCCCAACAGCCAGGTGGCGGTCGACGTGCGCCAGACCCCGAACGGCGTGGTGGTCGATTTCCTCAAGACCGGCGTGCCGGAAAGCCTGCGCCGCCGGCTCGACGTCAGCGACTTCGGCACCCCGGTGGCGCTGGTCACCACCGTGCCGCAGGGCGACAACACGCGCATGACGATCGAGGCGCGCGGCCTGTGGGAACAGACCGTCTACCAGAGCGACACCCAGCTGGTGATCGACGTCAAGCCGATCAAGGAAGACCCGAACAAGCTGACCCAGGGCACCCAGGGCTATCGCGGCGAGAAGCTGTCCTTCAATTTCCAGAACGTCGAGGTGCGCGCGGCGCTGCAGGCGATCGCCGACATCTCCGGCCTGAACATCATCACCAGCGACAGCGTCAGCGGCAACCTGACCTTGCGCCTGAAGGAAGTGCCGTGGGACCAGGCGCTGGACGTGGTGTTGCAGGCCAAGGGCCTGGACATGCGCAAGAACGGCTCGGTGCTGTGGATCGCCCCCAAGGAAGAACTGCTGACCAAGGAAAAGCTGGAGCTGGAGCAGCGCGCCCAGATCGCCGACCTGGAGCCGTTGAAATCCGAGATCTTCCAGCTGAACTACCAGAAGGCCGACGCCTTCAAGACCGTGTTCGGGCTGGAGGGCGGCGGCGACGGCAAGAACCGCATCCTGTCCAAGCGCGGCAGCGCCATCATCGAGCCGCGCACCAACCAGCTGTTCGTCACCGACATCGCCTCCAAGCTGGACGACATCCGCAAGCTGATCGCCAAGACCGACATCGCCTCCAAGCAGGTGCTGATCGAGGCCCGCATCGTCGAGGCCAGCGACACCTTCACCCGCAACCTCGGCGCCAAGCTGGGCTTTGCCGACCTGCGCACCCAGCGCGGCGGCGACTCCGGCTACCAGCTCGGCACCAGCAACACCCGGGTCGCCATCGGCGGCAACATCAACGGCGTGGGCGAGACGACCGGCCAGATCAAGGCTTCCGACGCCAGCTACAGCAACAGCCAGTTCATCAGCCTGCCGGCCGGCGCGATCAACGGCGCCCAGGCCGGCAACCTGGCGGTCAGCCTGTTCTCGTCGGCCGCCAACCGCTTCCTCAACCTGGAGCTGTCGGCGCTGGAAGCGGACGGCACCGGCAAGATCATCTCCAGCCCGCGCGTGATCACGGCCGACAAGGCGATCGCGTTGATCGAGCAGGGCATCGAGCTGCCCTACCAGGTGGCCACCAGCAGCGGCGCCACCTCGATCATGTTCCGCAAGGCCAACCTGCGGCTGGAAGTGACGCCGCAGATCACGCCGGACGGCAACGTCGTCATCGACGTCGACGTCAACAAGGACAGCGTCGGCCAGGAAACCCGCGCCGGCTTCGCCATCGACACCAAGCACGTCAAGACCCAGGTCATGGTCGAGAACGGCGGCACCGTGGTGCTGGGCGGCATCTACCAGCAGACCGAGCGCAACACCACCGACAAGGTGCCGCTGCTGGGCGATGTGCCGGTGCTCGGTTATCTGTTCCGCAGCAACAGCCGCACCAACGACAAGACCGAATTGCTGGTCTTTATCACGCCCAAGATCGTCGCCGAGCGGCTCTCGACCCGCTAGGCCGCGGCAGCGCATCGCCAGCTCACGCAACGCAAGCTTATTTATGAACACTAAGGGAATTCGCATCATGAAAAAAATCACCGGATGGCTGGCCCTGCTGGCATGCGCCAGTGTCTTGTCCGCCTGCGGCGGCGGCGGCGGCTCGGCCGGCGCCAACGGCAATGGCGTGACGCCGTCCAAGGCGGCTTCCGTGGTGCTGACCGCCAGCGCGAACACCATCGCCTCGTCCGGCCTGGACGGCACCGAAGTGACGCTGACGGCCATCGTCAAGGACGCCGGCGGCAATGCGCTGCCGAACGAGACGGTCAACTTCAGCGCCAGCTCCGGCACCATCAGCAACACCAACCGCATCACCAACACCTCCGGCCAGGTGCTTGAAAAGCTCAGCGTCAAGGGCGATCCCAGCACCCGCACCATCACCATCAGCGCCAGCGCCAATGGCGGCGCGATCAAGTCGAGCGAGATCACGGTCGATGTGATCAGCGCCGTGCCCAGCCTGACCTTGACCACGTCCGCCGGTTCGCTGGCTTCGGTCGGTACGGCCGGCAGTGAAGTCGATGTGATTGTGCTGGTGCGCGACTCCAACAACGCCGCGATGGCCGGCGTGACGGTCAACCTCAAGGCCGACTCGGGCAGCCTGTCGCTGGCCAACGTGGCCTCCGACGCGCAGGGCCGGGCGACCGCCAAGCTCGGCACCGGCGACGATCCAACCTCGCGCGACATCAAGATCACCGCGAGCGCGCCGGGGGCGGTCTCCAAGACCACCGTGGTCCCCGTGACCGGCAACAAGCTGACCATCAACGCCCAACCGACCATCAATGTCGGCGCCAGCGCCGACGTCACCCTCAAGCTGGTCGACTCGGCTGGCAACGGCTTGATCAACAAAGTGGTGACGTTTGGCTCCAACTCCAACGCGCTGACCGTCAAGAACGGCGGCGCCGCCGTCACCAATTCGGCCGGCCAGCTGGTGCTGACCTATGCGGCCTCCAGCGGCACGGCCGACCAGATCACCGTGCGCGCCGGCGGTGAAATAGCCACGGTCGGCATCGTCATCAATTCCTCGACCTTCGCGATCAAGGTGCTCGACCTCAACGGTAATGTGGAAACCGTCGCCAACATCGGCGGCTGCCAGCAGGTTGCCGTGACCGGCGGTCCGCCTTCGCCCGCCAGCGTCACCATCAACACCTCGCGCGGCGATGTGTACAGCGATGCCGGCTGTACCACCAAGCTCAGCGGAGCTATGCCATTGAGCGGCGGCGCCGCCACCGCCTATGTCAACGCCAGCGGCCCCGGCGTGGCCACGCTGACGGCCACCTCCGGCTCGCTCAATACCCAGACCGACCTGGAGTTTGTCGCGCCGCTGACCGATATCTCCACCATTTCGGTGCAGGCTGATCCGGCTGTGATCGGCGTCAATCCCAAGGGCATCACGACCCAGCAGGCCACATTGCGCGCCGTGGTGCGCGACGGCAGCGCGCTCAACAACGTGGTCAAGAACGCCACCGTGGCCTTCACCATCGCTGCCGATCCGAGCGGCGGCACCCTGAGCCAGCCTAACGTGGTGACCACCGGCGCCGACGGCGCCGCCACGGTCAGCTTTATCGCCGGCAGCAATCCGTCGGCCCTCAATGGCGTGCAGGTGCAGGCCAAGCTGGTTGCCGGTTCCAAGGCCAGCGCCATCGCCAGCCTGACGGTGGCGCAGAAATCGCTGTTCATCAGCGCCGGCACCGGCAATACCGTGATCATTCCGACCGACACCACCACGCTGTACCAGCTCGACTATTCGATCCTGGTGACCGACGCCGCCGGCAACGCGGTGCCGGGCGTGAAGCTGACCGCGTCGGCGCTGCCGCTGACCTATTTCAAGGGCACCATGTTCTTCCCCGAGCCGCAAGGCCCATGGACGCCGGCGAGCAAGCTCGCCTGCGCCAACGAGGATACCAACGGCAACGGCATCCTGGACCCCGGCGAGGATGTCAACGGCAGTGGCACGCTCACCCCGGGCATTCCGGTCACCGTCACGACCAATGTGACCACCGACGCCAAGGGCCAGGCCCTGGTCTCGCTGACCTACACCAAGGACAACGCCTACTGGCTCGATCTGAACCTGACGGTGCGCGGCCAGGCAAATGGCACCGAGTCTTCCTATACGGCTCTGGTACACTTGCCGGGCGCCGCGGTCGATTACGCGACGAAAACTGTGCGGCCGCCGGGTTACACCAGCCCGTACGGCACCTCAACTTCGTGTAGCAACTCTAATTAACGTTCATGCCTAATGTGTTTCTAGTCGGCCTGATGGGGGCAGGAAAAACCACCATCGGCCGCATCCTGGCCCGCAAACTGGGTCTGCGTTTCATCGATTCCGATCACGAGATCGAGGCCCGCACCGGCGCCTCGATCCCGTGGATTTTTGAAATCGAGGGCGAGCAGAGCTTCCGCCGGCGGGAGGCCGACGTGATCCGCGAGCTGACCGCCCAGCCCGACCTGGTGCTGGCCACCGGCGGCGGCGCCATCCTGAACCCGGACAACCGCGCCTACCTGAAGGCGCGCGGCACCGTGATCTATCTGCGCGCCACCGTCAACAGCATCTTGCAGCGCACCGCGCACGACAAGAACCGGCCGCTGCTGCAAACGGCCGATCCGCGCAAAAAACTCGAAGAATTGATGGCCACCCGTGATCCTTTGTACATGGAAATTGCCGATATCGTCATCGATACCGGCCGACCTAACGTACAATCGATGGTTCAATCCATCCTGACCCAGCTGGAAACCCGGGCTTGTGTAGCCTCGCCCAACTGCGTCACACAAGCCGAACCATCGATGAACGAAGAATCCACCATCCTGTTAAATGTCGAGCTGGGCGAGCGCAGCTACCCCATCTCGATCGGCCCGGCGCTGCTGCAAGACAGCATGCTGCTGGCCCGCCACGTCAACGGCGACAAGGTCGCCATCGTCACCAACACCACCATCGCGCCGCTGTACCTGGCGCGCGTCGAGGCCGGCCTGCGCCAGGCCGGCAAGCAGGTCACGGCCATCGTGCTGCCGGACGGCGAAGAGTATAAAAACTGGTCCAGCCTGATGCAGATCTTCGATGCGCTGCTGGCCGCCAAGGCCGACCGCAAGACCACGCTGATCGCCCTGGGCGGCGGCGTCATCGGCGACCTGACCGGCTACGCCGCCGCCAGCTATATGCGCGGCGTCGATTTCATCCAGGTGCCGACCACCTTGCTGTCGCAGGTCGATTCCTCGGTGGGCGGCAAGACCGGCATCAACCATCCGCTGGGCAAGAACATGATAGGCGCGTTCTACCAGCCGCGCGCGGTGATCGCCGACACCTCGACCCTGGAAACCCTGCCGGCGCGCGAGCTGTCGGCCGGCCTGGCCGAGGTGATCAAGCACGGCGCCATCATCGACGCCGCCTTCTTCGACTGGATCGAAGCCAATATCGTCAAGCTGATGGCGCGCGACAAGGGCGCGCTGGCCTACGCCATCGCCCGCTCGTGCGAGATCAAGTCCGAGGTGGTGCGCCAGGACGAACGCGAAGGCGGCCTGCGCGCCATCCTGAATTTCGGCCACACCTTCGGCCACGCCATCGAGAACGGCCTGGGCTACGGCGAGTGGCTGCACGGCGAGGCCGTCGGCTGCGGCATGGTGATGGCGGCCGACCTGTCGCACCGCATGGGCCTGGTCGACGCGGCCACCGTGGCGCGCATGCGCGCGCTGGTGGTGGCGGCCGGCCTGCCGGTCAAGGCGCCCGACCTGGGCACCGAGCGCTGGCTGGAGCTGATGGAGGTCGACAAGAAGAACGAGGGCGGCGCCATCAAGTTCATCCTGTTGAAACCGCTGGGCGCGCCAAGCATCACCAACGCGCCGCAGGAGCTGCTGCTGGCCACGCTGGCCGCCAGCATCTAAGCCGCCATGCTGCCCGACGAATTCCTCGCCCCCTACGCGGCCCATTCGGCGGGCGGCGCGGGGCGCCGCTACGACGAAACGGCGCACGCCTCGCGCAGCCAGTTCCAGCGCGACCGCGACCGCATCATCCATTCCTCGGCCTTCCGCCGGCTGGAATACAAGACCCAGGTGTTCCTCAACCACGAAGGCGACCTGTTCCGCACCCGGCTGACGCACAGCCTGGAGGTGGCGCAGATCGGCCGCTCGCTGGCGCGCAACCTGCGCCTGAACGAGGACCTGGTGGAGGCGATCTCGCTGGCGCACGACCTGGGCCACACGCCGTTCGGCCACGTCGGCCAGGACGTGCTCAACGAATGCATGCAGGACCACGGCGGCTTCGAGCACAACCTGCAAAGCCTGCGCGTGGTGGACGAGCTGGAAGAACACTACGGCGCCTACAACGGCCTGAACCTGATGTTCGAGACCCGCGAGGGCATCCTCAAGCACTGCTCGCTGAACAATGCGCGCTTGCTGGGGCCGGTGGCGCAGCGCTTCATCGACCGCACCCAGCCGTCGCTGGAGGCGCAGCTGACCAACCTCGCCGACGAGATCGCCTACAACAGCCACGATATCGACGACGGCCTGCGTTCCGGCCTGATCACCATCGAGCAGCTGGAGCAGGTGGAGTTCTTCGCGCGGCTGTGGCGCGACGTGCAGGTGACGTTCCCCGGCCTGTCGGGCCGGCGCGCGATCTATGAAACCCTGCGCCGCCTGATCACCGCGCTGGCCGACGATTTGATCGCCACCTCCAGCGCCTTGCTGGCCGACGCCGCGCCCAAGAGCCTGGACGAAGTGCGCGCCGCGCCGCCGCTGATCCGTTTTTCCGATCCGATGCGCAAGGACGCGACCGAGCTCAAGCGCTTCCTGCGCGAGAATCTCTACCGTCACTACAAGGTCAACCGCATGCGGGTGAAAGCGAGCCGCATCGTGCGCGAGCTGTACCACTCGTTCATGGCCGAGCCGGTGCTGCTGCCGCCGGATTACCAGGACAAATCGGGCGACGTCGGCAAGCAGGCGCGCAAGATCGCCGACTACATCGCCGGCATGACCGACCGCTACGCCATCCGCGAACACCGCCGGCTGTTCTCGCTCGACGAACTTTGAGTGGACTCAATCGTGCGGTCTTGAGCGTCAACGGTGTTCGGCGCATGATGGCTCGATGGACGAGCAAATCACACAACTGGATCGGCGCCTGACCTCGGTTGAGGTCGAGGTGGCTGCACTTGCGGCCGAGGCGTCGGCCACGCGCGTTCAGTTTGTCACACGGGAAGATATGGCTAAGCTGGACGGACGGGTGGCCATCATCCAATCCAACTACACGACGAAGGAGGATTTGGCCCTGTTGGAAAAGCGAGTGGCCATCATTCAATCCAACTACGTGACGAAAGAGGATCTGGCCGCCGTGGACAAGAGGCTGAGCGTCGAAATAGCGGCGTTAAGGTTGCAGATCTCCGAGCTGGAAAAACGTATGATGCGCTGGTCTCTGGCAACCATCATTACCGTTTCCGGTGTGGTGGTTGGCGTCGTCAAGATCTGGCCTTAGAACATCCTTTGCTGCGCGGCCTTGCTGTCGCCGACCAATTCCAATAGCAGCTTCTTGATCGGCGCCGGCAGCGGGGCGTCGGGGATTTTGGCGGCGTCGTACCAGACGTGGCCGGACTCGGCCGCCATCGACAGCCGCCGCGCCAGGGTCACGCGGTAGGGCGCGATGTGCAGCTTGTAGTGGGTGAACACATGCGTGACCGTCGACAGCCGCTCGTGCGATTCCATCTCGCCGAACTTGCCCACCGCCAGCATTAGCGCGGCATCATCGACCGCTTCCACCTCATCGTCCTCGGCCAGAAGATGGCCGTCCAGCTCCGGCAGCGACAACAAACCGCCCCATATGCCGCTTGGCGGACGCTGTTCCAGCAGCACCTGGCCGCCGTCGATAATCGCCAGCATCACCGCATGTTTTTCCGGGCTGACCTTCTTCGGCTTGCGCACCGGCAGGTCCTTGGTGCGGTCGGTGGAAAACGCCACGCAGCGCGGCTGCATCGGGCAGCGCTCGCACGACGGACTGCTGCGCGTGCACAAGGTCGCGCCCATGTCCATCAAGCCCTGCGTGTACGATTCGATGCCTTGCTCCGGCAACAGCGCCTCGGCGCGGCGCCACATCGCTTCCTCGGTCTTGCGCTCGCCGGGATAGGTGTCGATGCCGAACACGCGCGCGAACACGCGCTTGACGTTGCCGTCCATGATGGCCGCCCGCGTGCCGCTGGAAAACGCCGAGATCGCCGCCGCCGTCGAACGGCCTATACCGGGCAACTCCGCCAACAGCAAAGGATCGGAAGGGAACACGCCGTCATACTCGGCCACCACGCGCTGCGCGCACTTGTGCAGGTTGCGCGCCCGGGTGTAGTAGCCCAGGCCGCTCCACTGCGCCATCACATCCTCGACCGGCGCGGAGGCCAGGTCGCGCAGGGTGGGGAAGCGCTCCAGGAAGCGCGCGTAATAGCCCAGCACCGCCGACACCTGCGTCTGCTGCAACATGATTTCCGACAGCCAGATCAGATACGCGTCGCGCGTGTTCTGCCACGGCAGCACATGGCGTCCATGCACTTTTTGCCAGCCGATCAGATCGGCCGAGAAACTGGGATCCGCAAAATTCTCACCTGCTACAACTTTCATTCTTTTCCTAAAATGCTAAGCGGCGGCGTCCAGCGCCACGAATTCCGCGTTGATGGCGATGCTGATCTGCCCCGCCAATTCATTGAGCCGCGCCTTCTGCGCCTCCAGCTCCTGCTGGCTGCCTTCAAACGCGTCGATTTTCTGTTCCAGGCTGTCGGTCGCATCGTGGATGCGCTGGATCGACGCCAGCCGGTGTTTCAACTGATCCTTGTGCTGGCGGATCTGCGCCTCCAGCGGCGCCATGATCACCTTCAGCCACGCCTCCGCGTCGTTGTTGGCGGCGCGGAAGCAGCCGCGCACGCGCGAGGCGATGGTGTCGAAGAACTTCTCCATCAACACCACGCGGCTGGTGGTCAGCAAGGTCGCCGTGCCGAACTGCTTGTAGTAGATCGCCTCGATCGCCTCGATCTCCTCGCGGTAGTGCTCCAGCGAAAACGGCATCGGCAAGGCCAAGGTCAGCCCGTGCTCGTTGGAGAAGCGGCGGTACATCACGCCCATCATCTCGCTGATTTCCACCGTCTTGTGCTCGGCCGCGTCGAGGCTGGCGCGGATGCGTTCGAAGTAGTTGCGCACCGCCTCGCGCACGCCGGTGAAGAAGCGGCTGCGCTGCATCTCCTGGCGCACCAGTTCGATGTCGTCGCGCACGATGTCCATGCCCATGCTGGTGTACAGCTCGGTGGACAGCCGCGTGAACACGGCGCGCGTGGCCTGCAGCTTGAACAGGCTGGCGTCGAACTCCTTTTTCTCCACATCGATGCGGCGCATCATGTGGGCGATCACGCTCTGGTTCTTGCCGCGCAAGCCCTTGAGCTCATGCAGCTGCTCGACCACGCCGCGACTGCGCGCGTTGACCATCGCCAGCTGCGCGGTGCTCAGCGCGTGCAATTCCTCGCTCAGCTGCTTGCGCACGATTTCCTTCTTGGCCGGAATCAGCTCGTTGAACAGCGCGCCTTCCAGGGTCTGCAGGCGGCTGCGTTGCAGCAGCGCCGGGTCCTGGTTGATCTTGGCCACCAGCGCCTTCTGCGCCGACACCGGGAACACCTGGCGCGGCTCCAGCGCCAAGACGTGCGCCACGTTGGCCTGCTGGCGCTCGATCTCGATGTTGATCTCGGCCTCGCTGCGCAGCTCGTCCCACATGCTGTCGATCTTGTTGAGCACCACCAGGCGGCCGGCGCCGGCGCCGATGTGCTTGCGCCAGACTTCGATGTCGCTCTTGGTCACGCCGGTGTCGGCGGCCAGGATGAACAGCACCGCGTGCGCGTTCGGGATCAGGTTCAGCGTCAGCTCGGGCTCGGTGCCGATGGCGTTCAGGCCCGGCGTGTCGAGGATCACCAGGCCCTGCTTCAGCAGCGGATGCGGGAAGTTGATGATCGCATGGCGCCACAGCGAAATCTCGACCAGGCCGGCGTCGTCCAAGGTGACCGGCATGTCGGGATCGTCCTCGTCGTACAGGCCGTAGCGCTTGGCTTCCTCCACCGGCACATGGCGCGTCATGCTGACCTGCTTGAACACCTCGTGCATGTCGGCGCCGGCGTCCAGGTTCAGCGGCAGCACGGTCCAGGCGGCGGGCTGGTCGCGGTAGTCGCTGGTGGACAGGTTCTCGGCCCGCGTCTCGATCGGCAGCAGCCGGATCGACGGCGCGAAGCTGGCGTCGTACATCAACTCGGTCGGGCACATGGTGGTGCGGCCGGCGGCGGACGGCAGGATGCGCTGGCCGTAGTCGGCAAAGAAAATGGCGTTGATCAGCTCCGATTTGCCGCGCGAGAATTCGGCGACGAAGGCCACCGACAATTTGTCGTCGGCCAGCCGCGCCAGGGTGCGCACGATGCGCTGGTCGGTGGCGGCGTCGGTCAGGGACGCGCCAGCCACCCAGGATTGATAATCTTTCAACGCCGTGACGACGCCTTGCCGCCAGGCGCTGTATTGCTCGAAATCCCTGACCATCATGTTCAGCCCTTATTTTTGGCAATTCACACAGTAGAATGTGGACCGTTGCCCCTGCTTGATCTGCCGTATCGGCGCCGCGCATACCTTGCAGGGAACACCTGCACGATCATAGACGAAATAACTCTGCTGAAAATACCCGGATTGGCCGTTGACGCTAATAAAATCGCGCAAGGTGCTGCCGCCCTGGACGATGGCTTCGGCCAGGATTTCGCGCACGGCCTGGGCCAGCTTGTCGTAGCGCGCCAGGCTGATGCGCCGGGCCGGCGTCTTCGGGTTGATGCCGGCGCGGAACAAGCTTTCCGAAGCATAAATATTGCCGACTCCGACAACGATGTCGCCCGCCAGCAGCACCTGCTTGACGGGCGCGCTGCGCTGCCGGGTTTGATCGTACAGCAATTTGCCGCTGAAGCCAGCCTCCAGCGGCTCCACGCCCAGTTCGCGCAGCAGCGCGTGGTGCTCCAGCAGACCGTCGGCGTCGTCGTGCCACAGCACCGCGCCGAAGCGGCGCGGGTCCTTCATGCGCAGCACGCGCAGGCCGTCCGGGGTCTCGACCACGAGATCAAAATGATCATGTTTTTCCGGTGCGATATCGGTCGGCATGATGCGCAGGTGGCCCGACATGCCGAGGTGGATGATCAGCGTGCCATGGTCGAAGTGCAGCAGCAGGTACTTGCCGCGGCGGCCGGTGCGCAGCACCTGGTGGCCGGCCAGCAGCTGCGGCAGCTGCGCCGGAAACGGCCAGCGCAAGCCTTCGCGGCGCAGCACCACCTGATGCACGGTGCGCCCCTCGATATGCGGCGCAACGCCGCGCCGGGTGACTTCAACTTCTGGTAATTCTGGCATCTGGTTCGCAAACAGTCGAAATAATGAGGCGGCTGACTCTGGTCGTGGCGGAATATTTGGTTACACTAGTCAAAAGACGCAATCGGTGTGTTACGCGTAGAATCCGATAGCATCTGTACCTTTTGCCGACTTGCCAGGATCTTCCCTTGAAAAACGCTTTCGCCATTGTAACCCTCTCCGCCTTGCTGTCCGCGTGCGCCGTCGCGCCGCAAAAGGAGCCGGAGTCCGCCACCGCGGCGCCGGCCGACGCGGCGGCGGAGAGTCCTGCGCCGCTCGCCGCCGCACCGGCGCCGGTCGAGGAGGCGTTGCCCAATGTCGAGCTGACCAGCGACATGCTGTTCCGCATCACCAAGGCCGAGCTGGAGTTCAAGCAGGGGCAGTGGCAGGGCGCCTACATCACCCTGCTGGCGCTGGCCCAGCAGACGCGCGATCCGCGCCTGGCGCGCCGCGCCGCCGAAATGGCGCTGACCGCCAAGCAGGGTACGGAAGCGCTGTCGGCCATCCGCCTGTGGCGCAGCCTGGCGCCGGACTCGGACGAGGCCACCCAATACTTCCTCGGCTTCGCCGTCGTCAACGACGACCTGAGCGAGGCGGAACAGATCTTTGTCGAACGCCTGAAGGCCGCGCCGGTGCAGGCGCGTCCGCTGGCGATGTTCCAGATGCAGCAATTCCTGCTGCGCGCCAAGGACAAGAGCGCCGCCTTCGCGCTGGAAGAGCGCGTGCTGGCGCCGTACAGCGGCACGCTGGAAAGCCATTTGATCCTGGCGCAGGGCGCCTTCGCGCTGGGCGACAACGAGCACTCCCGCACCGAGGCCGAACTGGCGCTGCGCATCAAGCCCGATTCCGAGCTGGCCATCCTGACCACGGCGCAAGTGTCCGGCGATATCGACACCGCGTTGAAAGTGCTGTCCACCTTCCTGGATACGTATCCGAAGTCGCGTGAAGTGCGCGCCGCCTATGCCCGCATCCTGGCCGACGCCAAGCAGACCGAACCGGCCCGCAAGGAATTCCTGACCCTGCTGAAAGACCAGCCGGACAACCTGGCCACGCTGTACGCGCTGGGCGTGATAGCGATGCAGTCCAACGACATTCCCAACGCGGAGAAGTACTTCACCGATTTCGTCAAGGTGCTGGCCGATCATCCGAGCGACGAGCGCGACCCGTCCAAGGTGCTGATGATACTGTCGCAGATCGCCGAGCAGCGCAACGACTTCGACGCCGCCTACAACTGGCTCGACAAGGTCGACGGCGCCGATGAAAAAATCTACCTGGCCGCGCGCATGAAGATGGCGCAGCTGACGGCCCGCAAAGGCAATGTCGACGAAGCCCGCAAGCAGCTGGCCGAACTGAAGCCGTCCGAAGCCGTCGACCAGGCGCAGATCTTCCAGGCCGACGCCCAGATCCTGCGCGACGCCGGCGACCACCGCGCCGCCTACGTGGTGCTGGAAAACGCCGTCAAGCGCTACCCGGACAATCCCGACCTGCTGTACGATTTCGCGCTGGTCGCCGAAAAGCTGGGCCAGGTGGAGCTGATGGAAAAGGCGCTGCGCCAGGTGATGATCGCCGCGCCCGACAACCAGCACGCCTACAACGCGCTGGGCTACTCGCTGGCCGAGCGCAACGAGCGCCTGCCGGAAGCCTACTCGCTGATCGACAAGGCCATGAAGATGGCGCCGGGCGATCCCTTCATCATGGACAGCATGGGCTGGGTGCAGTACCGGATGGGCAACCTGAACGAAGCGGAAGCGCTGCTGCGCCGCGCCTACGCCCTGCGCGGCGATCCTGAAATCGCCGTCCACCTGGGCGAAGTACTGTTCGTCAAGGGCGACAAGACCGGCGCCCAGCAGATGTGGCAGGAAGCGCAAACCAAAGACCCGAAGAACGACGCGCTGAAAAGCACGCTCGCCCGTTTGAAGCTAAGCCTGTAAGCGATACCCGATGACCATATTCCACCTGCGCCGCGGCGCGTCCGCCGCCATGCTGGCCGCTTCCGTGCTGCTGGCCGGCTGCGCCACCACCTCCGCACCGCGCTCGGCCGCCGTGGTCGCGCCTTACCGCGACAGCATCGAGCTCGGTGGCGGCATCGCCATCAACTACAGCAAGGACGGCAAGCGTGAATCGCTGAGCGGCAAATTCACCTGGCAGCAGACCAAGGCCGCCACCGATGTCAGCATGATCTCGCCGACCGGCCAGATCGTCGCCGTCATCCATGTGGCGCCGGGATCGGCCACGTTGACGCAAAGCGGCAAGCAGCCGCGCACCGCGCCCGACCTCGACAGCCTGACCGCGCAGACGCTGGGCTGGACGCTGCCGGTCTCCGGCCTGCGCGATTGGCTGCAAGGCTATGCCACCGACGCCAGCGGCAAGCGCTTCGTCGCCTCGCCGGCCAACGACAGCGTGATCACCCGCGACGGCTGGAAAGTCGAATACGTCACCTGGCAGGACGACACAGCGGCCGCGCCGCAACCGAAACGCATCGACCTCACGCGCCTGGGCGCGGGGCAGGTCGATGACATGGCGATCCGCATCGCCATCCGCCCGAACGCAGAATAAGAAGCACCATGACCAGTCTGAAGAATTGCCCGGCTCCGGCCAAGCTGAACCTGTTCCTGCACGTGAACGGCCGCCGCGCCGACGGCTACCATTTGCTGCAAACCGTGTTCCAGTTGATCGACCGCGGCGACACGCTGCACTTCGCGCTGCGCGGCGACCACCAGATCCGCCGCGTGACCGAGCTGCCCGGCGTGCCGGAAGAGAGCGACCTGATCATCCGCGCCGCGCGGCTGCTGCAGGCCGAAGTGTTGCGCCGCCAAGGCGCGCTGCCGGCCGGCGTCGACATCGCGATCGACAAGGTGTTGCCCATGGGCGGCGGCCTGGGCGGCGGTTCGTCCGACGCGGCCACCACGCTGATGGCGTTGAACCATTTGTGGCGGGCCGGTCTAAGCAAGCAAGAACTGATGGCGCTGGGCCTGCCGCTGGGCGCGGACATCCCCTTTTTCATCTTCGGCCAGACCGCCTTTGCCGAAGGTGTGGGGGAGGCGATGCGGCCGGTAACGGCGCCGGATTGTTGGTATGTCGTCATCGAGCCGGGCGTCGCGGTGCCGACGGCAGCAATTTTTTGCTCAGAATATTTGACAAGGGATACTCCGGTCGTCATAATAACGGACTTTTCCAGCCACCTCGAAAATCGAATCGGTTTAAAAGGGTTTGGAAAGAACGACTTGCAACAAGTAGCAACGAAGTTATTCCCGCCGGTGGCAGAGGCGATAGAATGGCTCAGCGCTTACGGTGACGCCAGGATGACTGGCTCCGGTGCTTGTGTGTTCAGTGCGGTAGCAACCGAGAACGAAGCGGATGCGGTGCTTGCAAAAGTGCCGGCGAAGTGGAAGGCCTGGAAAGCAAAAGCGCTGGATCGCCACCCGATCATCGAAAAGTTGTGAGGCAGTAAAAAAATTTGGCTTAGCGTGAAAATGGCTGTAAAATACCGGCCATGTAACGACAAGCAGTCAGTTGCGTAGGGGAATCGCCAAGCTGGTTAAGGCACTGGATTTTGATTCCAGCATACCAAGGTTCGAATCCTTGTTCCCCTGCCATTCGTTTGTATCTGGATCCGTCGAGGCGTAACTTATCTCCGGCCAGATAGAGCAAAGATGGCGTCGCCCCAGCGCGAACCATACACCAAGTTCTAAGTACAGCGCCACGCGGTTTTCGCTGGCGACTTTTCAAAAAATTTCATAGACTATCTCTGGGACTCCCAATGGCTTTCGAAAACCTGATGGTTTTTACCGGCAACGCTAATCCTGCATTGGCAGAAGGAGTCGCTAAAAATCTCGGCATCCCTCTCGGCAAGGCAAACGTTTCGAAATTCTCGGACGGCGAAGTGATGGTTGAGATTAACGAAAACGTGCGCGGTAAAGACGTCTTCGTTCTGCAATCGACTTGTGCCCCAACCAACGACAGCCTGATGGAGTTGATCCTGATGGTCGACGCCCTGAAACGCGCGTCCGCTGGCCGTATCACCGCAGCGATTCCTTACTTCGGCTATGCCCGTCAAGACCGTCGCCCACGTTCGGCGCGCGTTGCGATCTCGGCCAAAGTGGTCGCGAACATGCTGGAAGAAGCGGGCGTCGAGCGCGTCCTGATCATGGATCTGCACGCAGACCAGATCCAGGGCTTCTTCGATATCCCGGTTGACAATATTTACGCTTCGCCTATTCTGCTGGGCGACCTGCAGAAGAAGAACTACCAGGACCTGCTGGTGGTGTCGCCGGACGTCGGCGGCGTGGTACGTGCGCGCGCCCTGGCAAAACGCCTGGGCTGCGACCTGGCCATCATCGACAAGCGTCGTCCGAAGGCCAATGTGTCGGAAGTGATGAACATCATCGGTGAAGTCGAAGGCCGTAACTGCGTGATCATGGATGACATGGTCGACACCGCGGGTACCCTGGTCAAGGCTGCCGAAGTGCTGAAAGAGCGCGGCGCGAAGAAAGTGGTCGCGTATTGCACGCACCCGGTGCTGTCCGGCCCGGCAATCGAGCGCATCACCAATTCGTCGCTGGACGAGCTGGTCGTGACCGACACGATACCGCTGTCCGACGCGGCCAAGGCTTGCGGCAAGATCCGCCAGCTGACCTGCGCACCGCTGCTGGCCGAGACGTTCAAACGCATCATCAAGGGCGATTCCGTGATCTCCCTGTTTATCGACTAAAGATAAACGATTTAGCCGGTTTTTCATGGCGCGACAGGCAGAAAAAGCTTGTCGCGCCTTTGCTTTTCCCAGTTTCATGAGCGCAGTCAGCTCATTTTCGAAGCACCCTGGTCGCGGGGGCTTCATAACACGGGGCGCGAGCCCTGTTATTTTTTGGAGTTACACATGAAAGTTGTTGCATTCAAACGCGAATTGCAAGGTTCCGGAGCGAGCCGCCGCCTGCGCAATTCGGGCCAAACCCCTGGCATCATCTACGGCGGTACCGAAGCGCCAGTGACCATCTCGCTGGATCACAACGCGCTGTACCACGCGCTGAAAAAAGAAGCCTTCCACTCGTCGATCCTGGATCTGGAAATCGACGGCGTCACCCAGCAAGTTCTGCTGCGCGACTTCCAAGTCCACGCGTTCAAGCAACTGGTTCTGCACGCTGACTTCCAGCGCGTTGATGCAAACGCCAAAGTGCACATGAAAGTGGCTCTGCACTTCGCTAACGCTGACGTGTCCCCAGCAGTCAAACTGCACGGCGCCACCATCAGCCACGTCGCCAACGAAATCGAAGTGACGTGCCTGCCAAAAGACCTGCCAGAGTTCATCACCGTTGACCTGTCGAACATCGACGTTGGCCACTCGCTGCACATCGCTGACCTGGTCCTGCCAGCCGGCGTGACCGCGATCACCCACGGTTCGAACCTGACCATCGCTACCGCTTCGGTACCTGCTGGTCACGTAGCTGCTGAAGCCGCTGCAACCGCTGAAGCTCCAGCTGCTGACGCTAAGCCAGCCGCCAAGGCCAAGAAGTAATCACTGACGCCGCCTCCGGGCGGTTGCAGCAGAAAACCCCCGCCAGTGCGTCATGCCAGCGGGGGTTTTTGTTTTTAAGCGATAATCACGTTTCTCTTTTAACGACCTCACGTCATGCCTATACGTCTCATCGTCGGCCTCGGCAATCCCGGCCCCGAATACGAACAAACCCGTCACAACGCCGGCTTCTGGCTGGTGGACAAGCTCGCCAACGACATCGGCGCCCGCCTGCAGCGCGAGACCAAGTACAACGCGCTGATGGCCAAGGGCGCGGTCGCCGGCCAGGAAGTCTATCTGCTGGAACCGCAGACGTATATGAACCGCTCCGGCCAGTCGGTCGGCGGCCTGTGCCGCTTCTTCAAGATCCTGCCGGACGAAGTGCTGGTCGTGCACGACGAGCTGGACCTGATGCCCGGCGCCGCGCGCCTGAAAAAAGGCGGCTCCTCGGGCGGCCACAACGGCCTGAAGGACATCACCGCCGCGCTCGGCACGCAGGATTACTGGCGCCTGCGCCTGGGCATCGGCCATCCGCGCACGCTCAGCCTGGCGCAGCAGGTGGCCGATTTCGTGCTGCACCGCCCGCGCCGCGAAGACCAGGAGCTGATCGAGCAGGCGATCGACAAGTCGCTGCTGGTGATGCCGCTCATCGTCGAAGGCAAGTTCGACGCCGCCACGATGAAGTTGCATACAGCCTGATCCGCCGGTGGTATGCTGGTTTGCTTATCCCCAGACTAGGAAACCACCGATGAAGCTGCTCCCGCTTGCCGCATTATTGATCGTCCATGCCGCCCAGGCGCAGGACGCCTCCTCCGCCGTCGCCAGCCAGATCAACGGCATGTATTCCAAGCTCGACGCGATCTACAAGGATCTGCACGCGCATCCCGAAATCGCCTTCCAGGAAGAACGCACGGCCGCCAAGCTGGCCGCCGAGATGCGCGCGATCGGCTTCGAGGTGACGGAAAAAGTCGGCAAGACCGGCGTGGTGGCCATCTACAAGAACGGCCCCGGCCCGACGGTGCTGGTGCGCACCGAGCTGGACGGCCTGCCGATGGAGGAGAAATCCGGCTACGCCTATTCCAGCAAGGCCCACGCGCTGCTGGATGGCAAGGACACGATGGTGGCCCACAGCTGCGGCCACGACGTCCACATGACCGCCTGGCTGGGCGCGGCGCGTACCTTGGTGGCGCTGAAGTCGCAGTGGAAGGGCACCTTGATGTTCATCGGCCAGCCGGCCGAGGAAACCGTCAGCGGCGCCAAGGCCATGCTGGACGACGGCCTGTTCAAGCGCTTCCCGAAACCGGACTACGCCTTCGCGTTGCATACCTGGCCGCTGGCCCACGGCACCATCGGCTACAACAGCGGGCCGGTGTCGTCGAATTCGGATGCCATCGAGATCACCTTCAAGGGCCGCGGCGGGCACGGCTCGGCGCCGGACAAGGCGCTCGATCCGATCACCATCGCCGCCCGCTTCGTGGTCGACGTGCAGACCGTGATCAGCCGCGAGAAAGATCCCAAGGAATTCGGCGTCGTCACCATCGGCGCGATCAACGGCGGCACGGTCGGCAACATCATCCCCGACAGCGTGCGCGTGCGCGGCACGATACGCTCATACAGCCCGGAAGTACGGGCGAAACTGCTGGCCGGCGTGCGCCGCGTGGCCAACGCCTCGGCCGCGATGGCCGACGCGCCGGCGCCCGATGTCGAGCTGATCACCGGCGGCGCAGCGATCGACAACAGCGACGCGCTGGTCAAGCGCACCGAGGGTGTGTTGAAGAAAGCCTTCGGCGACGCCAACGTCTCGCGCATGCCGGCGATGACGGCCAGCGAAGACTTCTCGGCCTACGTCAACGAGGGCGTGCCGGGCATGTTCTTCTTCACCGGCGTCTACGATCCGAAAGCGGTGGCCGAAGCGGCCAAGCCGGGCGGCAAACCGATCGCCTTCAACCACTCGCCGTACTACGCGCCGGTGCCGGAACCGTCGATCAAGACCGCCGCCCAGGCGATGACCCTGGCCGTCATGAACGTGATGGGCGCAGCAAGCGCCAAACCATAAACGCCAGCACGGCCACGCCCAGCAGCAACACGCCCCACAGCACCACCAGGCGCTGCCGGGCGGCGCTGGCCGCAGTCAGCGCGGCGGTGGCGTCCTGCGCGCCGCTGCCTTGTTGCTGCT
Organism: Duganella sp. GW821-FHT07G03; assembly: GCF_059418605.1. Classification (NCBI taxonomy): domain Bacteria; kingdom Pseudomonadati; phylum Pseudomonadota; class Betaproteobacteria; order Burkholderiales; family Oxalobacteraceae; genus Duganella; species Duganella sp. GW821-FHT07G03. The sequence goes on from NZ_JBWKQE010000019.1 coordinate 35,357, forward strand.
TCGCTGGCCCGGCGCTGGCTTGTTCCAATTTCTGCAATTCCGCATCGGAGAAGCCAGGCGCGACCTGGCTCAACTCGCGCACCACCGGCGCGGCGCGCTCGCGGCCGACCGCCAGCGTGTAGGGACCGTTGCCGTTGGCGAGGAAGATCAGCGTGGCCGGCTGCCAGCTCAATCGTAAAGCGGGCCTTGCCGTTGCTGGCGCCGTGGTCCGCAGCACCCATTGCGTCGCATGCACGGGAGGCACTTCGATGTCGCCGGAGCTGCGCGCCTGCTCGCCCTGGGCGATGCGGTAAAACGTCGCGCTGGCGAGCGGATCGAAGCGCCAGGCCGGGCCTTGTCCAGCTTGCCTTGCCGGCAGTTCGCGATAGGTGCCCAGCGTGCCGGACAGCACAATATTTGATTCGCTGAATTGCAGCCCGGCCTTGCTCGGGGCCACGGCCGGCGGCACGGCATAGACCAGGTCTTGCGCCTGCCTGCCGGTCGCCGCTGGCAGCAGCAGTTGCTCGGTGGGTTGCGCGACATCGGCATGGACCAACTGCTCGGCCGTGATGGCGGCGAACTGGATCGGCGTGCCGCTGCGCCAGTTCAGCCGGGCATAACGGAAGCTGCGCGCGTCGAACTCCAGGCGGTCGTTGGACAGCGTTTGCGCATCCTGGTTGACCAGCCAGTTCAGGTCGGCGGCGCCGACGGTATCCCAGTGCTTCATGTCGGCGCTGGTCTCCAGCCAGACTTGTGCGCTGTACTCGTGCTGACCGGACGGCAGCGTGAAGCGCAGCGCGCTGACCGGTGTGTCGGCCGCATCCTTGCCCAGGTCGAGCACCAGCCCCGCCAGGTGCGGCGGCTGGGCGGCCTGGTCGCGCGCGTTGTCGGGACGGACCTTGACCGACAGCAGGCGGCCGTCGGTGGCCGTGCTGACATCCAGGTCCAGCTGCCCGGCCGATGTGGCCGTGCTCAACAGCGGGAAGATGGCCGACGGCAGCTCGCGCCGGCTGGTGCGCGTGGCCGGCGCCGGCGTGCGCAGCGCGAACGGTTGCATGGCGCCGCTGGCGTCGAACACCCGCACGTCGTCCAGCAGCGGCGAACGCGCATGCAGGTAGACGTCCTTGGGCAGCCGCACTTGCAGCACGCCCTGTTTGGCGCCGGCGGTCAGCGGCAGCAGGTGGGTGTAGTCCTGCGGCGTGTCGCTAGCCGCCGCCGATGCGATGGCCGATGCGGCCGCTGCCGCGATCAGGATGGTTTTCATGCTTTTTCCGTTTCTGTAGGGTAGGGCGCCAGGTAACCGATGCCGACCATCAGCGCGCCCACGCCGACGAAGGAAACGATGCGCTCGACGCCGCCCACGTTGGACAGGTCGACCAGGAACAGCTTGGCGACCACCAGGGCCAGCAGCACCGCGCCGCCTATCCACACGGCGCGCAGCACGCGCCTGGCGGCGTAGCGCATCATCAGCAGCGCCGTGACGCTCCACACCAGCGACAGCATCGCCTGCACGAATTGCGAGGCGAACATGGCGTCGAATTCATACGGCACCTTCATGTAGTTGGAGACGGTGCGCAGCAGCGCCAGGTTGAGCCAGCCATAGCCGGCCAGCGCGGCCAGCAGCGGCAGCGGCGCCACCCAGTTCGGCGGCCAGGCGGTGAGCAGGTTCTGGCGCAGCGTGCCGGCTTCATCCTTGTCGCGCAGCAGGCGGTAGCAGCCGTAGGCCATCAGCATGGCGAAGCAGGTCGTCAGGTCCAGCGGGTTCAGCAACGGCAGGTAGGGCAGCGGCGCCATGGCGCCGTTCTGCGACAGGTTCCAGACCGCCACCAGCAGCAGCGCCCAGCCGCAGGCCAGCGGGATCAGGCGGCGGCGATACCAGGAAGCCAGCGGCGCGACCGGCCAGCCGCCGGCGCGGCTGCGCTGCATCAGCCAGCCGACGGCGGCCATCATCAGCCAGGCCGGAATGAAGCGCGCCCAGCTGGCGCTGGTCTCCCAGCCGGCGTCGGCCAGCAGCCGCGCTTCGGCGCTGTTGGCGCTGTGCAGCCAGCGCGTGATCCAGATCGCCGCGACCGGCCAGATCATCAACCACAGGCCGCCGGTGCGCACGATGTGCAGCAGTTGCAGCGGGATGTCGCGCAGCGTCCAGCCGTTGGCGGGCCAGACGCGCAGCAGCCATTCGCCCGCCAGCCACAGCGCGGCGTAGGCCAGCCAGGTGGACGCAACGGGCAGGCGGTTGTCGACATACAGGCCGCCCAGCATCAGTGCGCTGGCGACGGCCAGTGCGCCCCAGGCCGGCGCCGTCAGCGCGCGCAGGCTGCGCCATTGCAGGCGGCGCGCCAGCATCACGATCGCCACCGTGCCTGCGGCGACCAGCATGCCGTAGATGCCGGGGCCGAGGACGTCGTCGCTGGCCCATGCGCCGGTGGTCATGATCTGGTAGCGGATCGACAGCCAGCCGGCCAGGTCGGGCAGGATCAGGGCGAACCACCACAGGCCGGCCCACAACATCGCCAGGCGTGACAGGCCGTAGCCGGCAGTGCCGGCTTGCTGGCCGTCATACCGCATCAAGGCCCAGCTACTGAACAGCGCGCCGGCGCAGATCATGGCCGCGCCCAGTATCGGCCGGTCGAACAGGTCGGGTGTCGCCGAGGCCCAGTTCCATTGCGTCAGCGCCAGGATGGCCAGCATCACGCCCGCGACGGCTTGCGCAACCAAGGCGAAGCCGCTGGCCAGTTGCCACGCCATCTTGCGGGCGATGAAGTACAGCGCCGCCGCCGCCACCAGCGCGCTGACCACCAGCAGGTTGGCCTGGCTGGCGCCGTCGGTGCGCAGGAAGATTTCGGTCCAGGCGCCGGCGACCATCCAGATCGATGCGAACGCGAGGAACAGCGCCGCCAGCGCGGCAAACAATTTGGTGCCGCTGTCTTGCTGGGCGCGGAAGCGGGTCGCCATCAGGAAGGCGGTGATCGACAGCAGGATGAAGCCCAGCCACAGATTCGATTCCAGCGCGCTTTCCGGCGACATGCCGGTGACGGTGCCGAAGAACGACAGCCAGGCGCCGGCTTGCACCAGCAGGCCGAACATCCACGCCAGCGTCTGCTTCTGGCGCAGTCCGATCCAGACGATGCCCGCGCCTTCCAGCGCCCAGGCGGCGGAAGTCCAGCGGCCGTCGAGCGCGAACGGTATCGCCAGCGTGCCGAACACGATGCCCAGCGCGAGGAAGGCGTCGGCCAGCAGGGCGACCTTGTCGCGCCGGCGCAGCACGGTGGCCAGGCCGATGTAGAACAGGCCCAGCGCCAGCGCCGAGTAGGCCACGCCGAACGGGTAGCCGTGCACCAGGCCAAATTGCAGGCCGAAGCCCAGCATCGGCGTGCCGAACACCAGCGTGCCGTCGACGTAGTTTTTCAGTTTGACCGATTGCCGGCTTGCATAGGCCAGCGGGATCGAGACGTAGAAGGCGAAGAACAGCAGCAGGAACAGTTGCACCGACAAATAATTTTCAGGCGTGTAGCGCAGCACGCCCCAGGCGGTGCCGATGGCGAAGGTGAAGGCGAAGCCCAGCAGGTTTAGTAGGCGCCACGAGCGCAGCATGGCCAGCGCGAACACGCCGGCGTTGAGCAGCGCGTAGTACGAGAACAGTCCGATGTGGCTGCCGCCGCCGGTGGAGGCCAGGATGGGCGCGGCAAAGCCGCCGACGATGCCGAAGATGGCCAGCCACATGGCGTCCTGCAGCACCGCCAGCAGGCAGGTGAAGACGGTCAGCACGAACAGCAGCGCGAAGGCCAGCGAGCCGGGGATCAGCTGGTACAGGCGGAACGCGCCGAAGGTCACCAGCATCAACACGGCCAGCGCCGCGCCCTGCACCGGCAGGCTGATGGCGGGACGGCTCAGGCGGATGCGCCAGGCCCAGGCCAGCAGCGCGAGGTCGGCCAGCACAATGCCGGCCAGGCGGAATTCGATCGGCACCGTCACGCGGGCGGCGGTGTACTTGAGCAGGAAGCTGACGCCGATGAACAGGATCAGCAAGCCGAGCTTGGCGACCAGGTTGCCGCCGAAGAGCCAGGTTTTGGCGGCCACCAGCCAGCGCGGCGGCGTTGGCTCAGGTCGGGGTGCAGGTGGTGGCGCTGGTTCGGCGGGAGCGGGGCGGGGCGATGGGGCTGTGGGCGCTGGCGCCTCTACCGGCGCCGGCGTTGCCACTGGTGCCGGCGTAGCCACTGCTGCCGGAGCCGGCGCGGTTACGGACGCGGGCTGCGGTGGACGCGGCGACAAGATGGTGGCCTGTATCGGCCCATAGACAGGCGTCGCTGCAGCCGGGCGCGCGGGCTGCGCTGTTTGCGGTGGTGCTTGCGGCGCGGCGGTGCGCTGCATCGTCGTTTGCATCGCGCGCAGCGCGTCCACTTCCCGCTGCAATTCCGAGGCGATCTTGCGCGCCTGCTTCGCTTCCGTGCGCGCGCGCCAGGCCACGCTCAGCGTGAACACGCCGAAGATAAACAAAAGGAATTCCATGAACGGCTCTCCTGAGGCAATATCGCAAGCTATCACATTTGCAACATTGCCTCAATCGAAACGACCATATAAGCGGGGGTCAAGTCTGACATTCGGACACGGCCTCTTCCGTAACGGCCATTACGGAAGAGGCCGTGTCCGAATGTCAGACTTGACCCCAATTTTATTTGGTGGCGATCCAGCGGTCGACGCGCGCTTCCAGGATCGGCAGCGGCAGCGTGCCGTCGCCGATCACGACTTCGTGGAATTTCTGGTAGCTGAACTTGTCGCCCAGCGCCTGCTGCGCGCGGGCCCGCAGTTCCAGGATCTTCAGCGAGCCGATCTTGTAGCTCAGCGCCTGCGCCGGCCACACCATGTAACGCTCGATCTGGTTCTTGGCGCGCGCTTCGCTCCAGCCCAGCGTGTCGGCCAGGTAGGCGATCGCTTGCTCGCGGCTCCAGCCCTTGGCGTGCATGCCGGTGTCGACCACCAGCCGCGCGGCGCGCAGCATTTCCGCGTTCAGGTGGCCGTAGTAGGCCACCGGATCTTCATACAAGCCCATCTCCCGCCCCAGCGTTTCCGAGTACAGCGCCCAGCCTTCGGTGTAGGCCGCGCTGTTCGGATTCTCGGTGCTGAATTTGCGGAAATCCGGCAAGTCCAGTTCCTTCAGCAAGGCCGCGTGCAGGTGGTGGCCGGGCACGCCTTCGTGCAGGAACAGGCTGACCATGTCGACCCGGCTGTATTTCTTCGGATCGTTGACCACCGGCCAGAACACGCCAGGATGCGAACCATCGGCCGCCGACGGCGTGTAGTGGTCGGACGCGGTGGCGCGCGTCAGCTCGGGCTCCAGGTGCAGCTCCAGCTTGGCTTTCGGGATCAGGCTGAAGTAGGTCGGCAGCTTGGTCTGCACGGTCGCGTAGATGTCGCGGTAGGCGTCCAGCACCTGCTCGTCGGTGGTGAAGATTTTGAATTTTTCCTGCGCCGCCACCCACTGCGGTAATTGTTTTTCCGGACCGTCGTAGCCCAGCTTGGGGCCCAGCGCGGCCAGCTGCTGCTGGATGCGCGCCACTTCCTTCAAGCCCAGCGCGTGCACCGCGTCCGGCGTCAGCGGCAGGTTGGTGCTGTCCTTGATGCGGGCGGCGTACCAGGCGGCGCCGTTCGGCAGCGCGCTCCAGCCGGTGCTGGCGCGGCTGGCCGGCAGGTATTCGTTTTCCAGGAAGCTGACCAGGCGGGTCAGCGCCGGCGCGATCTTGCTGTCCACCGTCTGCAAATAGGCGGCGGTCAGTTTCTGCTTGTCGGCGTCGGAGAAGCCGGCCGGGAAGCGCGTCACCGGCGAGTAGTAGATGCTCGTTTCCGGCGTTTCGCTGCGCAGGTTCTGGAACTGCGGCAGCATCGCCACCGTGATCGCCTTCGGCTGCACGATGCCGCTGCGCATGCCCAGCTTCATGTTGGCGATGGCCTGGTCTATCCATGCCGGCAACTGGTTCAGGCGGCTCAGGTAGGCCTGGTATTGCTTGACCGTGCCCAGCGGTTGCGAGCCGTTGCCGTCGGCGTAGTTGGCCAGGACGCTGGGCACGTTGTCGAGCTGGTTCAGCGGCAGCAGGTGTTCCGGGAAGGACTCCAGCTGCATCGCGTTGTTGAGTTCGTAGGACAGCAGGTCGTAGGTCAGCTGCTCCTGCTGGCCGAGCTGGTCGCGGCGCACCGTCATCAGCTGCTTCTGCATCTGGCGGTACAGCGCGAATTGCTGCGCGCGCACCTTGGGCGAGATGGCCAGGCCGAGCTGGTCGTCATAACGGCCGTCGCCGTTGGCGGTGGCGAACAGCAGTGGATCGAACTTGCAGCGCGCCGTGTGGAAGGCCGCCGCCAGCCTGGCCAGCTGCTTCTGGGCTTGTCCGGCCTGCTGCGTGGTCGCCGGCTTGGCGGCCGCCATCACGGGTGGCACGCCCATCAGCAAGGCGGCAATCAGGGCGGAAGTGGTCAGCGCGGCAAGCGGGCGGGCGGATGGCATAGGTGTCCTCGAATAGGGAGATGGATTTTCGCCCAGCAGTCTAGCATTTGTCGATCCGGTTTACTCATCGCCGGAAAAATTGCGTATTCTATGCTTGCCGCGAACCGGCTACCGATAACAACGCAAACAAAAGCGAGACCAGACATGCAGATAAAAGATAACGCAGCAGCCATCGCCCCAGCCTCCGGCATGGACCACGGCGCCACACCCGCCCGAGCGCTTACCCGCCAGGATTACAAGACCCTGTCGCTGGCCGCCCTGGGCGGCGCGCTGGAGTTCTATGACTTCGTTATTTTCGTCTTCTTCACCGCCGTGATCGGCAAGCTGTTCTTCCCGCCGGCTATGCCGGGCTGGCTGAGCATGCTGCAAACCTTCGGCATCTTCGCCGCCGGCTACGTGGTGCGTCCGCTGGGCGGCATCATCATGGCGCACTTCGGCGATCTGTTTGGCCGGAAAAAAATGTTCACCATGTCCATCCTGCTGATGGCGGTGCCGACGCTGCTGATGGGCATGCTGCCGACCTACGCCAGCATCGGCCTGGCGGCGCCCATGCTGCTGTTGCTGCTGCGCGTGATGCAGGGCGCGGCCGTGGGCGGCGAGGTGCCGGGCGCGTGGGTGTTTGTGTCCGAGCACGTGCCGGCGCGCCATATCGGCTATGCCTGCGGCACGCTGACCGCCGGCCTGACCGCCGGCATCTTGCTGGGCTCGGTGGTCGCCACCGGCATCAACACCGCCTTCACGCCGGAGCAGGTGCTCGACGGCGCCTGGCGCTTGCCGTTCCTGCTGGGCGGCTTCTTTGGCCTGGGCGCGATGTACCTGCGCCGCTGGCTGCATGAGACGCCGGTCTTCGCCGAGCTGCAGCAGCGCAAGGCGCTGGCCGCCGAAATGCCGCTCAAGACCGTGCTGCGCAATCACCGTGGCGCGGTGGTGGTGTCGATGCTGCTGACGTGGATGCTGTCGGCCGCCATCGTCGTGGTGATCCTGATGACGCCGACCTTGCTGCAAAAAATATACGGCTTCGATCCGCATACCTCGCTGGTGGCGAACACCCTGGCGACGCTGTGCCTGTCCATCGGTTGCCTGGTGGCGGGCGTGCTGGCCGACCGCATCGGCGCGCGCACTACCTTGTTCGGCGGCGCCTTGCTGCTGGCGATCAGCACCTACGTGTTCTACACCACGCTGCACGCACGGCCGGATTTGCTGCTGCCCTTGTATGCGCTGGTTGGCTTCACGGTCGGCGTGGTTGGCGCCGTGCCTTGCGTGCTGGTCAAGGCGTTCCCGGCGCAGGTGCGCTTCTCCGGCATGTCGTTCTCGTACAACGTGGCGTACGCCGTCTTCGGCGGCCTGACGCCGGTGGTGGTGGCGTTGATGCTGAAGAATAATCCGCTGGCGCCTGCCTACTATGTCATCGCCGTGAGCGTGATCGGCATGATCACCGCGCTGTTCGTGAAGGAACGTTGAGTCGGGGCGCGCCGGCACGGTCGCGCAGCAGCAGGAACGGTTTTTCTAGCGCGACGTGCAGCAGCCACGCGGCGGCCCAGGACATGGCGCCGTAGCTCGCCAGGAACAGCAGACTGCCCAACACGGGCGCTTGCTGCATGCCGCCAAGCAGGGCCTGGCACAGTTTTGTGGCAGGTCCGATCAGCGGGTAGTGCACCAGATACAGCGCGTAGGACAGCCTGGCGATGTAGCGCAGCGGACGCGCGGCGCCGAACGAAGGCAGCTGGGCATTGACGGCCAGGCCGCAGCGCACCAGCAGCGCAAACAGCATGGACGACAACGCGATGATCCAGCAGACCGTCGGCCAGTCGCCCTGTGCCAGCCAGTCCCGGTACGTCAACAGCAACAGCGGCAGTACCGCCAGCGCCAGGAACAGCGTGCGCGGCGCGTGGCGCGCACCGGACGCGCCGTGCTGGACGGCGACCAGCACGCCCGCCAGGATGCCCAGCACGGCATGGTGGAACGGCGCGCGTATCGCCCAGAAGAAGGCCGGGTAGTCGCCCGGCGCGATGCTCTGGGCGCTGGCCTGCATAGCCCAGCATAACCCACCCATCACCGCCGCCAGCAGCATGCAGGCGGAGCGCGTGCTCATCCGCGTCAGCAGCAACAGCAGCAATGGTGTGGCCAGGTAAAACTTCTCTTCCACCGCCAGCGACCACAGCGTGACCATCACATCCGAACCCAGATAATCCTGCAAGAACAGCAGGTGCGTGGCGAAGGACAGGCTCGAGTACCCCGCACCCAGCGTCCACGGCGCGGCCAGCCAGCAAAGCAGGATCACGCCCCAGTACAGCGGCAAGGTGCGGAAGGCGCGGCGGCGGTAGAAGTCCAGCACCGAGGCGCGCTCGAACGGCGCGGCATGCGGCCCGGCGAAGTGGCTGCCGATCAGGAAACCGCTCAACACGAAGAACAGGTCGACGCCGATCCAGCCATTGGCCGACAGCACCGCCAGCGGACCGCCGGGCACGACGCCGAATGTGGCCTGCGACGCCACCGCCCAATGCCGCGCCAGCACCAGCAGGATCGCGAAGGCGCGCAGCGCATCGAGGACGGGGTAGCGGCCCGGCTTGCCGGCCAGTCCGGTGTGCGGCATGGTCAGACGATCTTCAGCGCGCTCTGGACATCGCGCTTGCGCAGCTTCCAGATGATCGAGTCAACGATGTAGTGATGGAAGTTGATGCCCTGGTAGGCGATCACGACCAGCGGCACCAGCGTGTAGTTGGCGAAGTAGGCGTTGGATATGTCGATCGAGCGGTACACCACGCCGGTCAGCGCCAGGCAGGCCATCAGGTAGAGCGGCCAGCGGCCTTCCTGGCTGAGCCAGGACAGCGCCCGCTGCTCGGGGTTGACGCCGCCCTTGAACTGGTTGGAATTGAACAGCCACACAAAGGCGATGTACTGCGCGTTGTGCCAGACGTTGATGACCAGCCAGCCGCTGGTGATGTCGTGGATCGCGACATACGACACCAGGTAGATCAGGTAGTGCGAGCACAGGTAGGCGAAATGCAGCCGGCCCAGCGTGCCGTCGCGCAGCGCGCGCACCTGCGCCGCCAGCCACCAGGCCAGGCAGGCGCCCGCCGCAGCCAAGGTGGCCAGGGCCAGCCATTGCGGCACCGGCAGCTTCCACACTTCCATCGACAGGAAAGTGGAATCCGGGCGCGCGCTCATCATCAGGAAGGCGGCGGCCGGCACCAGGTAGAACGTGACGCGGTTGAACCCGGCGTTGCCGGCCTGGACGCTGCGCGTCTTCATGCCATAGGCCTTGTTGATGCCCTCGCTTTGCCGCGTGTAGTGATACCACTGCCAGTGCATGTACAGCGTGGCGACCGCCGCCAAACCACCCCAGACGATCAGCAGGTAGACTCCGGCGAATACCGCCACCGGCAAGGGCAGCAGCAGGGCCCAGTGCTGGCGCGCCGACTTCAGGTCGAACAGCAGGCGGGTGTAGGTGGAAATGACATGGTGGTAACCCAGCAAGGCCAGGTCCAGCGAAATAATCAGCACAAAGTATTGCGGGAAGCCGAGCGCCAGCGCGCCCACGGCCAGCGCGAGCAGGGGAATGCCCAGCACGAACAGGCGATCGAATCGCCTGCTGCGCATGTAGATCGGGGCCGTTGCGGCGATTGCTGGCATGGCGTGGACTCCTGCAGATAGCACTGTCTGTATGATAGTGCTATACGGCAATAAGTCCACTATTCCTTTGTGTGGTGTTGCGCGGGCCTATTTTGCGCGGCGGCTGCGTTCGGCTGCCTGCGCCTTCGCCAGGCCGGCCTCGAAGGCGCTTGCGGCGGCATCCTGGACCACGTCCCCACTGACATCCTCGGCAATGCGGAAGCCTTCGCCCACGCTGCTGCGGTTGTCCGTTCCGGTATGGCCGCGGTAGGTCGGGCTGGCGCCGGCCGGGCCGCTGTTGTAGCTGCCGCCGCGATGGATGACCATGGACGAGCCGTGGAACAGCTCACAGCCGGTGGTCCACGGCGCGCCATTGCCGGGGGCGCCCTGGTAGTTCAGGTGCTGGCAGTCTTCGACCACTTCGCCCGCGTTGCCGAGCATGTCGTACAGGCCCCAGGCATTGGGCTGGTACATGCCGACCACCGTGGTCAGCTCGGCCTGGTCGTCGCAGGCGATTTCCTTCCTGTCCTTGCCGGTCAGGCGGGTGATGGCGGTCTTGCCGCTGCGGTCATAAACATTGGCGTATTGGCACAGTGCGGCCGGATCGTCGCCATACGGATAGCGGCTGTTGCTGCCGGCGCGCGCCGCGTATTCCCATTCCGCTTCGCTGGGCAGGCGGAAGTGGCGCCCGGTTTGCTTCGACAGCCATTGCAGGTAGGCGTGGGCGTCGTCCCAGCTCACGCACATCACCGGGTAATAGTCGCCGGGCGCGTTGACGGCGGCGTTCCAGCCGGTCTTGCCGCTTTCCATGCCCCAGTCGTTGGCCGCCAGCTTCCAGCAATCGCCGTCGGCCTTGTAGCCGGTGGCGTCGATGAACTGGCGGAATTGCCCGACCGTGGTTTCGTAGCGGGACAGGCGGTAGCTCTTGATGTTGACGGTATGTAGCGGCTCCGAGTTCGGATAGCCATCGTCCTTCGGATTGGCGGTGCTGCCCATGACGAATTCGCCGCCCTTGAGCGTGACCATGGAGGGCGTGAGCAGGGCGGTGTCGGCCGCGAACAGCGGGCCGCTCAACATCAGCATCGACAACAACGAGAGGGTTTTTTTCATGGAAGAGTCCTGTGGGATCAATGTTTGCGAGAAGACAACGATCCCACAGGGGCAGCGCGGACGGCAGCGGCAAGCGACGAATCGACAGCGGCGCCGACGAATCGCCAGCGGCCTACATCGCCCGGAACAGGTGGACGTAGGCCCGGCTGACGCGCAACTCGCGCGCATGGCCTTTGACACGCAGGAACAGGCGGCTGCTTTCATCGCGCCGGGTGCCGGCCAGGTAGTCCAGGTTGACCAGCGTGGAGCGGTGCACCTGCCAGAACTGTTCGGGATCAAGTTGTTCGCTCAGCTCGACGATGGTGGTGCGGATCAGGTGTTCGCCGCCGGTGGACTGCACCACCGTGTACTTGTCGTCGGCATGGAAGTACAGGATGTCGCTGACGGCGATCTGGTGCACCAGTTCGCCCTGGCCGGCGCGCACGAAGCGCAACCGCGCCGGCGCCGCCGGTCCGCGCGTCAACTGGTGCAGCGCTTGCGACAGGCGCGCGTCGGGCTGCGCGCTGCGGCCGGCCGCCTGCAGGGCCAGCGTGGCCTTGACCCGTTCGATCATCTGCGTCAGCCGGTCGGTCTTCAGGGGCTTGAGCAGGTAGTCGAGCGCGCAATGGTCGAAGGCCTGCACCGCATAAGTGTCGAAGGCGGTGACGAACACCACGCGGGTGTCGCCTTCGATGCCCTGCGCCACTTCCAGCCCGCTCAGGCCCGGCATCTGGATGTCGAGGAAGGCCAGGTCCGGCTCCAGTTCCTCGATGCATGCGGCCGCCTCGACGCCGTTGCGGGCGAGGTGCACGATCTCCAGTTCCGGCCACAGCAGTTCCAGCTGCTCCTTCAGGTACAGCGCCAGGTGCGGTTCGTCGTCGGCGATGAGCGCGCGCGTCATGCCAGCGTCCGGTAGGGGATGGACAGCGAGGCTTGCATGCCCACCGCCTGCGGCGCCAGCGTCAGCGCCGCCTTGGCGCCGTAGCGGGTGCGCAGCCGTTCGCGGATGTTGGGCAGGGCCACGCCGCTGCCGCGCTTGCGCGGACGGCGCGCGCCGTCCAGGCCGAGGCCGTCGTCATCGACGCAGATGTCGAGCTGGCCGTCGACGACGCGCGCGCGGATGCGGATGCGGCCGCCTTCGATCTTGGGCTCCAGGCCGTGTTCGATGGCGTTTTCCACCAGCGGTTGCAGCAGCAGCGTCGGCAAGGTCGCCGCCAGCGCATCGTCGCTGGCTTCGATGTCGAAGCGCAGCCGGTCTTCCATGCGGATCTGCAGCAAGGTCAGGTAGCTGCGCACCATCGCTAGTTCGGCCGCCAGCGTGCTGTCGGTGTGGCGCAGCTGGCCCAGGCTGGCGCGCAGGTAGTCGGTGAAGGTTTCCAGCATCAGCCGGGCGCGCGGCGTGTCGCGATCGAGCAGGCTTTGCACATTGGCCAGCGTGTTGAACAGGAAGTGCGGTTCGATCTGCGCCTGGAGCAGGCGCAGCTGGGCTTCCATCGCCTGGTGCAGCAGCCGGTCCTGCTTGACCCGCAGGCGCCACCAGGACCAGTTGGCCGCCGCCACCACCAGCACGAAGGCGAGGAATTCGGTCTGGGCGATGCGGTGGTGCAGGAACAGGAACCAGCCATCCCAGCCGCTGAGCCAGCAGTACAGACTCAGGCTGAACGCGGCGCCGAACACCACGCCGCCGACGGCGATGGCGTTGATGACCAGCGCGGCGCGCCAGTCGGCCGCCTCGGACATCCGCTCGATGCTGGCGGCGGGCAGCAGCTTTTCGACGATGCGGGTGATCGCCAGCATGCTGTAGGCGACCGTCAGGCAGATGAACAGGTTGAACAGCAGCGAAGCGCGCCACCAGCCGGGATCGCTCACGCGGCCGGTCAGCATGCCGTTAATGAGCATCATGACGGAGCCGATCGGCAGCGCCAGGGCGGCGCCGACCGCCAGCTGCGCCCACAGCGGCTCCTGGCGATGCTTTTTTAACACCCAGAACGAGCGCCAGGCCAGTTGAAAAGAGGGACTAATATTCATGGCGGCAATTGTAGCCGGGAAGAATGGCCGGGCAGGGCGGAATGCGATGGATCGACGGGATTGCCGACGGAATGCAAGTTCCTATTCCTTTTAAATGACGCGTTGCGCTAGGCGCCCGCACGTTTTGCGCGCGGCGTTGCTCGTTTCTTGGCTGCGGCAACTGGTTTTTTTGTCGGAGCCTTCACAGCGGTTTTTCTGGCTGGCGGCTTGGCGGCACGCGCGAATGTTTCGGCATCGTCGCCGACCGACCTGTCAGACCATTGTAGGAAATTTTGCAAGTCAATTCGAACGCCGTTCTTGTCGAGAACCGATAGTTCAAGCGTCAATCCCAAAGATTTCAGAAATCGGCGTAACGTTGAAACATAGGTATCGGAACGTTTTTCAAGTTGAGAAACCGCGTTCTGGTTGATGCCCAGGTCCTTGGCTACTTCAACCTGGGTTTTACCTACCGCCTTGCGAAAATCGGTAAGCGTCGCCGCGTGCGCAATCATCTCTTCAATTTTTTTATGAGAAAGCGCCGCAATCTTCTTCTGACGGTCAGCCGGCAGGTTGTTGATGACATCGTTCAGATTTCGTCCCATGGCAAACTCCTATTTCTTACCTTTGCTGCTTTTCGTCTGCACTTTGGCTGGCTGAGCCGCTTCGGCGGACTTCAAGTTTTTCAGGTGTTTATCGAAGCGCTCATTTGCCTTCTTCAATAGGTCTTTATAAAACTTTTTCTCATCCATTCCCTGCTTGTCGGCGGCAACCAGGATGATCGCTTGGCGATGAGGATCAAAGGCAAATGCAGCCCGCCAAATTTCCGAACCATGGTTGGCCTTGAAACGTAGCTCTTTCATATTGGGATGCCTCGGATTCTCCAGCGTTCCCACGTGTGGACGATCGGCAGCTGGTCCGAGTTCCCTCACCGCGACAGCAACCGCAAGCAATTCATCTTGAACATCTTTTGAGAAGGCATCGAATTCGGGGTCAAATTCGTCGTGAAAAAACACTTCCCACTTCTGAGATTGAGTCAATTATCATCTCCTAGTGATATCACGTCAAGATGCTTTCATTGCTTGGAAACCTTGGCATCGCCGCCATGAGCCTTTGGATCAAGGCATCCGAGAGAGTTATAATGCTCATTATCAGGGACAGCATGGGGAAGAAACTGCGGCGTCACGTGCGGTTTGCTCCAGTTTCCCGCTCTTTGTGCAACTTCGAAATTCGGCCTAACTCAATATTGTTGGCGTGACTAACGATCTGAGGCACCGCTAACCAATTGATTTAACAAGGAATTCCATGTCTTTACAATGCGGCATCGTCGGCCTGCCTAACGTCGGCAAGTCCACCCTCTTCAACGCCCTGACCAAGGCCGGCATCCCGGCCGAGAACTATCCGTTCTGCACCATCGAGCCTAACGTCGGCGTAGTCGAAGTGCCGGATCCGCGCATGGGCGCGCTGGCCGAGATCGTCAAGCCGGAACGCATGGTCAACGCCATCGTCGAGTTCGTCGACATCGCCGGCCTGGTGGCGGGCGCGTCGCAGGGCGAGGGCCTGGGCAACCAGTTCCTGTCGCACATCCGCGAAACCGACGCCATCGTCAACGTCGTGCGCTGCTTTGAAGATGACAACGTGATCCACGTGTCCGGCAAGGTCAGCCCGCTCGACGATATCGAAGTGATCCAGACCGAGCTGGCGCTGGCCGACCTGGGCACCGTGGAAAAAGCCATCCACCGCGAAAACAAGAAAGCCCGTTCCGGCGACAAGGACGCCGCCAAGCTGCTGGCCATCATGGAGCGCATCGTGCCGCACCTGAACGAAGCCAAGCCGGTGCGCGCCATGGGCCTGGACGCCGACGAAATGGCCCTGATCAAGCCGCTGTGCCTGATCACCGCCAAGCCGGCCATGTACGTGGCCAACGTCTCCGACACCGGCTTCAAGAACAACCCGCTGCTGGACCAGCTGACCGCCTACGCCGCCACCCAGAACGCCCCGATCGTCGCCATCTGCGCCTCGATCGAAGCGGAAATCGCCGACCTGGACGACGCCGACAAGACCGCCTTCCTGACCGACATGGGCATGGAAGAGCCAGGCCTGGACCGTCTGATCCGCGCCGCCTACAAGTTGCTGGGCCTGCAAACCTACTTCACCGCCGGCGTGAAGGAAGTGCGCGCCTGGACCATCCACGTGGGCGACACCGCGCCGCAAGCGGCCGGCGTGATCCACACCGACTTCGAACGCGGCTTCATCCGCGCGCAAACCATCGCCTATGACGACTTCATCCAGTACAAGGGTGAGAGCGGCGCCAAGGAAGCGGGCAAGATGCGCGCCGAGGGCAAGGAATACGTGGTCAAGGATGGCGATGTGTTGAACTTCCTGTTCAACGTCTAACGTCTAACGCATTCGCATCGTGAAAAAGCCCTGTCGATACAGGGCTTTTTTGTTTCTGCCGTGGCCGCTTTGATCGCCCTTGACTAAGACTGGATCATGACTAAACTATCAACGTGACATGATTTGCAATGGGGAGCCCTGATGCGATTTCCACTCAAGCTAGCGTTACTCATGACCCTGACGGCGATGGATCTGTCGCCCGTACAGGCGGCCCCTGCGGATGACGAGCTGGCGATCCAGCAAGTCGAAAATCGTTGGCAGGACGCCTGGAACCGCCACGATATGGAGGCGCTTTCCAGCCTCTTCACCGATGACGCCGATTTTGTCCAAGTTAACGGGCGGAGATGGATCGGACCGGCCGAGATCAAGAAAAACCACGCACTGGTCCACGAAATGATGTTCAAGGACAGCGTGTGGACCAACCTGAAATTGGACATACGGTTTCTCAAGCCGGACGTCGCCATTGCCCACCAAACGTGGGGGCTGCGCGGCGACAAGAATCCCGATGGCACGGCGCGCACGCCGCGCGAGGGTTTGTTTACCCAGGTGTTTATCAAGCGCGGCGGTCATTGGTTGATTAGCGCCGCCCATAATACGAATATCGCGGTGGTCCCCGGAAGTCCCGTCGCCGGCGCCGTGCCGCCGAAATAAGCATGCGCCGTGGCGGGGCGCTCGCGTCAGGACTTGAAACTCTCGACCAGCTTGAACGCCGCCTGCGTCCTGGCGCGGGCCGCCGTCACGCGCTCGAACAGGTCGGCGGCCAGCAAATTGTAGACCTCGATCTTGGCGCATTGCGCCAGTTCGTGCGCCATCGCATGCTCTTCCGCCAGCGCGGCCTCGTAGTCGCGGAATGCTTCCAGCCCCTCGGCACGATAAATTGACATACAAGCTCTCCCGAATGCCTATGTGTGCTTCAGACTAGCACGATTGCAGCCCGAAATCCGCGCGCACGCCAGACTTGCGGCAAACCGGGCATTTGCACCCATGTGTGTTACCCTGACGAACGGTCATCGTTTGCCGTCCCCGCTCCCCCGCCTAGCTGACGACTGGAACAAGGAATGTTTCAATGCGTCTTAACGACCCCAACCAGAACCACCTGCTGGCCGCGCTGCTAGACGCCGAGTTCGACCGCCTGTCGCCCCACCTTGAACCGATCATGATGCGGCTGGGCGATGTGTTGTATGAATCCGGCGGCAAGCTCGATCACGTGTATTTCCCGACCTCGGCCATCGTCTCGCTGCACTATGTGCTGGAGAACGGCAGCTCGTCCGAGATCGCCGGCGTCGGCAACGAGGGCATCCTCGGCATCTCGCTGTTCATGGGCGGTAACACCACGCCCAGCCGCGCCGTGGTCCAGACCGCCGGTCATGGCTACCGCCTGAAGGCCAACATCCTGCTGGAAGAGTTCAACCGCGCCGGGCCCGTCATGCGCCTGCTGCTGCGCTACACCCAGGCGCTGATCACCCAGATGTCGCAGACGGCGATCTGCAACCGCCATCACACGGTGGAACAGCAGCTGTGCCGCTGGCTGCTGCTGACGCTGGACCGCCTGCCGACCAGCGAGCTGACCATGACCCAGGAACTGATCGCCAGCATGCTGGGCGTGCGGCGCGAAGGGGTGACGGTGGCGGCCGGCCGCTTGCAGGCCAACGGCTATATCAGCAACCGCCGTGGCCATATTTCCGTGCTGGACCGCAGCGGCCTGGAAAACGACGTCTGCGAATGCTATGGCGTGGTCAAAAAAGAATTCGCGCGCCTGATGTCGGACGTGCACCAACGCCAGGGACTGAAATGAAAACCAATAAACCGTCCGCGGGTCCGCTGCTCAAGGCCGACGCGCTGCAACTGGCGATCCACAACAGCGCCAACTTCTCCAGCATCGCCACCGACGCCCAGGGCGTGATCCAGATCTTCAACGTCGGCGCCGAGCGCATGCTGGGCTACAGCGCCGCCGAAGTAGTGAACCAGATCACGCCGGCCGGCATCTCCGACGCGCAGGAAATCATCGCGCGCGCCGCCGCGCTCAGCATCGAAGCGGGCGTGACCATCTTGCCGGGCTTCGAGGCGCTGGTGTTCAAGGCCTCGCGCGGCATCGAAGACATCTACGAGCTCACTTATATCCGCAAGGATGGCAGCCGCTTCCCGGCGATCGTCTCGGTCAGCCCGCTGCGCGACGCCGAGGAAAAAGTCATCGGCTATCTGCTGATGGGCACCGACAACACGGCCCGCAAGCAGGTCGAGCGCGAACAAGCTCTGCTGGACCAGCGCCTGCGCGAGCAGCAGCTGGCGCTGCAGGACACCAATGTGGAACTGGAGGCGGCGCGCGCGCTGGCCGAGACGGCCAACCGCGCCAAGTCGGAATTCCTGTCGGCCATGAGCCATGAACTGCGCACGCCGCTCAACGCGGTGCTGGGCTTTGCGCAGCTGCTGGCGTCGGACAAGCCGCCGCCCAGCGCCTCGCAGCAGCGCTCGCTGGACCAGATCCTCAAGGGCGGCTGGTACCTGCTGCAGTTGATTAATGAAATCCTCGACCTGGCGATGATCGAATCGGGCAAAGTGACGATGTCGCAGGAATCGATGGGCCTGTCCGAAGTGCTGCGGGATTGCCAGGCGCTGATCGGCCCGCAGGCGGAAAAGCGCGGCATCCGTTTGTTCTTCGCCTCGCTGAGCGAGCCCTTCTTCGTGCACGCCGACCGCACGCGCGTCAAGCAGGTAATGATCAACCTGCTGTCCAACGCCATCAAATACAACCGGCGCGGCGGCACGGTGACGGTGGAGTGCGCGGCCGGCAGCAAGGGCATGGTGCGCATCAGCGTCAGCGATACCGGGGCCGGCCTGAGCGCCGAGCAGATGGCGCAGCTGTTCCAGCCCTTCAACCGCCTGGGCCAGGAAGACGGCGCGGAAGAGGGCACCGGCATCGGCCTGGTGGTGACCAAGCAACTGACCGAGCTGATGGGCGGAGCGATCGGCGTGCGCAGCGAAATCGGCGTCGGCACCACCTTCTGGATCGAGCTGGCCGCCAGCAATGAACCGGTGCTGGAAACGACCGCCTTCGACAGTGCGATGGGGCGCGACGGCCAGGACCACGCCACGCAGAGAACGCTGCTGTACATCGAAGACAACCCGGCCAACCTGAGCCTGGTGGAGCAGCTGATCCAGCGTCGCAGCGATCTCAAGCTCCTGACCGCGATCGACGGCCACAGCGGCATCCAGCTGGCGCGCGCCTACCAGCCCGACGTGATCCTGATGGACATCAACCTGCCCGGCGTGAGCGGCTACGGCTGCCTGAAGATCTTGCAGGACGATGCCGCCACGGCCCACATTCCGGTGATGGCGCTGTCGGCCAACGCCATGCCGCGCGATATAGAAAAAGGGGTTGAGGCCGGCTTCTTCCGCTACCTGACCAAGCCGATCAATGTGGTCGAATTCATGGGCGCGCTGGACCTGGCGCTGGAATTCGCCGCCGAACACGGCAGCCTGCACACCAGTACCTACGGAAGCGCATCATGATAGATTCATCTGAAATACTCGGCGCCGAAATCCTGATCGTCGACGACCAGGAAGCCAACGTCATGCTGCTGGAGCAGATGCTGGCCAACGCCGGCTACACCAATGTCAGCAGCACGATGGACCCGTACACCGTGTGCGAGCTGCACCTGAAGCACCACTACGACCTGATCCTGCTGGACCTGCAAATGCCCGGCATGGACGGCTTCGCCGTGCTGGAAGCGCTCAAGGACATCGAGCCGGACGGCTACGTGCCGGTGCTGGTGGTGACGGCGCAGCCGAACCACAAGCTGCGCGCCCTGCAGGCCGGCGCCAAGGATTTCGTCGGCAAGCCGTTCGAGCTGGTCGAGGTGGAGACCCGCATCCACAATCTGCTGGAAGTGCGCCTGCTGCACCGCAAGCTGCAGCGCTACAACCAGCAGCTGGAATACACGGTGCTGGAACGCACGGCGCAATTGCGCGCCAGCGAGGCGCGCTTCCAGCGCTTCGCCGAACTGTCGACCGACTGGTATTGGGAGCAGGATGTCGACGGCCAGCTGACCAACTGGTTCGGGCCGGTGGCCGACATGGTGGGCATCGGCGGCAGCGACACCGGCGGCTGGGACGTGGCCGAGCATGCGCTGCTGCAATCGAACATCGCCGAGCGCAAGGCCTTCCTGGACTTCGTCTACAGCCGGACCCTAGGCGGCGTGCTGCAATATCTGCAGGTGAGCGGCGAGCCCATGTTCGACGAAACCGGCCGTTTCATCGGCTATCGCGGCGTCGGCCGCGACGTCACGGCGATGGTCGGCAAGTTCGCCAAGACGGAGTAATCGGCCGGGGCGCCGCCTGCCGGCCGCTGCCGCCGCGCCGCCCCGGCGCCGGCGCTGCGCGCCGCTGGATGCGGCGCTCGTTGTCGTGTTCGTCGCGCGGGCGGCTTTGTTGGGTATAATCGCCGGATTGCCTGATCGCCGGACCGCAGCGTCTGCCTTCCGCGCCCGTCTCACCCTTCACTAGAAAATTACTCTTCATGGCATCTTCCAACGATAACGTCAGCATGGCGCTGTTCTGCGATTTTGAAAACGTGGCGCTCGGTGTGCGCGACGCCAACTACGACAAGTTCGACATCAAGCCGGTGCTGGAACGTCTGCTGCTCAAGGGCAGCATCGTGGTCAAGAAGGCGTATTGCGACTGGGACCGCTACAAAGCCTTCAAGGCTCCCATGCACGAGGCTAACTTCGAGCTGATCGAAATCCCGCATGTGCGCCAGTCCGGCAAGAACTCGGCCGACATCCGCATGGTCGTCGACGCGCTCGACTTGTGCTACACCAAGTCGCACGTCGACACCTTCGTCATCATTTCCGGCGATTCCGATTTTTCGCCGCTGGTGTCCAAGCTGCGCGAGAACGCCAAGAAGGTGATCGGCGTCGGCGTCAAGCAGTCGACGTCGGACCTGCTGGTGGCCAACTGCGACGAATTCATCTTCTACGACGACCTGGTGCGCGAAAGCCGCCGCGCCAAGCGCGAAGCCAGCCCGGAAGCCAAGCCGGCCGTCAAGCGTTCGCCGGAAGAGGAGCGCGTACGCCGCGAAGAAATGGACAAGCGCCGCAACCAGGCGGTGGAAATCGCCGCCAACACCTTCGAGGCGCTGGTCTCCGAGCGCGGCGACAGCGGCAAGATCTGGGCCTCGGTGCTGAAAGAGGCGATCAAGCGCCGCAAGCCGGACTTCAGCGAGTCCTACTATGGCTTCCGCACCTTCGGCAACCTGATCGAGGAATGCAAGGCGCGCGGCCTGCTGGAATTCGGCCGTGACGAGAAGTCCGGCGCCTATGTGTATCGCGGCACCGGCGTGGCGACGCCGGGCGAGTCGTCGGTGGACGGCGCGCCGGCCGAGGCGCAGGACGGCGGCAAGCAGGAATCGCGCCGCAGCCGCGGCCGTGGCCGCACCGCCGCCGAGCGCTTCGCCGAACGCCAGGCCGAGCGCCAGGCGCAGCAGGCACGCGCCGCCGGGCAAACCGATGGCGACGAGGACGACGCCGAGCAGCCAGCGCCACGCTACGTCGAACCGGAGCAATTGGCCGGCCAGCCGGAAACGGCTGAAGCATTTGAGGCGCCAGCGGCCGCACCGGCCAGCGACGCCGAGCGCGGTCGTGGCCGTGGTCGCGGCAATCGCGGCGGCCGCAAGCAGGGCGAGCGCCAGGGCCAGCAGGATGCCGTCGCCGCCGTCGAAGCGCCGGTGGTGGCGCAGGCTGCGGTCGAAGCGCCGGTGGTGGCCGACGAAGCGCCCGCCAAGAAAAAGGGCGGTCCGAAACCGCCTGCGCGCAAGCTGAAAGAGGCTGCCAAGCCGAAGGACGACGCTGCGGCGCCTGCCAAGGGCGGCAAGAATGCGAAAAACGTTCGTGGCGCCAAGGGTGCGGTAGCGGCCCATGGCGAACCGCCGGCGGCGCCAGCTCCGGCGCCGGTTGACGCGGCGGCGGCGCCGGTGCCAGCATCGGCTCCGGTCGCTGCGGCCGAGGCCGACGCCAAGCCAGCGGCCAAGCCTGCCAAGGCCAAGGCGGCCGCCAAGCCGGCGGCCCGCAAGCCGGCCGCGCCGCGCGCGCCGCGTCCCGCCAAGGCCGCGGCCAAGACCGAGGAGTAATCCCGGACGGGGAGGGGCGGGCCGCCAGCGGCCCGCCGCAGCCGCTCGCGCGGTTGATCGCGCGGTTGATCGTATAATGGCAATGTTTTCATCTGCCTAACGACTGGTGCCGAGCATGCCCATCCTTTCCGAAATCACGCTGTATCCGATCAAATCCTGCGGCGGCATCTCCTTGCAGGAAGCCACGCTGACCGTCACCGGCCTGATGACCGCGCAGATCTACGACCGCGAATGGATGGTGGTCGACGGCGCCGGCGTCTGCCTGACCCAGCGCGAACACCCGCGCATGGCGCTGATCACCCCCAGCCTCAAGGGCAGCACGCTGGAACTGCGCGCGCCCGGCATGCTGCGCCTGGAAATCCCGCTCGACCTGCCCGATCCCGATCAGGCGCCCACCCTCAGCACCCAGGTCTGGGACGACACCGTGCTGGCCTACGACTGCGACGAGCTGACCGCCGAATGGTTCAGCCGGGCGATCGGCGTGCCGTGCCGTCTGGCGCGCTTCCACGCCAAGGCCGAACGCGCCGTCAGCCAGAAGTGGACCAGCGGCGTGGCCGCCACCACCATGTTCTCGGACGGCTATCCGATGCTGGTGGCCGGCGCCGCCTCGCTGGACGACCTGAACGACAAGCTGCGCCGCGCCGGCCGCGACGCCATCCCGATGAACCGCTTCCGTCCCAACCTGGTCGTGGCCGGCATCGAGGCCTACGAAGAGGACTACGTTGACACGTTCCAGCTGGGCGATGCATTGCTGAAGCCGGTCAAGCCCTGTTCGCGTTGCCCCATGCCATCGGTCGACCAGGCCACCGGCGAGTTCGGTCCCGACCCGCTGGACCTGATGCAAGGCTACCGCGCCAAGCCGGAGCTGGACGGCGCCCTGTGCTTCGGCATGAACAGCATCCTGATCGCCGGCGAGGGCCAGCACGTGCGGGTCGGGCAGGAAATCGTCGTTAGCTTGGCGTTTTAATGCAGCCAGGCATTCCCAAGCGTTAAAACTTGGCGTAATGTGGCATCTGGCATGAAACAAGCTGATGAGTAAGGGCATATATGACGCAAACCGCAACCGGCAAGTTCTCGCCGCAGACTGACCACGCCGCGCGCGCGGTCGATCTGGCGGCCGAAAACCAGGCCCTGCGTGCGCGCATGGCTTACCTGCTGGAGCAGGCCGAGCGCAACCACTCCATCATGACCCGCCACCAGGCCTTCGACCTGGACATCGTCAGCGCCGCCAATTTTCCCGAACTGATAGGCACCATCTTCCGCGTGCTGCCGGTGATCTCCGAGCTCGACAGCGTGACCCTGACCTTGATCGACGAAGACGCCGACATCCGCACCGTCATGGCCAAGCTGGACGTGGTGTTTGCGGATTTCCCCGAACTGATTTTTGTTGAAACGCTCGACGGCCTGGGTTTCGATCTCGGCCAGCGCAACGCCTACTCGCCGACGCCCAAGCCGCTGCTGGGCATGTACGACGCGCGGCGCCATGCGGCGCCGTTCCCGCAGCCGCCGGCCGGCCTGCAAAGCGTGGCGCTGGTGCCGCTGCTGCGCAACAAGCGCATCATCGGCTGCCTCAACCTGGGCAGCTGCGATCCGACCCGCTTCACGCCCAGCCTGGGCACGGATTTCATCGAGCACATGGCGTCGATCATCGCCATCTGCCTGGAAAACGTCATCAGCAACGAGATGCTCAAGTACATCGGCCTGACCGATTCGCTGACCGGCGTCTACAACCGGCGCTATATCGACCGGCGCTTGCTGGAAGAGATCGCGCGCGCGCGGCGCCAGCAGTATCCGATCTCCTTCATGTACATCGACATCGACCATTTCAAGCGCGTCAACGACACCGTCGGCCACGGCGGCGGCGACGACGTGCTGCGCGAAGTGGCGACCCGCATCAAGAACGAGCTGCGCACGTCGGACGCGCTGGCGCGTTTCGGCGGCGAGGAATTCGTCGTGCTGCTGATCGACGCCAACCTCGACAGCGCCGCCTTCGTCGCCGAGCGCATCCGCGCCAGCGTGGCCGGCAGCATGATCGCCTTATCGCAGGAATTGCAGTTGTCGGTGACGGTATCGATCGGCGTGGCCTGTTTGAATCCGGGCGAAGCCGAAGGCGACCCGGCGGCCGTCGCGCGCGCCTGGGTGGCGCACGCCGACACCTTGCTGTACGTCGCCAAGGAAACCGGCCGCAACCGCGTAATCAGCCGCGATCCAGAACCCCGGGGTTAGCGCAACAGGCGCTGCTCGGCGCGGTTGACGGCTTCGGCTGTGCCGCGCAACACCACCACGTCGCCCGCTTCCAGCACCAGTTCGGGCGCCACTTCCAGCCGGCCCTTGCCGCGCCGGATGCTGCTCACGACGGCGCCCGCGCCGGCCACGTCGGTCTCGCCCAAGGACTTGCCCACGCTGACCGCGCTGCCGCTCAGCGTGACCGAATGCAGCCGCTCCAGGTCGGCCTCCTCGCCGGCGTCGCTGGCGCCGTGGAAGTAGCCGCGCAACGAGGCGTAGCGTTCTTCGCGCGCCGTCTGCACCCGGTGCACCACGCGCCGCAAGGGCACGCCCAGCATCACCAGCGCGTGCGAGGCCAGCATCAGGCTGCCCTCCATCAGCTCCGGCACCACTTCCGCCGCGCCGGCCGCTTTTAGCCGGTCGAGGTCGGTGTCGTCGTGGGAGCGCACGATCACCGGCAAGGCCGGCGCCAGCTCGTGCACCAGATGCAGCACTTTCAGCGCCGACGCCGTGCTGGCGTAGGTGATCACCACCGCGCTGGCGCGGTAGATGCCGGCCGCCACCAGGCTTTCGCGCCGCGCGGCGTCGCCGTAGGACACGTGGCGGCCGGCGCTCTGCGCTTCCTGCACCCGCTCCGGGTCCAGGTCCAGCGCGTGGTAGTCGATATGCTCTTCGCCCAGCAAGGTCGCCAGGCTCTGGCCGCTGCGGCCGAAGCCGCACACGATCACGTGCTTGTTGGTCGACATGGTGCGGCTGGCGATCTTGGTCAGCGCCAGCGATTGCATCATCCACTCGTTGCTCGACACCTTCATCACGATCTGGTCCGACTTGGAGATGATGAACGGCGCCACCAGCATCGACAGCACCATCGACGCCAGCACCACCTGGATGATGAACGGGTCCATCAGGTGGCTGCCGCCCGCCAGGTTCAGCAGCACGAAGCCGAACTCGCCCGCCTGTGCCAGCGCCAGGCCGGTGCGCATCGACACGCCGTCCGAGGCGCCGAACAGCTTGGCCAGGCCGGCGATCAGCGCGAACTTGAGCAGCACCGGCCCGGCCAGCAGCACCAGCACCAGCCACCAGTGCGCCAGCACCATCTGCACATTGAGCAGCATGCCGATGGTGATGAAGAACAGTCCCAGCAGCACGTCGCGGAAGGGCTTGATGTCCTCTTCCACCTGGTGCTTGTATTCGGTCTCGGAAATCAGCATGCCGGCCACGAAGGCGCCCAGCGCGAGCGACAGGCCGGCGCGCTCGGTGATCCAGGCCGCGCCCAGGGTGATCAACAGCAGGTTCAGCATGAACAGCTCCTGCGAGCGCCGCTTGACCACGATGGTGAACCAGCCGCGCACCAGCTTCTGGCCGAAGAACAGCAACAGCGCCAGCACGATCACGGCCTTGACGCCGGCCCAGGCCAGGGTCTCGACCAGCGCGTCCGGCCGCTGGCCCAGCGAAGGAATCAGGATCAGCAGCGGCACCACGGCCAGATCCTGGAACAGCAGGATGCCGATGATCTTGCGGCCGTGCTCGCTCTCCAGCTCCAGCCGCTCGGTCAGCATTTTTGACACGATGGCGGTCGAGGACATGGCCAGCGCGCCGCCCAGCGCGAACGAGGCTTGCCAGCCGATGTGGATGCCCGCGGGCAGTTGGGTGGCGAGGGCCCAGCCGAACAGCATGGTGGCGACGATGGTCAGCACCACCTGCGCCATGCCCAGCCCGAACACGATGCCGCGCATGGCCATCAGTTTGGGCAGGGAGAACTCCAGGCCGATGGAGAACATCAGGAACACCACGCCGAATTCGGCCAGCGAGTGGAACGCTTCGCTCGACTCGGCCAGGCCCAGCGCGTGGGGGCCGATCAGGATGCCGACCGCCAGGTAGCCCAGCATGGGCGGCAAATGCATCATGCGGAAAGCGACGACGCCCAGCACCGCGCTGCCCAGCAACAACAAGGTTAATTCCAAAGGTGAAAACGTCATATCAACATCGCCAGAAAATATTATTTCGTTGTTTGTGGGCCGGTGCGGGCCGTTATGTTGTAACTGGCAAGTTTTTTGCTTTCTCAATTCGGCTATACTTGGGCATGAGTGTAACCCATGAAAAAACAATGCTGAAAGCTTTTGACGCAAATATGGCCGCGCATGCGTTGCGGCTGGCCCGCGACACCCTGCAGAACGAAGCAGAGGCGATCGCGGCCCTGAACGCCCGCATGGACGCCGACGACAGCGTGGTGCAGGCCATCGAATTGCTGCTGAACTGCAAGGGCCGCGTCGTCGTGTCCGGCATCGGCAAGTCCGGCCATATCGGCCGCAAGATCGCCGCCACGCTGGCCTCGACCGGCACCCCGGCCTTGTTCGTGCACCCGGCCGAAGCGGCCCACGGCGACCTCGGCATGGTCACCGCCGACGATGCCTTCATCGCCATTTCCTACTCCGGCGAAAGCGCCGAGCTGATGACCATCCTGCCGGTGGTCAAGCGCATGGGCAGCAAGGTCATCGCCATGACCGGCAAGCCCGGCTCCAGCCTGGCCGGGATCGCCGACGTCCACCTGAACGTGGCCGTGGCCAAGGAAGCCTGCCCGATGAACCTGGCGCCGACCACCTCGACCACCGTCACGCTGGCGCTGGGCGACGCCATCGCCGTCGCGCTGCTGGACCTGCGCGGCTTCAAGGAAGAAGACTTCGCCCGCTCCCATCCGGGCGGCGCGCTGGGCCGCCGCCTGCTGACCCATGTGCGCGACGTCATGCGCAGCGGCGACGCCGTGCCGCGCGTGACCGCCGATGTCAAGCTGACCGACGCGCTGCTGGAAATCACGCACAAGGGCATGGGCATGACCGCCGTGGTCGACGCCGACGACAAGCCGATCGGCGTGTTCACCGACGGCGACCTGCGCCGCATGATCGAGAAGGTCCAGGACTTCACCAAGGTGGTGATCCGCGACGTGATGCACGCCAACCCGCGCAGCATCTCGCCGGAAAAACTGGCGGTCGACGCCGTGGCCGTGATGGAACAGTTCCGCATCAACCAGATGCTGGTGACCGACGCCGACGGCAAGCTGGTCGGCGCGCTGCACATCCACGACCTGACCCGTGCCAAGGTGATCTGATGGCCGATCTGACTTATGTGGAACGCGCCGCGCGCGTCAAGCTGATGATCTTCGACGTCGACGGCGTGCTGACCGACGGCAGCCTGCACTACGGCGCCGACGGCGAAGCGCTGAAGACCTTCAATGTGCACGACGGCCTGGGCATCAAGCTGCTGCAGGAGTCCGGCGTGCAGACCGCCATCATCAGCGCGCGCACCTCGCCGCAGGTGATCAAGCGCGCGGCCGACCTCGGCATCGTCCACCTGCACCAGGGCGGCCACGACAAGCTGACGCCGTTCAAGGCGCTGCTGGAAAAGACCGGCCTCACCGCCGACCAGGTCGGCTTCATCGGCGACGACGTGGTCGACCTGCCGATCCTGACGCGCGTCGGTTTCGCCGTCGCCGTGCCGAACGGCCGCGCCGAAGTGCTGGAGCGCGCCCACCACACCACGGTGGCCGCCGGCGGCCGCGGCGCGGTGCGCGAAGTGTGCGAGCTGCTGATGCACGCGCAGGGTACGTACGAGCGCGTGATGGCGCAGTTCCTGGTTTGACGAGGATCGAGCATGCGTAAAAAAACAGCCCATCGCTGGCAGCTTACCGTCATCATGATGGTCGGCGTGTTTGTCGCCGTCGGCAGCTTCTGGCTGGTGCAGGTGGTCAACCAGGCCGGCCAGGATGCGCAGGTGGACCAGCATCGCAATGAGCCGGACTACATCATCGACCGCTTCAGCATGGTGCGCATGAACAAGGCCGGCCAGCCGGCCTACATCATCTCCGGCGACAAGCTGACCCACCGGCCGGTCGACGATGCCTCCGACATCGACAAGCCGACTGTGCACAGCCTGTCCGGCGACCAGCCGCCGATGAATATCAATGCCGACACCGCCCATGTCGACCAGGGCAATACGCGCGTCAAGCTCAACGGTAATGTGAGCGTGGTGCGTCCGGCCGGGCCGCAAGCGCAGGCGATGCGCATGACCACG
Source organism: Duganella sp. GW821-FHT07G03 (assembly GCF_059418605.1). Classification (NCBI taxonomy): domain Bacteria; kingdom Pseudomonadati; phylum Pseudomonadota; class Betaproteobacteria; order Burkholderiales; family Oxalobacteraceae; genus Duganella; species Duganella sp. GW821-FHT07G03. The sequence continues at coordinate 63,349 of NZ_JBWKQE010000019.1, forward strand.
CCGGCGCTGACCGTCTACCCGGACGAAGAACGCATGGAAACCGCCAGCCCGGTGGCGCTGGAAATGGGCAACGCCAGCGCCAATGGCGTCGGCATGAAGGCCAATAACGCCACCCGCGCAGTGCAGCTGGGCGGACGCGGACAACTGACGATGCCGCCGCGCGCCGGCCATTGAGGAAACAATGATGATGAATGGAATGACGATGAAGAAACTGATACTCTCGGCGGCGATGTTGTTGATGGCGGCCGGTGTGGCCCACGCGGAAAAAGCCGATGCCAACAAGCCGACCAAGATCGATTACGACGACCTGCAAATCGACGACGTCAAGCAAATCAAGACGCTGATCGGCAATGTCGTGCTGACGCGCGGCACCTTGCTGATGAAGTCGCCGAAGGCGGTGGTGACCACCGATCCCGAAGGCTATAACTTCGTCGTGCTGACCAGCACGCCGGGCACGCTGTCGACCTTCCGCCAGAAGCGCGACGGCGCCGGCGACCAGTGGATCGAGGGTGAAGCCGAGCGCATCGAATACAGCGACAAGACCGACCTGGTCAAGCTGTTCTCGAAAGCCAGGGTGCGCCAGCTGGAAGGCCCGCGCATGACCAGCGAAGTCAACAGCGAGTTCATTTCCTACGACAGCCGCACCGAACATTTCGACGTCAAGAACAACGTCTCCGGCGTCAGCAAGCCGGGCGCCGGCCGCGGCACCATGGTGATCCAGCCGACCATCCGTCCGGCCGCGCCGGCGGCACCCGCACCGGCCGCATCGACGCCGCCGGCCACGGAGAAGTAAGCATGGAACCATCCTGCGGTAGCACCCTGATCGTGCGCGGCCTGCAAAAGACCTATGGCAAGCGCCAGGTCGTGCATGACGTGTCCCTGCAAGTCGAATGCGGCGAAGTGGTGGGCCTGCTCGGCCCCAACGGCGCCGGCAAGACCACCTCGTTCTACATGATCGTCGGCCTGGTGCCGTCGGACGCCGGCAGCATCGATATCAGCGGCACCGATATCTCCTCGCTGCCTATCCACCGCCGCGCCTCGCTCGGCTTGTCCTACCTGCCGCAGGAAGCGTCGGTGTTCCGCAAGCTGACGGTGGAAGAAAATATCCGCGCCGTCCTCGAAATCCAGAAAGTGGACGGCAAGCCTTTATCCAAGGCTGCCATTGATGAACGGCTCAATACCCTGCTGGCCGATTTGCAAATCGAAAAACTGCGCGAGAACCAGGCGCTGTCGCTGTCGGGCGGCGAGCGCCGCCGCGTGGAGATCGCGCGCGCACTGGCGACCAACCCGCGCTTCGTGCTGCTCGACGAACCATTCGCCGGGGTCGACCCGATCGCCGTGATTGAGATCCAGCGCATCGTGCGCTTCCTCAAGGAACGCGGCATCGGCGTCCTCATTACCGATCACAATGTGCGCGAGACGCTGGGCATCTGCGACCGCGCATATATCATCAACCAGGGCACGGTATTGGCTTCAGGCCGGCCAGACGACATCATCGCCAACGAATCGGTGCGTCGCGTGTATCTGGGTGAACACTTCCGCATGTAAAACCCATGAAACAGTCTTTGCAACTGCGCACGTCGCAGCACCTCGCGCTGACACCTCAGTTGCAGCAGTCGATCCGGCTGCTGCAGTTGTCGACGCTGGAGCTGCACCAGGAACTGGAACAGCTGCTGACCGATAATCCGCTGCTGGAGCGCCTCGACGACCCGCTGGACCGCTCGCTGCGGCTGCTGTCGGACGGCGCCATCAGCCAACAAGCCCCGGTCGGCGACGCGCCGCCCGAGGGCCCGCCCAACGCCCAGGAGGCGCCGGCCGCCGACGCCGACAACTACGACGGCCCGGCCGCCGACACCGAAAGCACCAGCAGCGACGCCGATGTCGACTGGAGCGACGCCGGCCGCAGCAAGGCGCCCGACGACGAGGACTCGCGGCCGCAACTGGAGGCCAGCCACTGCACCTTGCGCGAACACCTGATGGAGCAGATGCGGGTGACGGTGCTGGAGATGCGCGACCGCGCGCTGGTCGAGCTGATCATCGACGCGCTGGACGAAAACGGCTACCTCGAGGAATCGCTGGAAGAAATCCTGGCCCGCCTGCCGGAAGAACTGGAACTGGAGCTCGACGAATTGCAGACCGCCTTGTCGATGCTGCAAAGCTTCGATCCGATGGGCGTGGGCGCGCGCAACGCGTCCGAATGCCTGGCGCTGCAGATCAAGCGTCTGCCGGCGATTCCGATGGTCACGCGGCGCATGGCGCTGGCGATTGTTGAAAATCATTTGACCTGGTTTGCCCAGCGCGATTTCAACAAACTGAAGAAGGCGCTGCTGTGCGACGACGAAGATTTGCGCGAAGCACAAACCGTCATCCGCCAGTGCAATCCGCATCCGGGTTCGGCGTTCGCGTCGGACGTGTCGGACTACGTGGTGCCGGACGTGATCGTCAAAAAAGCGCGCAACGGCTGGCAAGTGAGCCTGAACAACGACGTCATGCCGCGCCTGCGCGTGAACGCCATGTACGCCAACCTGCTCAAGCAGGGAAAAGGCGAGGGCGCGATGGGCGCGCAGCTGCAGGAAGCGAAGTGGCTGATCAAGAATATGCGCCAGCGTTTCGACACGATTTTGCGCGTTGCACAAGCGATAGTAGAACGACAAAAGAACTTTTTCTCCCATGGCGCGGTTGCCATGCGCCCCCTTGTGCTTCGTGAAATTGCTGATACACTGGGTCTACACGAGAGCACTATTTCTCGTGTAACAACTCAAAAATATATGCTGACCCCGCATGGCATGTTTGAGTTGAAATATTTCTTTGGTAGCCATGTCGCCACCGAAGCGGGGGGGGAAGCAAGTTCGACGGCGATACGTGCACTCATCGTGCAATTGACAGGAGCAGAAGACCCGAAAAATCCTTTATCCGACAGTAAGATTGCGGACATGCTGGGAGAACAAGGCATGGTGATTGCGCGACGCACTGTTGCCAAATATCGCGAAGCGTTGAAGATCCCGCCAGTCAGTCTCCGTAAATCTTTGTAGTTACTTGGTTCCTGCGCGCCCGGCGGTAATGGGCTCCGCACTAACCGTAAGAAGCGACATTATCTTTAGGAGTGTGTATGAATCTCACCATCAGTGGACATCATCTCGAAGTGACCTCGGCCATCCGTGAATACGTGCAGAACAAGCTGGAACGCGTCACCCGCCACTTTGATCAAGTGATTGATATTGCTGTCATCCTGACTGTAGATAACCTCAAAGAGAAAGAGAAACGCCAGAAGGCTGAAATCAACCTGCGCATGTCGGGCAAGACCGTCTACGTGGAAAGCCTGTCGCAAGACCTGTACGCCGCCATCGATACCTTGATCGACAAGCTGGATCGGCAGGTCATGAAGTACAAAGCCAAGGTCCAAGAGCACGGCCACGATGCGATCAAGCATCTCCCGGATAGCTACGAACCCGCTGCCGCCGCCCTATAACAACGGCCCCGGCACCATCCAACTAAGGGCGCAGAGGCGCCCTTTTTTGCGCCCGCAGTAAAATAGGGTTTTCACCACGACCCTAGAGACTCCATGAGCGAATACGTCCACACCAGCGTCAGCAACGGAACCGGCTTCATCACGCTGGACCGGCCCAAGGCCTTGAACTCTTTGTCGCTGGCGATGGTGCGCGATATCACGGCGGCGCTGATGGCGTGGCGCGACGACAGCGGCGTGGCCGCCGTGGTCATCCGCAGCAGCAGCGAAAAGGCCTTCTGCGCCGGCGGCGACATCCGCTTCTTCTACGACGCCGGCCGCGCCACGCCGCAGGGCGGCAGCGCGTTGGTGGAGGATTTCTTCACCGAGGAATACGCGCTCAACCACCTGATCCATTTTTATCCCAAGCCCTACGTCGCGCTGATGGACGGCGTGGTCATGGGCGGCGGCATGGGCGTGGCGCAGGGCGGTCCTGATTGCCGCGTGCGCATCGTCACCGAGCGGACCAAGATGGCCATGCCGGAAGTGAACATCGGCCTGTTCCCGGATGTGGGCGGCAGCTATTTCCTGGCGCGCGCGCCGGGCAAGTTGGGCTGCTACCTGGGCGTCACCGGCGTCACCATCGGTGCGGCCGATGCGCTGCATGCGGGGCTGGCCGATCACTTTGTGCCGGGCAGCGACATGGCGGCGCTGTCGGCGCTGCTTGAGTCGACGCCGGGCGCGGGCTTGGCCGAGGCCATCGCGGCTTTCGCGGCGCCGTTCAGGGCCGCTGCCGGCGACAGCAAGCTGGCGGCCGAGCGCGCCGCTATCGACCGCCACTTCGGCGCCGGCTCGGTGCCCGCCATCATCGCCTCGCTGAAAACCGACGACAGCGCCTTCGCGCAAAAGACGCTGCAGGTGATGGCCACCCGCTCGCCGCTGATGATGTGCGTGACGCACGAGCTGGTCCGGCGCGGCGCCGCAATGGGCGTGGCCGATTGCCTGCGCATGGAGCGCACGCTGGTGCGCCACAACTTCGAGGACGGCGAAGTGATCGAAGGCGTGCGCGCGCTGGTCATCGACAAGGACAACGCGCCGCAGTGGAAGCCGGCCTCGCTGGACGAGGTCGACGAGGCGATGGTGCGGCGCTTCTTCCAGCCGGTGTGGCCGGACTACGCCCACCCGCTGCGCCACCTGGACTAAGCGCCGATGGCCGTGGAACTGGACCGACTCGACATCCAGATACTGAACCTGCTGCAGGAGGACGCCAGCATCCCGCTGCGGCGCATCGCCGGGCTGGTGCACGCGTCCGCCGCCACCTGCCAGCGCCGCATCGCGCAGTTGCGCGCCAGCGGCGTGCTGGTCAAGGAGGTGGCGCTGGTGGACCGGGTGCGCGTCGGCCGCCCGCTGACCGCGTTCGTCACGGTGCAGCTGGAGCAGCAGAATACCTCGCTGTTGAAAATGTTCGAGTCGCTGATGCGCGAAGAGCCCGACGTCATGGCCTGCTACGAAGTGGCGGGCGAGTTCGACTTCATGCTGGTGGTGACGGCGGTGTCGATGGAAGCGTTCCAGGCCTTCACCCGGCGCGTGTTCACGTCGAATAATAACGTCAGCAACTACAAGAGTTTGCTGGCCATGAACTGCGCCAAGTTCGAGACCAAAGTGCCGCTGTGAAGATCGAGTAATTCTTGCATCGCGGCGGGTGAGATTGCAATGTTGTCTCACCGCCGCTCAGTATGATGGGCCTTCCAACTTCAGGAGGACAGCATCATGATCGACCACGTTTCCATCGGCACCCGCGCACTGCCGCGCGCCACGGATTTCTACACCGCCTGCTTCGCGCCGCTGGGCTACACCTTGCAGCACAGCGACGCCACCCAGGTGATCTACGGCGCCGATGGCGCCTGGAGTTTTTGCCTCTACCCGTCGGTGAGCGAGGACGTGCTGGCCGGCGACCGCGCCCATGTGGCCGTCGCCGCGCCCAGCCGGCAGGCGGCCAGGGAGTTTTTCGACGCGGCGATGGGGCTTGGCGCGACACCGCTGCGCGAGCCCGGCTTGCGGCCGGACATCAACGAGCGCTACTTCGGCACCATGATCAAGGACCCGGACGGCCACACCATCGAAGTGGTGCACTGGAGCCGCTGATCAGGCCTGTTCGCGGTGGCGCAGGATGACGCGTTCGGATTGCTGGAAGTAGGCCGCCAGTTGCTCGGCCATGAAGACCGAGCGGTGCTGGCCGCCGGTGCAGCCCACCGCCACCGTCAGGTAGCTGCGGTTGTCGGTCTTGAAGGACGGCAGCCATTTCTCGATGAAGACGCGGATGTCGTTCATCAGGTCCAGCGCGCTCGGCTGGGCGTTGAGGAAGTCGATCACCGGCGCGTCGCGGCCGGTCAGCGGACGCAAGGTCAGGTCGTAGTAGGGGTTCGGCAGCGCCCGCACGTCGAACACGAAGTCCGCGTCCAGCGGCACGCCCAGCTTGAAGGCGAACGATTCAAAGAACAGGATCAGCGGCGCCCGCTCGATTGCCACCAGGTCCTTGACCCAGGCGCGCAGCTTGTTGGCGCTCAGCTCCGAGGTGTCGATCACATGGCCCAGTTGTTCGATGGCCGACAGCCGCTCGCGCTCTTCCGAAATGCACTCGATCAGCGTGCGGCGCGCCGCCGGGTTATGGCCCGGCCGCAGTTCGTGCGACAGTGGGTGGCTGCGCCGCGTTTCCGAGAAGCGCGCCACCAGCGAGTGCGTGTTCGCGGTCAGGAACATGACCTTGACGTCGTGCCCCAGCTCGCGCAGGCGCTCGACGGCCGCCGGCAGCGTGGCCAGCGATTCGGCGCTGCGCGCGTCGACCGCCACGGCCAGCGCCTCCAGACCGTCGGCGACCAGGGTGTCCACCAGGCTCGACAGCAGGGCTGGCGGCAGATTGTCGACGCAATAGTGTCCAGTGTCTTCCAGGACGTTCAGGGCCACGGACTTGCCGGAGCCGGAAATACCGGTAATGAGTACGATGCGCATAGGCCACGATGATACCGCAGGCCGGACTTACTTGCCCAGAATGACCATGTTTAGTTTTCGCAATGATGCGGAAAAGCTATGGGTGCCGGCTTAGTCGCCGCTCATCGCTTGTCTTTGACGCTCCATGAATTCCTGCAGCGTATCGATGCCGCGCAGTTGCAGGATGGTGTTGCGCACGGCGGCTTCCAGCAGCACCGCGATGTTGCGGCCGGCCGCCACCGGGATCACCACCTTGCGGATCGGCAGGCCCAGCACGTCTTCGGTCGGGAACTGGAACGGCAGGCGCTCGACTTCCTCGTCGGCCGCGCCGCGCCGCACCAGGTGCACGATCAGTTTCAAGCGCATCTTGCGGCGCACCGCGGTCTCGCCGAAGATGGCCTTGATGTCCAGCAGCCCCAGCCCGCGCACTTCCAGCAGGTTTTGCAGCAGCGCCGGGCAGCGGCCTTCGATCATGTTGGGCGCGATGCGCGAGAACTCCACCGCGTCATCGGCCACCAGGCCGTGCGAACGCGAAATCAGCTCCAGGCCCAGCTCGCTCTTGCCGAGGCCGGAGTCGCCGGTGATCAGCACGCCCACGCCCAGCACGTCCATGAACACGCCGTGCATGATGATGCGTTGCGCCAGCTTCTTCGACAGGTAGACGCGCAGGAAGTCGATCACCTGCGCGGCCGGCAGCGGCGTGGAGAACAGCGGAATGTTTTTCTCGTCGCAGATGGCGAGGATGTCGGGCGGCGTCTCCAGACCCTGGGCGATGATCAGCGCCGGCGGACCGCCGGCGATCAGCTCGCCGATGACGTGGGCGCGCGTCAGCGACTTCAGGCGCTGGTAGTAGTTGATTTCCTGGTGCCCGAAGACCTGGATGCGGCCCGGGTGGATGGTGTTCAGGTGGCCGACCTGGTCGGCGGCCGAGGCGACGTCGCCCGAGATCAGGCGTTCGCCGCCGGGGAAGCCGGCGAACCAGCCTAGCTGCAAACTTTCGCGATTGTCGTCGTAGAGGCGTTGGATCGTCAGCGGAGTTTGCAGCATGGGTCGTCTTTACATGAGGATGAACTGAAGCCTAGTTTAACCTATTGTATGACGACCAAGACAATCTCAACCCGCGGCCTGCAGGCTCGGCATCCAGTTGATGATGCGCGAGTGCACCGATTTCGGATCCGCGTCCGTGCTCAGCGCGGTGCGGAAGGCGTCGTCGGAGAACATCTCGGCGATCTCGGACAGGATCTCCAGGTGTTGCTGGGTGACGTGGTCCGGGATCAGCAGGAAGAACAGCAGATTGACCGGCTTGCCGTCGGGCGATTCGAACGGGATCGGCTCGGCCAGGCGCACGAAGGCCGCCAGCGGCGATTTCAGGCTTTTCATGCCCTTGATGCGGCCATGCGGGACGGCGACGCCATGCCCCAGTCCGGTCGAACCCAGGCGCTCGCGCGCGAACAGGTTGTCCGACACGGTGGAGCGGGCGATGCCGCAGTTGTTCTCGAAGATCAGGCCGGCTTGCTCGAAAGCGCGCTTCTTGCTGGAGACTTCCAGATCCAACAACACGTTTTCCAGTGAAAGTATTTTGCTCAGGTTATTCATAACGCGACATAGAATGTTGCAACGCACAAAGGTGGCATGCGAGCAGAATTATAGGCTTGTTTCTGCGCCATGTAACAGGAAATCGCTCGCGCCCGTTGTAACGCTTGTGTCGGCCAGCCGGCGCGCGGGCTGGAATGAAATGCAGCAAAGAAAGGAATCGCTATTTCTGAATAGAAATCACGGAAAACGCCGGTTTTTCGCCAGGGGCTGGGGCGAATTTCCGATTATTTGCGCGTTTTCAGGCCGGTGGGGCCGTATGGCGCGCGGTGGTCAACAACCGCGCGCCATGTGCACATCATACGCCTGATTTTTCCTGTTTGATTGGAAAAAGCGCCAGTTTTATTGACGTGCGCCACGAAGATTGGGCGGTTTCTGTGCTGTGCTGAAGTTGCTGCGCCAGGGGTTGATGTCCAGTCCGCCGCGCCGCGTGTAGCGGGCGTACACCGACAATTGCTGGGGCTGGCATTGGCGCAGGATGTCGGTGAAGATGCGCTCCACGCATTGCTCGTGGAACTCGTTGTGCTCGCGGAAGCCGATCAGGTAGCGCAGCAGGCTTTCCTGGTCGATCTGCGGACCGGAATAATGGATCTGCACGCTGGCCCAGTCCGGCTGTCCGGTGACCAGGCAGTTCGACTTGAGCAGGTGCGAGATCAGTTTTTCCTCCACCGGCTCCTCGTCCAGCGCCGCCTTGAGCAGCTCCGGCGCCGGGTGGTAGTGGTCGACCTCGATGTCGAGGCGGTCCAGCAGCAGGCCGTCGAGCTCGCCCATTTCCACCATGCCGAATTCCTCCGGCTGGGTCAGCGAGATGTGCACGTTGGCGCCGAAGCCGTTCGACAAGTCCTGTTGCAGCAGGTTCTTCAGCGCGACCACGTTGTCGAGGCGGGTCTGGTTGTAGGAGTTCAGGTAGAGCTTGAAGGACTTCGACTCGATGATGTTGGGCGAGTCGGCCGGCACGGTGATGCGGGCGATCGCCACCTGCGGCTTGCCGCGCGCGTTGAGCCACGAGATTTCGTAGGCGTTCCAGATGTCGACGCCGAAGAAGGGCAGGGTGCCGGTCAGGCCGAGCTCGTCGCGCTTGCCCTGGCGCGCGATCGGGAACAGCAGTTCCGGCGCGTAGTCGGTGCGGTAGGCGGAGGTTTTTCCCAGTGGGGACAAGTCGACGGTGTTGGTCATGGCGATGTGTGGTGTTTCAGTGAAGGACGGCATGGTAGCGCAAACCATGCCGTCGTGCTGCGGTTAGCCCAGGAACAGCTTGTACACCGGGTTGGCGCTCTCATCCCAGTAGCGGTAGCCCAGCGTGGTCAGGAATTGCGCGAACTGGTCCATTTCCCCGGCCGGCACCTGCAGGCCGATCAGGATGCGGCCGACGTCGCCGCCCTGGCTGCGGTAGTGGCACAGCGAGATATTCCAGTTCGGCGCCATCGAATTGAGGAAGCGCATCAGCGCGCCCGGACGCTCGGGGAATTCGAAACGGTACAGCAACTCGTCCTTGGCCAGCGCGCTCTTGCCGCCCACCAGATGGCGGATGTGGGCCTTGGCCAGCTCGTCGTGGGTCAGGTCCAGCGTCTTGAACTCGTTCTGCTCGAAGATGCGTGCCAGCGTGCCCGATTCGCTGCGGTCGGCGATCTGTACGCCGCAGAACACATGGGCCTCGTCCTTGTCGCTGATGCGGTAGTTGAACTCGGTCACATTGCGCGGGCCCACCAGCTCGCAGAAGCGCTTGAAGCTGCCGCGCTGTTCCGGCAAGGTGACGGCGAACACCGCCTCGCGCGCTTCGCCCAGCTCGGCGCGTTCGGCGACGAAGCGCAGACGGTCGAAGTTCATATTGGCGCCGCTGGCGATGGTGATCAGCGTTTCGTTCTTGATCGGGTCCTTGCTCAGCGCGGCGCGCTCGACGTAGGCCTTGGCGCCGGCGATGGCCAGCGCGCCGGACGGCTCCAGGATCGAGCGGGTGTCGCTGAACACATCCTTGATGGCCGCGCTGATGGCGTCGGTATCGACCAGGATGATGTCGTCCACATACTGCTGCACCAGGCGGAAGGTTTCCTCGCCGGCCAGGCGCACCGCGGTGCCGTCGGCGAACAGGCCGACGTCGGACAGCGTGACGCGCTCGCCGGCCTTGACGCTGCGCGCCATGGCGTCGGAATCGAGGCTTTGCACGCCGATGATCTTGATGTCCGGGCGGATCTGCTTGACGTAGGCGGCGATGCCGGAGATCAGGCCGCCGCCGCCGATCGGCACGAAGATCGCGTGGATCGGGCCGGAATGCTGGCGCAGGATTTCCATGCCGATGGTGCCCTGGCCGGCGATGACGTCGGGATCGTCGAACGGGTGGACGAAGGTCAGCTTCTGTTCCTGTTCCAGCAATAGCGCGTGGTTGTAGGCGTCGGTATAGGATTCGCCGTGCAGCACCACCTCGACATCGGCGCCGCCGCGCGCCTTGACCGCCTCCACCTTCACTTGCGGGGTGGTGGTCGGCATCACGATGACCGCGCGGCAGCCCATGCGCGCCGCCGACAGCGCCACGCCCTGGGCGTGGTTGCCGGCCGAAGCGCAGATCACGCCGCGCTTGCGCTGGGCGTCGCTGAGGTGGGCCATCTTGTTGTAGGCGCCACGAATCTTGAAGCTGAACACGCTCTGCATGTCCTCGCGCTTGAAATAAATTCGGTTCTCGAAGCGCTGCGACAGCGTCGGCGCGAGTTCCAGCGGGGTTTCAGTAGCGACGTCGTAGACGCGCGCGGTCAGGATTTTCTTCAGATAGTCGATAGTCATGGTTTGCAAACATAGTGATTCCGGGGCTCTGGGGGGCAGACCTGACCCCCAGGGTGCTTTGCTCATTCAGTGCTAACTATCCGGCGTGTGACCGGGTGAAGCAGGGGCGCGGGCCGCGCGCGGATGGGTGCGCGGTACGACTGTTCAATCATGCGGTGTGCGACTCATTATAATGGACACCTTTCCTTCCGCTCAAAGAAACCGATGATCGACTCTGCAATCACCTGGCTGCTGCACGTACTGGCGGCGCCGGAAGTGGGCCTGACTTCGGTCTTTATCATCAGCTTGATCTCCGCTACGTTGCTGCCGCTGGGCTCGGAACCGGCGGTGTTTGCCGTCATCAAGGCCAATCCGGCCCTGTTCTGGAGCGTCATCGCCGTCGCCACCGTCGGCAATACGCTGGGCGGCGCCATCGATTACTGGATGGGCTACCAGGCCAAGCAGACTTTCTCCAAGGAGCGCAAAAGCCGCTGGTTCCACTGGCTGGAACGCTACGGCGCCAAGACCATGCTGCTGGCCTGGCTGCCCGGCATCGGCGATCCGCTGTGCACCCTGGGCGGCTGGCTCAGGCTGCCTTTCTGGCCCAGCATCGCCTATATGGCGATCGGAAAATTGCTGCGCTACCTGACCATGACCGCTCTGCTGTTGTACGTGCCGGACGGGGTTTGGCATCGGATAGGCCAATTGCTCGGCTAATTTGGTGCAAGCTATCATATTGCCATATGCTCTTGCGCATGAATTTCGTTCAGTTTTATAGCGAGTATTTATCCGTTATTGCCAATAAAATCCGGAATTTGCAAATTTTTGGCGGGTTGTTGCAGCCCGGATAGCCCCTCGGCCGCCAAGGGGTGTTACGGCGTGGTGCGCCGCAATACGCTAGAATGACCCTCCCGGGTTCAGTCTACAAGTCCAATCTCACAATGAATGCCCCTGCACAAATCCAAGCTTTGCTGGCGGAAACGCCCCACGGTCCCGAGGCCACGCGCCTTCGTGAAATTCCTTATAACTACACGTCGTTTTCCGATCGCGAGATCGTCATCCGGCTGCTGGGCGAGGAGTCGTGGAGTTTGCTGGATGCCTTGCGCGGCGCCCGCCAGACCGGCCGCTCGGCGCGCATGCTGTATGAAGTCCTGGGCGATATCTGGGCCGTCCGCCGCAATCCGTACCTGCAGGACGACATGCTGGACAACCCGAAACGCCGCCAGGAACTGATCGACGCGCTGCATCACCGCCTGGCCGAGGTGGACAAGCGCCGCCTGACGGTCGACGACGCCGGCGACGAGGGCGCGCGCGAACGCAGCGCCAACGTCGCCAAGCTGCTGCGCGCGGCCGGCAAGGCGGTGGCCGACTTCGGCGAGGAATTCAAGCAAGTCTACGATCTGCGCAAGCGCACCAACAAGGTGCTGGGCCGCTACACCGACAAGCACAACATCTGCTTCGACGGCATGAAGCGCATCTCGCACGTGACCGACGCCACCGACTGGCGCGTCGAGTATCCGTTCGTGGTGCTGACCCCGGACACCGAGGAAGAAATGGCCGGCCTGGTCAAGGGCTGTATCGAGCTGGGGCTGACCATCATCCCGCGCGGCGGCGGCACCGGCTACACCGGCGGCGCGATTCCGCTGACGCCGATGTCGGCCGTCATCAACACCGAGAAGCTGCTCAACATGGGCGCGGTGGAAATGAAAGTGCTGCCAGGCCTGGACCGTGAATACGCGACCATCTACACCGGCGCCGGCGTCATCACCCACAAGGTGTCCGAAGCGGCCGAGAAGGCCGGCTTCGTGTTCGCGGTCGATCCGACCTCGGCCCACGCTTCCTGCATCGGCGGCAATATCGCGATGAACGCGGGCGGCAAGAAGGCCGTGCTGTGGGGCACGGCGCTGGACAACCTGGCCTCGTGGCGCATGGTCGACCCGAACGGCGACTGGCTCGAAGTCACCCGCCTCGACCACAACCTGTCGAAGATCCACGACACGCCGCTGGCCCGCTTCAAGCTGGAGTGGACCCATCCGACCGCGCGCGGCGAATCGAAAGGCGAACCGTTCAAGACCGAGCTGCTGGAAATCGAAGGCCGCAAGTTCCGCAAGGAAGGCCTGGGCAAGGACGTCACCGACAAATTCCTGGCCGGCCTGCCGGGCATCCAGAAAGAGGGCTGCGACGGCCTGATCACGTCGAGCCGCTGGATCCTGCACAAGATGCCGAAGTTCGCCCGCACCGTCTGCCTGGAGTTCTTCGGCCAGGCGCGCGACGCGATCCCGTCCATCGTCGAGATCAAGGATTACCTGGACGGCTTGCCGGCCAAGGGCGAGCAGTTCAGCACCTTGCGCCTGGCCGGCCTGGAGCACCTGGACGAGCGCTATCTGCGCGCGGTCGGCTACGCCACCAAGTCCAAACGCGGCGTGCTGCCGAAGATGGCGCTGTTCGGCGACATCGTCGGCGACGATGAAAACGCCGTCGCCCTGGCCGCATCGGAAGTGGTGCGCATCGCCAACACCCGCGTGGGCGAAGGCTTTGTCGCCGTCAGCCCGGAAGCGCGCAAGAAATTCTGGCTGGACCGCGCCCGCACCGCCGCCATCGCCAAGCACACCAACGCCTTCAAGATCAACGAAGACGTGGTCATTCCGCTCAACCGCATGGGCGAATACACCGACGGCATCGAGCGCATCAACATCGAACTGTCGATCAAGAACAAGCTGCAACTGGCCGATGAACTGCAGCAGTTCTTCGCCGCCGGCAATCTGCCGATCGGCAAGAGCGACGACGCCGACGACGCCGTGGGCGACGCGGAAATGCTGGGCGACCGCGCGCAGCAGGCGCAAGCGCTGCTGACCCAGGTGGTGGCACGCTGGACCTTCCTGCTGGCCGAGCTCGACAAACCGCTGACCGCCGCCACCGCGCAACTGGCCGAACTGGGCCTGGAGCGCCTGCTGCCGGTGTTCGAGGAACGCCTGAAGACCCAGCCGGACGCCACCTTGTTCGACGTGGTGCAGGACCGCACCATCCGCGTCACCTGGAAGCAGGAGATCCGCGCCCAGCTGCGCCAGATCTTCAACGGCGCCGCCTACAAGCTGATCCTCGACGAAGCGACCGCGATCCACAAGCGCGTGCTGCGCGGCCGCGTGTTCGTGGCGCTGCACATGCACGCCGGCGACGGCAATGTGCACACCAACCTGCCGGTCAACTCGGATCACTACGAGATGCTGCAGCTGGCGCACCAGGCCGTCGCGCGCATCATGAAGCTGGCCCGTTCGCTCAACGGCGTGATCTCGGGCGAGCACGGCATCGGCATCACCAAGCTGGAGTTCCTGACCGAGGAAGAAATCGGCCCGTTCCGCGACTACAAGCTGCGGGTCGATCCGGAAGGCCGCTTCAACAAGGGCAAGCTGCTGAACCTGGCCGGCATGGAAGCCGATTTGTCGAATGCTTATACCCCTTCCTTCGGCCTGATGGGCCACGAATCGCTGATCATGCAGCAGAGCGATATCGGCGAGATCGCCAACAGCGTCAAGGACTGCCTGCGTTGCGGCAAGTGCAAGCCTGTCTGCTCGACCCACGTGCCGCGCGCCAACCTGCTGTACTCGCCGCGCGACAAGATCCTCGCGACCTCGTCGCTGATCGAAGCCTTCCTGTACGAAGAGCAGACCCGCCGCGGCATCTCGATCAAGCACTGGGAAGAATTCGAGGACGTGGCCGACCACTGCACGATCTGCCATAAGTGCGTGACGCCATGTCCGGTCAACATCGACTTCGGCGACGTGTCGATGAACATGCGCAACCTGCTGCGCAAGATGGACAAGAAGAGCTTCAATCCCGGCAAGTCGGCGGCGATGTTCTTCCTCAACGCCACCGACCCGGCCACCATCAACGCCACCCGCGCGGCGATGGTCGGCATCGGCTACAAGGCCCAGCGCCTGGGCAATGACTTGCTGAAGAAATTCGCCAAGAAGCAGACCAAGGCGCCGCCGCCAAGCGTGGGCAAGCCGAAGGTGCGCGAGCAGGTGATTCACTTCATCAACAAGAAGATGCCGGGCGGCCTGCCGAAGAAAACCGCGCGCGCCTTGCTGGACATCGAGGACGACAAGGTCATCCCGATCATCCGTAATCCCAAGGCCACCAATGCGGATACGGAAGCGGTGTTCTACTTCCCGGGCTGCGGCTCGGAGCGCCTGTTCTCGCAAGTGGGCCTGGCGACGCAGGCGATGCTGTGGGAAGTGGGCGTGCAGACCGTGCTGCCGCCGGGCTATCTGTGCTGCGGTTATCCGCAGCGCGGCGCCGGCGAGTACGACAAGGCCGAGAAGATGATGACCGATAACCGCGTGCTGTTCCACCGCATGGCGAACACGCTCAACTACCTGGACATCAAGACCGTGCTGGTCTCGTG
Organism: Duganella sp. GW821-FHT07G03; assembly: GCF_059418605.1. Taxonomy (NCBI): domain Bacteria; kingdom Pseudomonadati; phylum Pseudomonadota; class Betaproteobacteria; order Burkholderiales; family Oxalobacteraceae; genus Duganella; species Duganella sp. GW821-FHT07G03. The sequence goes on from NZ_JBWKQE010000019.1 coordinate 78,534, forward strand.
CGGCACCTGCTACGACCAATTGGCGACCTACGAGTTCGACAAGATCTTCCCGGGCTGCCGCATCATGGACATCCATGAATACCTGATGGAGAAGCAGGTCCGGCTGGAAGGCGTGACCGGCACGCGCTATATGTACCACGAGCCTTGCCACACGCCGATGAAGATGCAGGAGGCGACCAAGACCGTCAACACGCTGATCCAGACGCACGACAACGTCAAGATCGAGAAGAACGACCGCTGCTGCGGCGATTCTGGCACCTTGATGATCGCGCGTCCCGACATCTCGACGCAAGTGCGCTTCCGCAAGGAAGAGGAAGTCATCAAGGGCGCCGACAAGCTGCGCGCCGACGGCTTCGAGGGCGAAGTGAAGATCCTGACCAGCTGCCCGGCCTGCCTGGGCGGCGTGTCGCGCTACGGCGAGGATGCCGGCACCACGGCCGACTACATCGTGGTCGAGATCGCCAAGCACCTGCTGGGCGAGAACTGGATGGCCGACTACGTCAAGCGCGCCAACGACGGCGGCATCGAACGGGTGCTGGTGTAATGGCCTGCGACCTGTGCGCCTTGCTGGCGGCGCCCGCCGCCGGCGTGGTGGTCTGGAGCGACCACCAGCTGTCGGTGGTCGCCGTGGACGAGGCCGAATATCCGGGCTTCACGCGCGTGGTGTGGAACGCCCACGTCAAGGAAATGACGGATCTGTCGCCGGCTGAACGCAGTCGTGTGATGGACGTGGTGTGGGCGGTCGAGTCCGCACAACGCGCGCTGATGTCGCCGGAAAAAATCAACCTGGCCAGCTTTGGTAATATGACGCCCCATGTGCACTGGCATGTGATTCCGCGTTATGTGGACGATGCCCACTTCCCGAATCCGACCTGGGCTGTTGCGCAGCGTGCGTCGGCGCCGGAAGTGCTGGCCGCGCGCCGCGCGCTGCTGCCGGCCCTGCACGCCGCGATCATCGAACGTTTGAAAGACTCCCTATGAGCAAGCAACCCACCGGCCTGACCGTCCACAACAAGTCCAAAGTGCTGGACATCGAATTTGACGACGGCGCCTCGTTCTCGATTCCGTTCGAGCTGCTGCGCGTGTATTCGCCGTCGGCCGAGGTCAAGGGACACGGGGAGGGGCAGGAGGTGCTCCAGGTGGGCAAGCGCGAAGTGGGCATCGCGGCGATGGACCCGGTCGGCAACTACGCGGTGCAGCCGACCTTCACCGACGGCCACAACACCGGGCTGTACACCTGGGACTACCTGTACAAGCTGGGCAATGAAAAAGACGCCTTGTGGGCCGACTACATGGACCGCCTGCACGCGTCCGGCTTCGAAGGCGACAGCGGCCGGGAAACGGGCGTCACCTTGACCGGCCCGGGCTCGAAGAACCACACAGGCTGCGGCCACAAACACTAAGCGCCTCAGCGCGTGACGTGCTCTCGCAGCACGTAGGCAAATATCGCCCGCACATGCAGAGGTAGCTGGCGCAGTGCTTCGACGTCGATGGATGGCTCTGGGTCAGGGGGATGTGCTGCCGAAGGCCGTTGCCAGGCTTCCCCCACATCCTTGTATGGCGACATCTCTGCTCGCCGTTTGCGTTCGGCCCTGTCGCGTGCGATTTCTTCATGCAATGCGTCAATCTCGGCCCGCGAATGTTCGTCGAGTTCTGGAATCTCCAAGTCCGGAGGAATTTCCACGTCATATATTTTCATAGCGATTCTCCATCAGTTCAAAGGGCGTTACCAACTCGGGAAGATGCAGTCTTTGTGCGTGGATCAGTACCCTCAGAAGCCGAAGTTGTCTGGCGTTCGCGATGTCCCGGCAATTCCATGTGAGAAGAATTTCACTCCGGTTTTGCGCTGCGCAAGCAATGTGTTCAGCGCATTTCATCGCTCTTGCGTTTAGACCGCCGCCGCAGATTAAAAGTTCGGCAACGCCTTCCGTCCGTGCGCCGTCTGGCAGGCGGGGAAGAAATTCAATCATTCTCATGCGGCGTGCCATGTTGAGTGGATCGCCATGCTTTATCTCTGCAATGACATACCTGGAAACATAAGTTCTGCTTGCATCGCAACGGGTATCCCACCAAAGCTGAGTCAGCTGTTGGCAGGCGCGCGTGATCGGGTTGGGACTCGGCGGATCGGTCAGGTGCAAAATGACCGAGGTGTCGAGATAGACGGTTGGCGGCATGGCTGGACCTCGGATGGTTCCGGCCAGATTAGCCCGTCCGTATGGCCACGGTTTCGGCTATATCAAACGAACGCGTCTTCATTTCATCAAGCTGTCACAGCGTCGTGGGATAGTTGGCGGTTTTATCGCGCTGGATGGGAGATGGCATGAAGGATGTTTGCAAGGTGTTGATGTTGGCCGTGGCCTTGATCGCCGCGCCGTTGGGCGCACAAGAGTATTTCGGCGATGCCCGGCCCGATGCGCCGGAGCTGGCGGCGCGTGGGCCGTTGCCGGTCGGCGTGCGCACGCTGGTCGCCGAGCATGCGGACCAGCTCGACATCCTGCGCTACAGCGACGCCGCGCCCAACCCGCGCTACAGCCGCAAGCTGACGTTGGAAGTCTGGTATCCGGCCCGGCTCCAGTCCGGCCAAAAAGAACATACGGTTTATACCGATGTGCTCGGCTCCGGCGCTAACGATGCTGCCCGCCCCAACACGCCGTTCACCTTCAACGGCCGCGCCGCGCGCGATGCGGTGCCGCAGGCCCCTGCCGCCACCGCGCCGGCCGGCGGCTATCCGCTGGTGATCGTCTCGCACGGCTATCCCGGCTCGCGCCTGCAGATGAGCTACCTGACCGAGAACCTCGCCTCCAAGGGCTACATCGTGGTGGCGATCGACCATCCCGAATCGACCCGCGCCGACAAGGCCGGTTTCGCCAGCACCTTGCTCAACCGCGCGCAGGACGATCTGTTCGTGCTGCAAACCGTGGCCGCCTGGGGCAAGCCGGGCAGCGGGCATTTCCTGTCCGGCCTGGTCGACGCCGACAACACGGCACTGGTCGGCTATTCGATGGGCGGCTACGGCGCGCTCAACACCGTCGGCGCCGGCGTCAGCCCGGTGGCGGTGGCCTATGTCCCGGGCGGCAAACTGGCCGTCAATCAGCGGGGCAACGCGCAATATGAAGCGCGGCGCGATCCGCGCATCAAGGCGGTGGTGGCGTTCGCGCCGTGGGGCGGGGCGCACCAAGTGTGGGAACCGGCCGGCTTGGCCGGCGTGCGCACGCCGACGCTGTTCGTCAGCGGCGACCAGGACGACGTGGCCGGCTACCAGGACGGCGTGCTGCGCCTGTTCCAGGGCGCCATCCACGCCGACCGCTACCTGCTGACCTACGTCGGCGGCCGCCACAATTCCGCGCCGAATCCGCCGTCGCCGGCCATGCTGGCCAACTTCGACGATTTCATGTCCTACTCCGAGCCGGTCTGGGACAGCCGCCGCATCAACAACATCAACCAGCATTTCGTCACGGCCTTCCTCGGCCTCCACCTCAAACAGCAGCCCCTGCAGCCGTATCTGGCGCTGCCGCCGCTGGGCGCGGACGGCACCATCAAGCCCGATCCGGCCCCGTGGAAGGGTTTTCGCCCGCGCACCGCGCTGGGACTGGAGTGGCGCCACCTGAATGCGCAGTAGGGTCTTGTATAATGCAGGCAAACTAACAGGCCCGCCCAACATGACCAATACCACTCACTTCGGTTACAAAACCGTCGCGGAAGACGACAAAGTCCGCGAAGTCGCCAAGGTTTTCCATTCTGTCGCCGCCAAGTACGACATCATGAACGACGTCATGTCGGCCGGCCTGCACCGCCTGTGGAAGACCTTCACCATCGCCAACGCCGCCGTGCGCCCCGGTTTCAAGTGCCTGGACATCGCCGGCGGCACCGGTGACCTGGCCAAGGTGTTCGCCAAGCAGGCCGGCCCGACCGGCGAAGTCTGGCTCACCGATATCAACGAGTCGATGCTGCGCGTCGGCCGCGACCGCCTCTTGAATCGCGGCCTGTTGACCCCCACATTGTTATGTGACGCAGAAAAACTGCCGTTCCCGGACAATTACTTCGACCGCGTCAGCGTCGCCTTCGGCCTGCGCAACATGACCCACAAGGACCAGGCGCTGGCGGAAATGCGCCGCGTGCTCAAGCCGGGCGGCAAGCTGCTGGTGCTGGAATTCTCGAAAGTGGCCGAGCCGCTGCAGAAGCCTTACGATTTCTATTCGTTCAAGATCCTGCCGTGGATGGGCCAGAAGATCGCCAACGACGCCGAAAGCTACCGCTACCTGGCCGAGTCGATCCGCATGCATCCGGACCAGGAAACGCTGAAGACCATGATGGAAGAGGCGGGCCTGGAACGGGTCACGTATTACAACCTGACGGCAGGTGTGGCCGCTTTACACACCGGTATCAAACTGTAGTCATAGGAGTAGCATGAACATCAAGAAAATCCTGATCGGCGCCGTATTGGCCGCTTCCGCACTGTCGATGCTGGGCGAGGCGCTGGCCCGTCCGATGGGCGGCGGCCGTTCGATCGGACGTCAATCGCAAAGCGTCAACCGCATGCCGCCGGCCGCCGCGCCGGCGCCGACCGCGCCGCGCCAGGCCGCGCCTGCGCCGACCGCTCCGCCTGCCGCGATCCCGCCGAAGCCGGCCAGCCCATGGAAAGGCATCCTGGGCGGCGCGCTGCTGGGCCTGGGCATCGGCGCACTGTTCTCGCACTTCGGCCTGGGTGGCGCCATGGGCGGCATGTTCGGCTCGCTGATCATGCTGGCTCTGCTGGCCGGCGTGGTGTTCTTCGTCATACGCCTGATCCGCGGCCGTTCGCAGCCTGCGCCCGCCGCGTTCGGTGGCAACAACGGCGGCAACAATGTGTACGCGATGCCGCCAGCCAGCGGCACGCCGGAGATCGGTTCGCGCCTGCAGCCTGAGCCAATGCAGCAGGCCGCCGCGCCGGTCGCCCACACGCCGTGGGGCGTGCCGGCCGACTTCGACGCGCCAGCCTTCCTGCGCGTGGCCAAGAGCAATTTCATCCGCCTGCAAGCGGCCTGGGACAAGGGCGATTCGGCCGATATCCGCGAATTCACCACCCCCGAGGTGTTTGCCGAGCTGAAGATGCAGATTAGCGAGCGCGGCGCGCAAAAGGACTACACCGACGTCGTCACCATCGACGCCGAGCTGCTGGGCATCGAAACCAGCGACAGCGACTACCTCGCCAGCGTCAAGTTCACCGGCACCATCAAGCCCGCGCCGGATGCGCTGGCCGAGCCGTTCAACGAGGTGTGGAACCTGTCCAAGCCAGTCTCCGGCGCGTCTGGCTGGCTGCTGGCTGGTATTCAACAGCTCGCGTAATTGCCGACAATTCCCGGCAAGCTGGTAAGATCAAGACCGCCCGTATTTTCGGGCGGTTTTGTTTTGCGGTTTTTGTTTTCACGGTAGACGAATGACACCACCGAATTTCTCCGCCGCGGCGCCGGCCAGCGCCGCCATCAATCACTTGCTGGCCCAGGAGCCGTGGGCGCGCAAGGAGTTGCAGCGCCACGCCGGCAAGATCGCCGCCATCGACACCGGCGCCGTCGTGCTGCGCCTGCGCGTGACGGCCGACGGCATGCTGGAAGCGGCGGCGCCGGAAGAGCCGGCCCGCGTCACCATTCGCGTCAAGCTGTCCGATCTGCCGCTGATCGCGCAGAACCGCGAGCGCGCGTTCTCCTACGTGCAGATCGAGGGCGACGCCGAGTTCGCCAACGCCATCTCCAACCTCAGCAAGTCGCTGCGCTGGGAAGCCGAGCACGACCTGGAAAAAGTGGTGGGCCCGATCGCCGCCGTGCGCATGGTCTCCGGCGCCCGGTCGGTATTTGAAGCGGTCAAGAACGGCCACCAGAAGCTGGCCGAAAACGTCGCTGAATTCCTGCTTGACGAAAAACCTGTGCTGATCCGCCCGCAAACGGTGGAAGCCTTCTCGGCCGACGTGGTGCGCCTGCGCGACGACGTTGAGCGCGCCGCCAAGCGCCTGGCCAAACTGGAACAGAAATTGGACCTCAAATGATGTTGAAATTTTTACGCCTGCTGAAGATCCTGCGGGTATCGGTGCAATACGGCCTCGACGAAATCGCCATTTCCGGCCTGAAAAAACCGCGCATCGCCAAGCTGATCGACACCGTGTTCTTCTGGCGCGACCTGTCGGCGCCGCGCGGCGTGCGCCTGCGCATGGCGCTGGAAGACCTGGGCCCGATCTTCGTCAAGTTCGGCCAGGTGCTGTCGACCCGCCGCGACCTGATCCCGGCCGACCTGGTCGAGGAACTGTCGCACCTGCAGGACCGCGTGCCGCCCTTCGATTCCGACCTGGCCATCGCGCAGATCCGCAAGTCGCTGGGCGCCCATCCCGACCAGCTGTTCGCCAGCTTCGAGCGCACGCCGGTGGCGTCGGCCTCGATCGCGCAGGTGCACTTCGCCACGCTCAAGGACGGCAAGCAGGTGGCGGTCAAGGTGCTGCGTCCGGGCATGAAGAAGTCCATCGACGAGGACGTGGCGCTGATGCACATCGCCGCCGAATGGATAGGCCGCATCTGGGCCGACAGCAAGCGTTTGAAGCCGAAGGAAGTGGTCGCCGAGTTCGACAAATACCTGCACGACGAGCTGGACCTGATGCGCGAGGCGGCCAACGCCAGCCAGCTGCGCCGCAACTTCGCCGATTCCAAGCTGCTGCTGGTGCCGGAAATGCATTGGGATTACTGCTCCAACAGCGTGATCGTGATGGAGCGCATGCACGGCATTCCGGTGTCGCAGATCGACCGCCTGGAGGCGGCCGGCGTCGACCTGAAAAAACTGTCCAGCGACGGCGTCGAGATCTTCTTCACGCAGGTGTTCCGCGACGGTTTCTTCCACGCCGATATGCATCCGGGGAACATCCTGGTGTCGATCGACCCTGCCACCTTCGGCCGCTACATCGCGCTCGACTTCGGCATCGTCGGCACCTTGAACGACTTCGACAAGGATTACCTGTCGCAGAACTTCCTGGCCTTCTTCCGCCGCGACTACAAGCGCGTGGCCGAGGCCCACATCGAGTCCGGCTGGGCGCCCAAGGAAACCCGGGTCGACGAGCTCGAGTCCGCCGTGCGCGCCTGCTGCGAGCCGATCTTCGACCGGCCGCTGAAGGACATCTCCTTCGGCCAGATCCTGCTGCGCCTGTTCCAGACCTCGCGCCGCTTCAACGTCGAAGTGCAGCCGCAGCTGGTGCTGCTGCAAAAGACCTTGCTCAACATCGAAGGCCTGGGCCGCCAGCTCGACCCCGACCTGGACTTGTGGAAGACCGCCAAGCCCTACCTGGAAAACTGGATGGCCGAGCAGGTCGGCTGGCAGGGCATGTGGCAGCGCCTGAAGGCGGAAGCGCCGCGCTACACCCACATCCTGCCGCAACTGCCGCGCTTGCTGCACCGCGCGCTGGAGCAGGGCGGCGAGAAGCCGGCCGATAACACCGAGTTGATCAAAGTGCTGATCCACGAACAGCAGCGCACCAACCGTCTGCTGAGCCTGGTGATCTACTTCGCCGGCGCCTTTGGCATCGGCGTCGCCGGCTACCAGCTGTACCTGCGCTGGCATCACTTCCTCTGACCATGGTGGACTTCGCACAGCGCGATCCGAGCTCGCCGGCGTTCTGGGACGAGCGCTTCGAGCGCCAGTTCACGCCCTGGGACCGGGGCGGCGTGCCGCAGGCGCTGCGCGACTTCGCCGCCGCCAGCGCGCCGCTGACGACCTTGATACCGGGCTGCGGCTCGGCCTACGAGCTGGCCTTCCTGGCCGACGCGGGCTGGGACGCGGTGGCCATCGATTTCTCGCCGGCCGCAGTGGCGGCGGGCAAGGCGGCGGTCGGGCCGCACGCGGCGCGCGTGGTCGAGGCGGATTTCTTCGCTTGGCAGCCGCAGCGGCCCTTGCAGCTGATCTACGAGCGCGCCTTCCTGTGCGCCTTGCCGCGCGGGATGCGGCCGCAGGTGGCGGCGCGCTGGGCGGCCTTGCTGGCGCCGGGGGCGCTGCTGGCCGGCTACTTCTTCTTCGACGACGCCCCCAAGGGCCCGCCGTTCGGCATCACGCGCGCCGAGCTGCAAGCCTTGCTGGAGGCCGATTTCGAGTGCATCGCCGACGACGCCGTCAGCGATTCCATCCCCGTGTTCGAGGGCAAGGAACGCTGGATGGCCTGGCGCCGCCGCCCTTGACCAGAGGAAACAGGCAGGCGGCCGGCAAAAAGCTTTATAATTCAGGGTTTTGATGATTTTTGCGGAGTAATAGATGCCGATCTACGCTTACCGCTGCGAGGCGTGTGGTTTTGCCAAGGATGTCTTGCAGAAGATTTCCGACCCGCAGCTGACTGTTTGCCTGTCGTGTGGCAAAGAAACGTTTAAGAAGCAATTGACCGCTGCCGGCTTCCAGTTGAAGGGTTCCGGCTGGTACGTGACCGATTTCCGTGGCGGCACGCCGCCGGCGACCGGCACCGCGACCGGACCGGCTGCGCCTGCCCCGAGCGAGACGCCGGCGGCCGCGCCTGCCGCGCCCGCGTCCGGCACGAAGTCGGACTGAGCACGGACCGCAGCACCCCGCAGCACCACCCACTCTAAGAGTAATCGATGCGTAAATATTTCATTACCGGCTTGCTGATCCTGGTGCCCCTGGCGATTACCGCCTGGGTGCTCAACCTGGTCATCAGCACCATGGACCAGTCCCTGCTGTTTGTGCCGGAACGCTGGCAGCCGCGTACCCTGATCGGCTTCGATATCCCCGGCCTGGGCACGGTGCTGACGGTCCTGATCGTGTTCGTGACCGGCCTGCTGACCAACAACCTGGTCGGCAACTACGTGGTCAAGCTGTGGGAAAAACTGCTGACCCGCATTCCGGTCGTCAGTTCGCTGTATTCGAGCGTCAAGCAGGTGTCCGACACGCTGTTCTCGTCGTCCGGCAATGCCTTCCGCAAGGCGGTGCTGATCCCGTATCCGCACCAGAACTCGTGGACCATCGCCTTCCTGACCGGCACGCCCGGCGGCGACGTCAAGAATCATCTGGTGGGCGACTACGTCAGCGTCTATATTCCGACCACGCCGAATCCGACGTCGGGCTTTTTCCTGATGATGGCGCGCAAGGACGTGGTCGAGCTCGACATGTCCGTCGACGCGGCGCTGAAGTACATCGTTTCGATGGGCGTGGTGTCGCCGGAAGACGCGCCCAAGGCCATCGAAATCGCCAAATAAAATAACTGAGTAACTTAACCTGAACCGAGAAATAAACATGTCCTCAATGCGTACTCACTACTGCGGCCTCACCACTGAAGCGCTGCTTGGCCAAACTGTCAGCCTGTGCGGCTGGGTACATCGTCGCCGCGACCACGGTGGCGTGATCTTCATCGACCTGCGCGACCGCGAAGGCCTGGTGCAGATCGTGTGCAATCCGGAGCAGGCTGAAGTATTCAAAGCCGCCGAAGCCGTGCGTAACGAGTTCTGCCTGCGCGTCACCGGTGTGGTCAAGGACCGCCTGGCCGGCACCGTCAACGCCAACCTGGCGTCGGGCAAGATCGAAGTGGTCTGCTCGCAACTGGAAGTGCTGAACGCCTCCGTGGCCGTTCCATTCCAGCTGGACGACGACAACCTGTCCGAAACCACGCGCCTGACCCACCGCGTGCTGGACCTGCGTCGTCCACAGATGCAGAACAACCTGCGCCTGCGCTACAAGGTCACGATGGAAGTGCGCAAGTACCTCGACGAGCTGGGCTTCATCGACATCGAAACCCCGATGCTGACCAAGTCGACCCCGGAAGGCGCGCGCGACTACCTGGTGCCGTCGCGCGTCAACGCCGGCAACTTCTTCGCGCTGCCGCAATCGCCGCAGCTGTTCAAGCAGCTGCTGATGGTCGCCAACTTCGACCGTTACTACCAGATCACCAAGTGCTTCCGCGACGAAGACTTGCGCGCCGACCGCCAGCCTGAATTCACCCAGATCGACTGCGAGACCTCGTTCCTGACCGAACAGGAAATCCGCGACCTGTTCGAAGACATGATCCGCAAGGTGTTCCGCAACACCATGAACGTCGAGCTGCCTAACCCGTTCCCGGTCATGGACTTCGCCGAGGCCATGGGCAAATACGGTTCGGACAAGCCGGACATGCGCGTCAAGCTGTCGTTCACCGACCTGACCGACGTGATGAAGGACGTCGACTTCAAGGTGTTCTCCGGCGCCGCCAACATGCCTAACGGCCGTGTTGTGGGCCTGCGCGTACCGAAGGGCGGCGACATGCCACGTTCGGAAATCGACGCCTACACCCAGTTCGTCGCCATCTACGGCGCGCGCGGCCTGGCCTACATCAAGGTCAACGAGAAGGCCAAGGGCCGCGACGGTCTGCAATCGCCTATCGTCAAGAACCTGCACGACGCCGCACTGGCCCAGATCCTGGAACTGACCGGCGCCGAAGACGGCGACCTGATCTTCTTCGGTGCTGACAAAGCCAAGGTGGTCAACGATGCCATCGGCGCGCTGCGCGTCAAGATCGGCCATTCGGAATTTGGCAAGAAGGCCGGCCTGTTCGACGACGTCTGGGCGCCGCTGTGGGTGATCGATTTCCCGATGTTCGAATACGACGAAGAAGCCGACCGCTGGACCGCGACCCACCATCCATTCACGGCGCCGAAAGACGGCCATGAAGACTGGCTGGAAACCAATCCGGGCGCCTGCATCGCCAAGGCCTACGACATGGTCCTGAACGGCTGGGAACTGGGCGGCGGTTCGATCCGTATCCACCGCGAGGAAGTACAGTCGAAGGTGTTCCGCGCCTTGAAGATCGACGCCGACGAAGCCCGCCTGAAGTTCGGCTTCCTGCTCGACGCGCTGCAATACGGCGCGCCGCCGCATGGTGGCCTGGCATTCGGCCTGGACCGTATCGTGACCCTGATGACCAAGTCCGATTCGATCCGCGACGTGATCGCCTTCCCGAAAACCCAGCGCGCCCAGTGCCTGCTGACCCAGGCGCCGTCGGAAGTGGACGAGAAGCAGTTGAAAGAACTGCATATCCGTCTGCGCGCGGCTGAGCCAAAAGTAGCCAGCTAATTTGCAATGGAAAGGGCGCTTCGGCGCCTTTTCTTTTAACTGAACTATGAAGCCCTACAAGATTCCCGAGTCGGTGCTGGTGGTGATCCACACGGCCGACCTGCAAGTGCTGCTGATCGAACGCGCCGACCGTCCGGGCTACTGGCAATCGGTGACCGGTTCGCTGGACGCGCCCGACGAGCCCTTGCTGGACACCGCGCGCCGCGAACTGTTCGAGGAAACCGGCATCGTCGCCGACGGCGAGACCATCGTGCTGCGCGACTGGCGGCTGTCCAACATCTACACAATCTACCCGGTGTGGCGCCACCGCTACGCGCCCGGCGTGACGGAAAATACCGAGCACGTCTTCAGCGTCGAGGTCTCGCGCGACATCGCCATCAAGCTGGCCCCGCGCGAGCACCTGAACCACGTCTGGCTGCCCTACCTGGAAGCGGCCGACAAATGCTTCTCCTCCTCCAACGCCGAAGCAATATTACAATTGCGAAAATATTGTCACCCGTCATAATGAGTCAGACTGCAAGTTTCCTATTCCTCGCGATTTTTTTTGCATAGAATTGAAGGACCGGCCGCGCTTGGTGGCTACGCAGGAGAATCGGCATGAGCAGCCCCACCACATCCAGCCCAACCACGTCGGTCGGTAATACCGGCACGTTGACCCTCGACGCCCTGCTGGGCGGCGACAAATGGGGAGGCGCGGCCGGCAGCGGCGTCACGGTCACTTACAGTTTCCCGTTTTCCAGCGGCTCGGCGGTTTTCAGCGGGCCGGGCGGGAGCAGCTATTCCGATCTCAACGAACCGCATGCCAGCGAACATTACGGCTTCAACACGGTACAGCAGGCGGCGGCGACCGCGGCCTTGCAAGCCTGGGCCAATGTCGCCAACATCAAGCCGGTGCTGGTGGCGGACACCACCACCTCGGTCGGCGACATCCGCTTTGCCTGGACCTCGGCCACGCAGACGGCCAGCGGCGGCGGCGCCTGGGGCTGGGCTAATTATCCCGACAGCTACTACCCATCCGGCGGCGATGTCTGGGTCAGCACCGATCCGGGCGGCGCCCTCAGCAACAACGACTGGTCGGTGGGCTCGTACAACTACATGTCCTTGATCCACGAACTGGGCCACGCGCTCGGCCTCAAGCATCCGTTTGAAGATGGCGCCGTGCTCGACAGCGCGCACGCCAACCGCCAGTATTCGCTGATGGCCTACACCGACGCGCCCCACAGCCTGTTCGTCGATGTCACCCAGACCAGCAATTCGGCATCGTGGAAATCCTATACGGTGGTGCCGAATTCGCCGATGCTGTACGACATCGCGGTGATGCAATACCTGTACGGCGCCAATACCAGCTACCACACCGGCAACGACACCTATACTTTCGATCCGTCCACGCCCTTCCTGAGCACCATCTGGGACGCCGGCGGCAACGACACCATTTCGATCGCCAACTTCAGCAACGGTTCGGTGATCGATTTGCAGCAGGGCCATTACTCGTCCATCCACATCCCGTCCGACACCGGCGCCGGCATCAACTGGCAGACCGATCCGCCGGTCGGCACTTACGACGGCACCAACAACCTGGCGATCGCCTACGGCACGGTGATCGAAAACGCCATCGGCGGCAGCGGCGACGACACGCTGATCGGCAACAGCAGCAGCAACCGCCTGCAAGGCAATGGCGGCCACAACATCATCGACGGCGGCGCCGGCACTGACACCGCCGTCTACACCGGCGCCTTCGGCAATTACACGCTGGCCGCCGTCAGCGGCGGCTATACGGTGGCGTCGCGCACCGACCCGGGCCAGAGCGACAGCCTGAGCAATATTGAGCGGCTGGCCTTTGCCGACGGCGCCATGGCGCTGAACTTGACCAGCGTGGACGACGATCCGGTCCAGGCTCAGTATGTCGCGTTGGCGCAGAAATTCTACGTCGCCTTTTTCGGCCGTCCGGCCGATACCGGCGGCCTGACCAACGTGATCGCCCAGCTCAAGGCCGACAACGCGCCCATCGCCACGCGGGATTTGGTCGCCGCCTACTACACCAATGCCCCCCTCAAGGCGCTGGTGGACAACTTCGGCAACAGCGGCGAATCCGCCGCGCTGTACCACGGCACCAACCAGGAGTTCGTCAGCTCGATCTATGTCCACCTGCTGGGCCGCGCGCCTGACGCGGGGGGCAACTTCTGGGTCAACGCGCTTAACGCCGGCCTGCCGCGCGGCGTGGCGGCGCTGGACATCATGGGGGGAGCGGAAGGCAATACCTCGGCGCAGGGCTTGCTGGATGGCGAGGTGGTCAACAACCGCCTGCTGGTCGCCTCCAACTTCACGGCGCTGCTGGACACCAAGGCCGAGCAGGACAGCTTCGTCGGCGAGGCGGCCGCGGACACCACGCGCACGCTGCTCGACGGCGTCCACGAGAACACCAGCATCATCGGCTACGAAGCCGCGGTGATCCAGACGGTGGTGTCGCTGCTGGGCAGCGCCCATGCCGCCGCCGGCCCGCAGCAGGCGGTGCTGGTCGGCAGCAACACTGCCGAGTACGCTTCGGCCTGGGCCTGACCATCCCTATGTGCGGCGGCGTACGCCGCGATCGCGGACTCAGGGTTAGAATGGTCGCATGAAAATCCGAGTCGCGACCTACAACATCCACAAGGGCGTATCCGCCATCCGCAGCGAGCCGCGGGTACTGGCGCTCAAGCAGGCGATCGGCCTGTTCGACGCCGACGTGGTTTTTTTGCAAGAGGTCCAGGGCAAGCATGACTTGAACGCCGCCAAGTACGGCGCCGAACACTTCGGCCACAAGCACTGGCCCGCCGCTGCGCAGCACGAGTATTTCGCCGGTGAGTCGCGCCACGCCCACGCCGCCTATGGCATGAACGCGATCTACGACCACGGCCACCACGGCAACGCGCTGCTGAGCGCTTTCCCGATCGCCAACCAGGCCAACCACGACGTCTCCGACCACGCCTACGAACAGCGCGGCATCCTGCACTGCGTGCTCAACACGCCGCACGGCACGGTGCATTGCTATGTGGTGCACCTGGGCCTGTTCGAAGCGGGCCGTCGCCGCCAGACCCAGGCGCTGATCTCGGCCGTGCGCGCCTCCGCGCCGGACGGCGAGCCTGTCATCATTGCCGGCGATTTCAACGACTGGCGCAACACCCTCGGCGGCGAACTGCGCAACGCGCTCGGCGTGGTCGAAGCCTTCGACCAGATCGGCTCCAACTCCGCGCTCGACGAGATCGTGCGCACGCTGAGCCGCAAAGCCAGCATCAATCCGGGCGTCAAGCCCGGCATCAACCCGGCGCGCACCTTTCCGGCGGCGCTGCCGTTCTTCCGGCTGGACCGCATCTACGTGCGCGGCTTCAAGGTCGAGGCGGCGGAGGTGATGCACGGCAGCCTGTGGGCCAAGCTGTCCGACCACGCGCCCATCGTCGCCAGCCTGACGCTGGCCTGAGCTATTTGCGGCCCCGCGTCGCGCTCCTGGGAGCTTGCAATTTTTTATAGACTTGTTTCCAGCGACGCGCCATTTTTCGGAACTCAAGGGTAGAATCCAGCTATGCGCACTGTAAATTTTATCGCCGATAATGAAGTCACCTTGCTCCACACGGGCACCGATTTCTTTCCGGCGCTGATAGCCGTGATCGACGCCGCCCGCTACGAAGTGTATTTCGAGACCTATATCTTTGCCGGCGACGACACCGGCAACGCGGTGCTGGCCGCGCTGAGCGGCGCCGCGCAGCGCGGCGTGCAGGTGCGCATGATCACCGACTGGTGGGGCACCGGCCGCCGCCAGGTCAACAGCATGCACGCCAGGCTGGTCGAGGCCGGCGTCGAGCACCGCATCTTCAATCCCTGGTTCAAGCGCGGCGTCACCCGCACCCACCGCAAGATCTGCGTGGTCGACCGCGAGGTCGCCTTTGTCGGCGGCATCAACATCAACGACGATATGTACTGCGACTACAACCACGCGGTCAGCCTGTCGGCGCCGCGCTGGGATTTCGCGGTGCAGGTGCGCGGGCCGCTGGTGGCGGCCATCCAGCTGGAGGCGCTGACCCAGTGGCGCCGTCTGGGCAAGCTGGGCATCATCAAGCGGATCGGCCTGTTCCGCGACATGCGCAAGGTGAACCAGATCGCGCGCGAGAACATGGTGCAGGCCGGCTTCGTGGTGCGCGACAACTTCCGCAACCGCAGGACGATACAGCGCGCCTACATGCACGCGCTGGGGCGCGCGCGCAAGAGCGTGCTGCTGGCCAATCCGTATTTCGCGCCGGGCGCCAGGTTCCGCCACGCGCTGGCGGCGGCCGCCCAGCGCGGCGTCGAGGTCACGCTGCTGATCGGCGTCGGCGAAATCTGGCTGCAGGACGCGGTCGCGCATTCCTTCTACCCGAAGCTGCTTGCGGCCGGCGTCAAAGTGGTGGAATATCACAAGACCCAGTTGCACGCCAAGGTGGCGGTGATCGACGACGACTGGGCCACCGTGGGCTCGAGCAATGTGGACGGCTTGAGCCTGTTTTTAAACCAGGAAGCGAATGTGGTGATCAAGGATGCGGTCTTCGCGCAAAACCTGCGCCAGCACATCGAGGCCGCCATCGCCGACGGCGTGGTGGTCAATGACGCCGACTTCGAGCACGTCGGCCGCTTCCGCCGCATCGGCTACGAGATCGCGTTTTTCGCGTACAAGATGGTGATGCGGATCTTCGCAGTGGGGAAATACGCTTGAGCGATAGTGTCAGACTGGATAAATGGCTGTGGGCCGCGCGCTTCTTTAAAACCCGCTCGCTGGCCACCGAGGCGGTCGACAGCGGCAAGGTCAAGCTCGACGGCGACAAGGTCAAGCCGGCGCGCGCGCTGCGCGTCGGCGACACGCTGGACATCGACAACGGCTCCGACCGCTGGGAAGTCGACGTGATGAATTTGTCCGACGTGCGGGCGGCCGCGCCGATCGCGCGCAACCTGTACGAGGAAACCGATGCCAGCGTCGCGCGCCGCGCCACCGTGGCCGAGCAGCGCAAAATGTTCCGCGAACCAAGCGCGGATTTCAAAGGTCGGCCGACCAAGCGCGACCGCCGTCAGTTGGGCAAATTCAGCGACTAACCCCCATGTCGGAGGGGCCCGGCCCCATCCGTGGGCAGGGCGCCGCGCGGGCTTAGTTGCTGTGCCGCAGTAATAGAACCCCGCCTCTAACACTAGCGTTTGACTTTTACCCCTCAGTGGATAATAGTACGAGCGTTCGCAATTCTTTTCACACGGAGTAAATTCAAGTGGAGCAGAATACTCTTTTCTCCACATGAATGTTACCTTGGGATGCAATCTTATTAATACCTCAACTAAATTTATGCGCAAAGGCGAACTGACACGCGCGGCAATCTTGGATGTGGCGCTGGACTTGGCCAGCCGGGATGGTCTGGAAGGCCTGACCATCGGATTGCTCGCGGATAGGATGAACATGAGCAAGTCCGGCGTGTTCGCCCACTTCGGCTCGCGTGAAGATTTGCAGTTGGAAGTACTGAAGCTGTACCACCATCGTTTCGAGCAGGAAGTGTTTTTCCCCAGCGTCAAAGAGCCGCGCGGCATCCAGCGGCTCAAGTCGATGTTTGCGCGCTGGGTCAAGCGGGTTAGCGTGGAAGTGGCCTCGGGCTGCATCTACATCAGCGGCGCGGTGGAGTATGACGACCGTCCAGGTCCGATCCGCGAAGAGTTGATGGCCATGGTCGGCGCCTGGCAGGGCGCGCTGCTGCGCTGCGTGCAGCAGTGCGTCGAATGCGGCGACCTCAAGGCAGACACCGACCCGCAACAGCTGGTGTACGAAATGTACGGCCTGATCCTGGCACTGCACCACGATGCGCGCTTCCTGCGCATTCCGGGCAGCCTGGGCCGGGCCGGCACCGGCTTCGAACGCTTGATCGAAACCTACCGTAATCCGCAAACGCCGTCCGCGGTGGTGGCACAGCAATAAAACACTCATTCACATCGTAGTCATTACAAAAGTCATCAGGAGAAAATCATGGGTCAATACGTCGCGCCAATCCGGGATATGCAATTCGTTCTGCACGAATTTCTGAAAGTGGAAGAAGAACTGAAGTCGCTGCCGGACTACGCCGAAGTCGATGCCGACATCATCAACCAGGTACTGGAAGAAGGCGGCAAATTCACCGCCGAAGTGCTGTTCCCGCTGAACCACTCGGGCGACCGCGAAGGCTGCAAGCACGACGCAGCGACCCACACCGTGACCACGCCTAAAGGCTTCAAGGAAGCGTACAAGCAGTACGTTGAAGCGGGCTGGGGCGCGCTGGCCTGCGATCCGCAATACGGCGGCCAGGGCCTGCCGGTTGTGCTGAACAACTCCTTCTACGAAATGCTGAACTCGGCCAACCAGGCCTGGACCATGTACCCTGGCCTGTCGCACGGCGCCTACGAGTGCCTGAAAGAACACGGCACCGACCACCAGAAGGAAGTCTACCTGCCCAAGCTGGTCTCCGGCGAATGGACCGGCACCATGTGCCTGACCGAACCGCACTGCGGCACCGACCTGGGCATGCTGCGCTCGAAAGCGCTGCCACAGGAAGACGGCTCGTGGCTGATCACCGGCAACAAGATCTTCATCTCGGCCGGCGAGCACGACATGGCGGAAAACATCCTGCACCTGGTGCTGGCCCGCGTGCCGGACGCACCGGAAGGCTCGAAAGGCATTTCGCTGTTCCTGGTGCCTAAGTTCCTGCCGAAGGCAGACGGCTCGGTCGGCGAACGTAACCCGATCACCTGCGGCGCCATCGAAGAGAAGATGGGCATCCACGGCAACTCGACCTGCCAGATGAACCTGGACGGCGCGCGTGGCTGGATCATCGGCCAGCCGAACAAAGGCCTGAACGCCATGTTCGTGTTCATGAACGCGGCCCGCCTGGGCGTGGGCATGCAATCGCTGGGCCTGACCGAGATCGCGTATCAGAACGCGCTGATCTACGCCAAGGACCGCATCCAGATGCGTTCGCTGTCGGGCGTGAAGAATCCGGAAATGCCGGCCGACCCGATCATCGTCCACCCTGACGTGCGTCGCATGCTGTTGACCGGCAAGGCCTACGCCGAAGGCGCGCGCGCCTTCACCTCGTACGTGGCGCTGCAGATCGACCGCGAACTGCACCACCCTGACGAAGAAGTGCGCAAGGAAGCCGCCGACGAAGTGGCGCTGCTGACCCCGGTCATCAAGGCCTTCATCACCGACAACGCCTGGATCGCCACCTCGGAAGCGATGCAAGTGTTCGGCGGCCACGGCTACATCTCCGAATGGGGCATGGAGCAGTACGTGCGCGACGCCCGCATCAACCTGATCTACGAAGGCACCAACACCATCCAGTCGCTGGACCTGCTGGGCCGTAAGATCCTGGGCGACAACGGCGCCAAGCTGCGCAAGTTCGGCGAGAAGATCAAAGCCTTCGTGGAAGACAACGGCACCGACGAAGCGATGAGCGAATTCGTCACCCCGCTGGGCGACCTGGGCGACAAGGTCACCAAGCTGACCATGGAAATCGGCATGAAAGCCTTCCAGAACCCGGACGAAGTCGGCGCGGCATGCGTACCTTACCTGCGCGTGGTCGGCCACATGGTGTACAGCTACTTCTTCGCACAGATGGCGAAAATCGCCCTGGCCAAAGAAGACAGCGGCGACAATTTCTACAAAGCCAAGCTGGCCACGGCGCGCTTCTACTTCGCCCGCCTGCAGCCAGAAACTGCAACCTTGATTCGCCAGGCACGTTCGGGCTCCGCCAACCTGATGGCACTCGACGCCGACCTGTTCTAAGAACTTAAAGGAAACGACATGACCAATTTCATCGTTAAAAAAGTAGCCGTGCTGGGCGCCGGCGTGATGGGCGCGCAAATCGCCGCTCATTGCGTCAACGCCAAGGTACCAGTCGTACTGTTCGACTTGCCTGCAAAAGAAGGTCCGAAGAACGGCATCGTGCTGCGCGCCATCGAGAACCTGAAGAAGCTGTCGCCTGCGCCACTGGGCAACAAGGACCACGCCGCGCTGATCGAAG
Source organism: Duganella sp. GW821-FHT07G03 (assembly GCF_059418605.1). Classification (NCBI taxonomy): domain Bacteria; kingdom Pseudomonadati; phylum Pseudomonadota; class Betaproteobacteria; order Burkholderiales; family Oxalobacteraceae; genus Duganella; species Duganella sp. GW821-FHT07G03. Next base: position 97,622 of record NZ_JBWKQE010000019.1, read on the forward strand.
TAGCGAACTACGAGGACGACCTGGCCAAGCTGGCCGAGTGCGACCTGATCATCGAAGCCATCGCCGAGCGCATGGACTGGAAGCATGACCTGTACAAGAAGGTCGCTCCGCACATCGCCCCTAACGCGATCTTCGCCTCGAACACCTCGGGCCTGTCGATCACCAAGCTGTCCGAAGGCTTCGACGCCGACCTGAAATCGCGCTACTGCGGCGTGCACTTCTTCAATCCGCCGCGTTATATGCACCTGGTCGAGATCATCCCGACCGAGTTCACCAAGCCGGAAATTTCCGACCAGCTGGAAGGCTTCCTGACCACCACCCTGGGCAAGGGCGTGGTTCGCGCCAAGGATACGCCTAACTTCATCGCCAACCGCGTCGGCGTGTTCGGCATCCTGGCGATCGTGCACGAAGCGGAGAAATTCGGCCTGTCGTGCGACGTGGTCGACGACCTGACCGGTTCCAAGCTGGGCCGCGCCAAGTCGGGCACCTTCCGCACCGCGGACGTGGTCGGCCTGGACACCATGGGCCATGTGATCAAGACCATGCAGGACTACCTGCCGAACGATCCGTTCGCCGCCGTCTACAAGACCCCGGCCGTGCTGGCTGGCCTGGTGGAAAAAGGCGCGCTGGGCCAGAAATCCGGCGCCGGCTTCTACAAAAAAGTTGGCAAGGAAATCCAGCGCCTGGACTTCGCCACCGGTGAATACGTCGCCGGCGGCGGCAAGGCTGCCGACATCGTCGCCCGCATCCTGAAGGAAAAAGATCCGGTCAAGAAGATGAAGGCCCTGCGCGAATCGACCAACCCACAAGGCCAGTTCCTGTGGGCGATCTTCCGCGACGCTTTCCACTACATCGCGATCCACCTGGACACCGTGGCCGACAACGCGCGCGACATCGACTTCGCCATGCGCTGGGGCTTCGGCTGGAACGTCGGCCCGTTCGAAACGTGGCAGGCAGCCGGCTGGTCGCAAGTGGCCACCTGGGTCAAGGAAGACATCGACGCCGGCCACGCACTGTGCAACGCACCGCTGCCAGCCTGGGTGTTCGAAGGTACGGTCGCTGAAAAAGGCGGCGTCCACACCGCTGAAGGTTCGTGGTCCGCCGTGTCGAAATCGTTCGTGCCGCGCTCGTCGCTGGCCGTGTACGACCGTCAGGCCTTCCGCGCACCGGTACTGGGTTCGGGCGCCATCGACGGCCGCACCGCCGGCACCACCGTGCATGAAGACGACGACGTGCGCCTGTGGCACTCGGGCGACGACGTGCTGGTGATCTCGCTGAAGACCAAGATGCACGTGATCAGCCCTGGCGTGATCGCCGGCTTCCGCAAGGCACTGGCCGAAGCCGAGAAGAACTTCAAGGGTCTGGTGATCTGGAGCGCGGACGCGGCCGACGGCGGCGCGTTCTCGGCCGGCGCCGACCTGCAATCGGCACTGCCTGCGTTCATGCAGGGCGGCGCCAAAGCGGTCGACCCTATCATCCGTGAACTGCAAGACACCTTCATGGCGATGAAATACTCGAACGTGCCGGTGGTGGCTGCTGTTGCTGGCCTGGCGCTGGGCGGCGGTTGCGAAATGGCGCTGCACGCGTCGAAGCGCGTGGCCTCGATCGAATCCTACATCGGCCTGGTGGAAGTGGGCGTCGGCCTGATCCCTGCGGGCGGCGGCTTGAAAGAAGCGGCAGTGCGCGCGTTCAAGGAAGCCAAGGGCACCGACATCCTGCAATTCCTGAAGACCGGTTTCACCAATGCCGCTACCGCCAACGTGTCGAAGTCGGCACTGGAAGCGCAGGCCATGGGCTACCTGAAAGAAGACGACGTGATCGTGTTCAACCCTTACGAGCTGCTGCACGTGGCCAAGGTTGAAGCGCGCGCCATGTTCGACAAGGGCTATCGTCCGCCGTTGAAGACCCCGGTGCAGGTGACCGGCCGCTACGGCTGGGGCACCATCAAGGCCCAGCTGGTCAACATGCGCGACGGCGGCTTCATCTCCGCGCACGACTTCAAGCTGGGCGAGATGATCGCCGAGATCGTGTCGGGCGGCGATATCGACCAGGGTTCGTTCGTGAGCGAGCAGTGGTTCCTGGACATGGAGCGTAAAGCCTTCCTGGAACTGCTGAACCATCCGAAGACCCAGGAACGCATCATGGGCATGATGCAGACCGGTAAGCCAGTCCGCAACTAATCCTAGTCGAGGAACTGCGTGTCGATCCTGAAAATCGTATTTAGAGTTCTACTGCGCGTGAGGCCAAGCATGGTGTATGACCGTATCAAGCAACAAATGATGGACACCTTGCCCTTCGTGCGTTTGCTGGGGATCAGGATCGACGAGATCGGCAGCGGCACTTCGAAAGTGTCGATGCCGGAGGACCCGAAGCTCAATAACCACCTGGGCACGCAGCACGCTGGGGCCTTGTTCACGCTGGCCGAAACGGCTTCCGGCGCGGCCATGGCTGGCGGCTTCGCGGAGCTGATCCTGGGCTTGCGCCCGGTCGCCAAGGAATCGCGCATCCAGTACCAGAAAGTAGCCAAGGGCGCCACCCGCGCCGAAGGCCGCGTCCCTGGCGACCTGGCCGCGCTGAAGGCCGAGCTGAAAGAGCAGGGCAAGGTGGCGTTCCCGGTGGAAGTCGACATCTTCGACGCCGCCGGCACGCTGGCCGCACAGGTTCAAGTGGATTGGTATTTATCCGAGAAGCGGGCGTAATCGTCCCGCTAAGTCTTCGATCAAAAATTTTCGAAAGAACAAAATGAGCAAACAAATTCAAGACGCATACATCGTCTCTGCCACCCGCACCCCGATCGGCAAGGCGCCGCGCGGCATGTTCAACAAGACCCGCCCGGACGACCTGCTGGTGCGCGTGCTGCAATCGGCCCTGGCGCAAGTGCCTGGCCTGGATCCATCGCTGATCACCGACGCCATCATCGGCTGCTCGTTCCCGGAAGCGGAACAGGGCTTCAACATCGCCCGTCAAGCGGTGCTGCTGGCCGGTCTGCCTAAGACCATCGGCGGCGTCACGGTCAACCGCTACTGCGCATCGGGCATCACCGCGCTGGCCATGGCCGCCGACCGCATCCGCGTTGGCGAAGCCGATGCGATGATCGCCGGCGGCGTCGAGTCGATGTCGATGGTGCCGATGATGGGCCACCACCCATCGATGAACCTGAACATGTTCACCGACGAGAACGTCGGCATGGCATACGGCATGGGCCTGACCGCTGAAAAAGTGGCGACCCAATGGAAAATCTCGCGCGAAGCGCAGGACGCGTTCGCCGTTGAATCGCACCGCCGCGCCATCGCCGCGCAGCAGGCCGGTTTCTTCAAGGACGAGACCACCCCGGTTGAAATCATCACCCGCACGCCTGACCTGGCCACCGGCGAGATCAAGATCAAGACCCGCACCGTCGACACCGACGAAGGCGCACGCGCCGATTCGACCGTTGAATCGCTGGGCAAGCTGAAGCCAGTGTTCGCCGCCAAGGGTTCGGTCACCGCCGCCAACTCGTCGCAGATGTCCGACGGCGCCGGCGCGCTGCTGGTCGTGTCGGAGAAATTCCTGCGCGAGCACAACCTGACTCCGCTGGCCAAGTTCTCGTCGTTCGCTGTCAAGGGCGTACCACCGGAAATCATGGGCATCGGTCCTAAATTCGCGATTCCAGATGCGTGCAAGGCTGCCGGCATCACCCAGGATCAGCTGGACTGGATCGAACTGAACGAAGCGTTTGCGGCACAGGCACTGGCCGTCATCGGCGACCTGGGCCTGGATCCAGCCAAGGTCAACCCAATGGGCGGCGCGATCGCCCTGGGCCACCCGCTGGGCGCAACCGGCGCGATCCGCGCTGCGACCGTGGTGCACGCACTGCGCCGCAACAACCTGAAATACGGCATGGTCACCATGTGCGTCGGTGCAGGCATGGGCGCGGCAGGTATCATTGAGCGTGTATAAAGCGCGCGTGTAAACTAAGCACGGAATCATAAGAAGGGCGCTGCGGTTCAACCACGGCGCCCTTTAATCATTTGGAGATCACATGGATATTTTGAGCAGCAAGACCAACGGCGTGCTGACGCTGGAATTCAACCGCCCTGAGCGCAAGAACGCGATCACCTCGGCGATGTACCAGAGCATGGCCGACGCCATCAACGAAGCCGAGCAGGACGCCGCCGTGCGCGCCATCCTGATCGTCGGCAAGCCGGAGATCTTCACCGCCGGCAACGACCTGGAAGACTTCATGAAGTCCGCGCGTCCGGCCGACGGTTCGGGCATCGAAGAGCGTTCGGTGTACAAATTCATGATGGCGCTGAGCGGCTCGACCAAGCCGGTGGTGGCGGCGGTGGCCGGCGCGGCGGTCGGCATCGGCACCACGCTGCTGATGCATTGCGACCTGGTCTACGCGGCCGACAACGCCAAGTTCTCGATGCCGTTCGTGCAGTTGGGCCTGTGTCCCGAGTTCGCCTCCAGCATCCTGCTGACGCAGATCGCCGGCTACCCGCGCGCGGCCGAAAAGCTGATGCTGGGCGAAGCCTTCCTGGCGCAGGAAGCGCTGGAGATGGGCCTGGTCTCGAAGATCGTGCCGGCCGCCGAACTGCGCGCCTTTGCCGAAGGCCAGGCGGCCAAGCTGGTGGCACTGCCAGCGAGCTCGATCCGCGCCACCAAGCAGCTGATGAAGGCCGCCCGCAAAGGCCCGGTGACGGAAGCCATCGCCGCCGAAAACAAATTCTTCGGCGCCATGCTGGCCGCCCCGGAAGCGAAGGAAGCGTTCACCGCCTTCTTTGAAAAGCGCAAGCCGGACTTCACGAAATTTAGCTGAGCTGAACCTGGGCTAGCGGGGTACCGCGGTTAGAACTGTCCGGATTCCAGGTGGGCCACGTTGGCTGTTGCGGAGCAAGCCCTGTGGTAGTCTACAAGGCCCGATGGTTCGCTGGAGTCGCGAATATGTTCCTCATGCCGCGGTTCGCCTGTTTTTTCGCCTGCATGCTGTTTGTGCCGCTCCCTGCGCTCGGAGCGGCGGAGACGGCGTCTGCGCCAGCGTCCGACGTCGCGCCGCTTGAACTACGCATCGCGGTCCTGTCCGATGGCCATGCCAACTACTTCATCCGCCTGCTGGAAGAGTCATTGCGGTTGATCCATCAGCCCTACCATCTCCACTACGTGAAGGACATACCCGCCCGCCGCATGTGGTGGATGCTGGACAAAGGCGACATCAACCTCTTCTATGGCATGCGCACCAAGGATAAGGACAGCAAGGCGCAGATCGTCCCGGTGCGCAACGCTTTGACCAATGGCTTGATCGGCCAGCGGGTGTTGTTGATCCGCCCAGCCGATACGGAAGTCTTTGCCCAGCTTAAATCAGTGGGCGATTTGAAGCGTACCCGGCTGATCGCCGGCTTCGGCGCCGGCTGGGGCGATGCCAAAGTATGGAAGGCGACGGGCTTGCCGCTGTATGAGCACGCCGCGCCGTGGACCACGATATACGCGATGGTGGCGGCGGGAAACCGGCACGTCGATTATCTGCCGCGCGGCGTCATCGAGGTGTCGGCGGAAGCGCGCAGGCATCCCGAATTAGTGGTGGAACAAAACCTGCTGATGGAGTACCCCGGCGACTTTGGTTTCTATCTGGCGTCGTCGGCCGCCAGCTACCGGCCCATCATCGAACGGGCTTTGAGGGAAGCGGAAGCCACAGGGCTCAAAGCACGCCTGATTGACGAGGTATTCGGCGCCGATATCAAGGCGCTGGGCCTGGATCGCCGCCTGCATCTGCATCTTTCGGCCACCCCGGATTGAGTGTCGTCGTAGCGGTGGTTGTGCCAGCCAGCCATAAAGCGAGTACCATGCGCAGATGCGCTCCCGTCGCCTAATCTGCCTGATTTGCTGCCTGCTGCCCGCGCTGGCTGTGCCAGCCGCGGAACTGGTCGTGCTCGTGGATCGCGCTTCGGACATGCCGATGGCGGGCTTCGCGTCCGGCAGTCTGGTCGCGGGCATACACAAAGGCCTGGGCGAAGCACTGGCGCGCAAGCTGGGCCGAAACGTGCGCTTTGTCATCCTGCCACGCAAGCGCATTGCACATGCCCTGCAGGCTGGCGAGGCGGACATCCTGTGCGGTTATGCGCCGGAGTGGCTGCCGGGCGACTACCTCTGGAGCCAGACCATACTCACCGCCGAGGAAGTGCTGGTGACCGATACCAGCGTCGCCGCTCCGCGTTCGATCGAGGATGTCCGCGGTCAGCCCGTCGGTACCATCCTCGGCTACGCTCATCCAGAAATGGAGCAGGTGCTGGGCAAGGATTTTGTGCGCGACGACGCGCCCAACATGGAAATCAATCTCGAAAAGCTCGCGCGCGGGCGGGTGCATCACATCCTGATCGCCAAGGGCGTGCTTTATTATCGCCAACGCCTGCGCCCATCGCCGCTCAAGCTCTATCCGCCCTTGCCTGTCATGTCGTTCGCGACGCGCTGCGCGGTGTCGCGCAAGGGACATGTCACGCTCGCTGAAATCGATGGCGCGATCAAACAGGCCCATCAGGATGGTACGATCGCGGGCATCGTGAATTTCGCGAAATAACACCTCGGTTCCTATAAGTTGCGGGAGATGGTTGATGAAGCTTAGGGCAGGATTGGCGGCATTGTTGTTGGCCGGGCAGGCGTTGGCCGGCGTGGCGGTCCAGCCGGATGACGCGCAATTGCAGTACACCGGACGCATCGACTTTGCCAACCGCGCGCGGCCGATGCTGTCGTGGCCCGGCACCAGCATTGAAGGCAACTTCAGCGGCGCCAGCCTGGCGGTCAAGCTGGACGACCAGCTGGGCAAGAACTTCTTCAACGTCTTCATCGATGGCGACCTGGCCAGGCCGGTGGTCATCGAAGCCGCGCAGGGCGGCAAGACCTACGCGGTGGCCAGCGCCCTGGGACCGGGCGCGCACCGCTTCCTGATCACCAAGCGCACCGAGGGCGAGGAGGGCGGCACGGTCTTCCAGGGCCTGGAGTTGGCGGACGGCGGCAAGTTGCTGCCGCCGCCGGCGCCCAAGCAGCGCCGCATCGAGTTCTTCGGCGATTCCATCACCACCGGCATGGGCGACGAGTCGCCCGACGACGGCCCCGATCATCTGCTGAAGGACAAGAACAACTTCATGTCCTATTCCTCGATCACGGCGCGGGCGCTGGATGCGGAGGCGCACATCATCTCGCAAAGCGGCATTGGCGTGATGATCAGCTGGTTCCCCTTCACCATGCCGGACTTTTATGACCAGCTCAGCGCCGTCGGCAACAACGACACCCGCTGGGATTTCGGCGCGTGGACGCCGGACGTGGTGGTCATCAACCTGTTCCAGAACGACCGCTGGCTGATCGACCGCGAGCAACGCCTGTCGCCGGCGCCGGATGACGCGCAGCGCGTGCAGGCCTACCGCAGCTTCGTGCAAAAGATACGCGCGCTGTATCCGCGCGCTTACATCGTGTGCGCGCTGGGCAGCATGGACGCAGTGCAGCAGGGCTCCAAATGGCCGGGCTATGTGCGCGCGGCGGTGGACCAGCTCCGGCAAGGCGGGGACCGGCGCATCGACACCATCGTGTTCCCGTGGACCGGTTTTGGCGGCCATCCTCGCGTCAAACAGCACCAGGCCAACGCGGCCCAGCTGACGGCGTTCATCCGCCAGAAAATGGGGTGGTGAACGATACGGTCCGGATTGTGCGGATTTCGTCATCCTTTTAGCGGCACCATCACAAGACGGCCACCGGCTATGCACGTACATTGATGGGTAACCGTTTACCATGAGGTAGGTATGCATCGTCGACAGATATTGCGGGGCGCCGCCGGCCTGGGATTGATCTCCGGCTGGACCACCGCCGCCAGGAGCGCTCCGCTGAGTGACGTTCCACCAACCGCCCAGGCGCTGCCGCTGTCGTCTGTCCGGCTGCTGCCTTCGGTCTACGCCGACGCGTTGCAAGCCAACCAGGCCTATCTGCTGCGCCTGAGCGCGGACCGCTTCCTGCACAACTATCATTGCTTCGCCGGCCTGCCGATCAAGGGCGCCGTCTACGGCGGCTGGGAGTCCGACACCATCGCCGGTGAAGGGCTGGGCCACTATCTGTCCGCGCTGTCGCTGATGCACGCGCAAACCGGCAACCCGGCGCTCAAGCCGCGCATCGATTACATCGTCGCCGAACTGGCGCGCGTGCAGCAGGCGCATGGCGATGGCTATGCGGCCGGCTTCATGCGCAAGCGCCAGGACGGCACGCTGGTCGACGGCAAGGAAATCTTCCCGGAGATCATGCGCGGCGAGATCCGGTCCGCAGGCTTCGACCTGAACGGCTGCTGGGTGCCCTTGTACAACTGGCACAAGGTCTTCGCCGGCCTGTTCGATGCACAGACCCACGCCGGCAACGAGCAGGCGCTGCAAGTGGCGCTGCGCCTGGCGGTGTATATCGACAAGGTGTTTGCCGCGCTCAGCGACGAACAGGTGCAGCAGGTGCTGGCCTGCGAGCATGGCGGCATCAACGAAAGCTTTGCCGAGCTCTATGCGCGCACCAGCGACCAGCGCTGGCTGGCGCTGGCGCAGCGGCTGTACCACGCCAAGGTGCTGCTGCCGCTGACGCAAGGCCGCGACGAACTGGCCAACCTGCACGCCAACACCCAGATCCCCAAGCTGATCGGCCTGGCCCGCCTGCACGAGCTGACCGGCCGCCGCAGCGACGCCGACGCCGTCGGCTTCTTCTGGAAGCGCGTCACGCAGCACCACAGCTACGTCATCGGCGGCAACGGCGACCGCGAATACTTCTCCGCCCCGGACAGCATCGCCGCCCACATCACCGAGCAGACCTGCGAAGCCTGCGCCAGCTACAACATGCTGAAGATGACGCGCCACCTCTACAGCTGGGCGCCCGATGCCGCTTACTTCGACTACTACGAGCGCACGCATTTGAACCACATCCTTGCGCACCAGAATCCGCGCACCGGCATGTTCACGTACATGACGCCGTTGATGTCCGGCGTGGCGCGGGAATATTCCAGCGAGGAGAATGATTTCTGGTGCTGCGTCCTGTCCGGCATGGAAAGCCACGCCAAGCATGGCGATTCGATCTACTGGGAGAACGGCGACACGTTGTTCGTCAACCTGTACATTCCGTCGACGGTGGAGTGGAAGGCTGCACGGCTGGAACTGAACACCCGCTATCCATACGAAGGCGAGATCGAACTCAAGGTGCGCCGCCTGGCGGGGCCGCGCCACTTCACGCTGGCGCTGCGCATTCCGTCATGGGCCAGCGGCCACCAGGTGCTGGTCAATGGCAAGTCGCAGACCGCCAGCAAGCAAAAGGGCTACTTGCTGCTGCGCCGGCGCTGGCGCGCGGGCGACAGCGTGCGCCTGTCGCTGCCGCTGGACTTGCGGCTGGAAGCTACAGCCGGCAACGAGCACGTGGTGGCGCTGCTGCGTGGGCCGATGGTGCTGGCGGCGGACCTGGGCGCGGCCGACAAGCCGTTCGACGGACTGGCGCCGGCGCTGGTGGGCGCCAACATCCTGGCTTCGTTTGCGGAAGCGGACAAGGGCAAGGCCGTGTACCGCAGCGTGGGCAGCGGGCGGCCGGGCGACATGAAGTTTGCGCCCTTCTTCTCGCAGTACGAGCGGCGCGCGGCGGTGTACTTCAATGTCTACACGGAGTCCGAATGGGCCGCGTCGGAAGTCGTCTTTCGCAAGGAGGAGGCGCGCCTCAAGGACCTGGCCGCGCGCTCGGTGGATGTCATGCACCTGGGAGAGATGCAGCCGGAGCGTGATCACGACTTGCAATCGGACATCTCCTATCCCGTTGCCTACCGTGGCCGCAACGGACGCGATGCCCGCACCGGCGGCTATTTCAGCTTCCGCATGAAGTGCGCCGAAGGCCCGCTGCTGCTGCAGGCGAGCTACTGGGGCGAGGAGCGCAACCGCGACTTCCACATCAGTATCGACGGTGTACGGATTGCTCGCGTCAAGCTCGACGGCGGCAATCCGGGCCTGTTCATCGACCGGGAATATCCGGTGCCCGAGCGTCTCACCCACGGCAAGGGCAGCGTGGTGGTGCGCTTCGATCCGGAGCCCGGCCACACGGCGGGGCCGGTGTTCGGCGTCAGGCTGGCCACGCTTCCCTGACAGTGTCGCGCACGCGAGACGCCTGGACTTGCACTCAAGCGAGCTGATGCTATCCTGATTTTTCTATCGTGTTGATTCCATATTGCCTAAGGAGAAGATATGAAAATTCTTGCGATTGCGCTGGCCTGCATGGCCTGCGCCGGCAGTGCGCTGGCAGACAACGTGGCGCTGAATGGCGCCGTCACCTTGACCGGTAGCGGCTTCGGCAACAGCGACGGCTGGGGTGGTGGCGCGCTGGCGGCCGCGTCCACGGTCACCGACGGCATCTACCTGCCGATCGGCACGCAATGGAATACCGGCACCGTGTTCTGGACCGGCGCCGTCGGCGCCGATACCGTCATGGTGACGCTGAACCAGACCGCCCTGGTCAGCCAGCTCAAGCTGCAGGCCGACAACGACAACAATTACCTGATCCAGTATCGCGACACCGCCAACGTCTGGCACGACGCCGCCGTGATCTCGCCCAACCGCTCCTGGGGCCAGGACAACGGCAGCGTGGTGCTGGGCGCGCCGGTGACGGCCACCGCCTTCATGATTTCCGGCACCACCGGCGCCGGCGACAACCATTTTTCCGTGTCGGAGTTCGAAGCCATCGGCCGCGTCATCCCGGTGCCGGAGCCTGAGACCTACGCGATGCTGGGCGCCGGCCTGGCCATGCTCGGGCTGGTGGCGCGCCGCAAGCAGCGCCGTTCCTGAGCGTCTATCTTCCGGCACATGCGCGTCCTTGAGGGCGTCTCCAGAATGCAGGCTGGTTCACTGACGAACCGCCTCATTCAGGAGACCCCATGGACAAGACAGGCTGCACTCTCATACTCGCGGCGCTGGCCGCGCTGCTCGGCGGCTGCGGTAGCGGCAGTAGCGCACCGGTAGCGGCGACGCCACCGCCGGTCTCGGCGCCGCTGACGCCCACCGCGCCCACCGGCGTGGCCGATACCTCCGGCGCGCGCGGCGCCTTGCTGCTCAATCCGCCGCCGTTGGAGCAGTCGCTCGACCCCGCCGGCCTGGCGCAGGCGCTGGGCCGGCTCGGCACGGCTGGCGCGCAAATCCTGACCGCCGCCGGCCAGCCCAAGTGCAGCGTCGATTTCCACCACTTCGAGTACAGCACCGTCGGCGCGGCCGGCGAAACCACCACCGCCTCCGGCTCGCTGATGGTGCCGAGCGGCGCCGATCCCGCGTGCAGCGGCAAGCGCCCGCTGCTGATGTACGGCCACGGCAGCTCGGCGCTGCGCAACGTCCGCCTGGGCGACCTGACGCCCGGCGCGCCGTATGCCGAAACCAGCGCCACCGCGGCCGCGCTGTATGCGGCCCAGGGCTACATCGTGATCGCGCCCAACTATGCCGGCTACGACACCTCGACCCTGACTTACCACCCGCACCAGGTGGCCGAGCAACAGGCCAAGGACATGATCGACGCGCTCACCGCCGCGCGCAAGGCCTTCGCCAAGCTGCCGCACCCGGTGACGGAAAGCGGCAAGCTGTTCCTGACCGGGCATTCCGAAGGCGGCTATGTGACGATGGCCACGCACCGCGCCATGCAGGCGGCCGGCATCAGCGTCACGGCGGCGGCGCCGATGAGCGGCCGCTACGCCGAAAGCGCCAGCTACGAAGCCACGCTCGGCTCGGCCGAGGCCCAGCGCGCCCTGACCCAGCTCTACGGCATCGACATGCTGGAGTTCCCGCTGCAGTTCACCGCCTGGCAGAAGGCCTACGGCAATCTGTACGCGGCGCCGACCGAGCTGTACCAGCCCGCCTACGCGGCGTCGATGGAGACGCTGGCGCCGACCCTGGTGCCGATCTCCACGCTGATCGCGACCGGCAAGTTGCCGCCGCATCTGCTGGCCAACGACATGCCCGGCTACGCCAGCCTGCCGGCGGCCGAGCAGGCCGCGTATGGCACGCCGGCGCAGAGCCTGCTCCAGTCGCGCTACGTGGCGGCGCTGCTGGACGATATCGCCGCCCATCCGTGCCCGGCCACGTCGGCCGTCGCGCCGCTGGACTGCGCCTCCCGCCATCCGATGCGCAACGCCTGGTTCAAGAATGATTTGCGCACCTGGGTGCCGACCGCGCCGGTGTTGATGTGCGGCGGCCACGCCGACCCCAAGGTGCCGTTCTTCAACGCCACGCTGACCCAGGCCTACTTCAACGCCCACGGCGTCGGCGCCGGCCTGGTGACGGTGCTCGATGTCGATACGCCGGTGCTGGCCAGCGATCCCTACGCCGGCGCCAAGAACCTGTTTGCGGAAGCCAGGCGGCTGGTGGTCGCCGCCAACGGCAATCCCGCCGACCCGGGCAACTACCACGGCTACATGGCCTTCGCCGGCTGCAATGTGGCGGCGCGCGATTTCTTCAAGACCTACCAGTAGGCCACGAAACCAACTCAAGCAGGAGACTCCATGAACCAGACCGGTCCCATACTCTTATTGGCCACGCTGCTCGCGGCGCTCGGCGGCTGCGGTAGCGGCGGCAGCGCGCCGGCGGCCGCCACGCCGGCGCCCAGCCCGGCGCCCGTGACGCCGACCCCGCCCACCGGCGTGGCCGACACCTCGGGCGCGCGCGGCGCGCTGCTGTACAACCCGCCACCGCTGGCGCAGTCGCTCGACCCGGCCGGCCTGGTGCAGGCGCTCGGCCGGCTCGGCACGGTGGGCGCGCAAATCCTCAGCGCCGCCGGCCAGCCCAAGTGCAGCATCGATTTCCACCAGTTCGAATACAGCACCGTCGGCGCCGGCGGCGAAACCACCACCGCCTCCGGCTCGCTGATGGTGCCCAACGGCAGCGACCCGGCCTGCAGCGGCAAGCGCCCGGTGCTGATGTACGGCCACGGCAGCTCCTTGCAGCGCAACGTCCGCATGGGCGACCTGAGTCCGGACGCGCCATATTCCGCCACCAGCGCCGCCGCCGCCGCGCTGTACGCGGCCCAGGGCTACATCGTGATCGCGCCCAACTACGCCGGCTACGACAGCTCGCCCCTGAGCTACCACGCGCACCACGTGGCCGAGCAGAACGCCAAGGACATGATCGACGCGCTGACCGCCGCCCGCAAGGCCTTCGCCAAGCTGCCGCACCCGGTGGCCGACAGCGGCAAGCTGTTCCTGACCGGCTATTCGGAAGGCGGCTATGTGACGATGGCCACGCACCGGGCGATGCAGGCGGCCGGCATCAGCGTCACGGCGGCGGCTCCGCTGAGCGGTAACTATGCCGAGAGCGTCGGCTACGAAACCAGCCTGGGCTCGCCGGACTTGCTGCGTGGGCTGGCCCAGGTCGGCGCCGAATCCATGCTCGACCTCACACTGCAGTTCACCGCGTGGCAGAAGGCCTACGGCAATCTGTACGCGGCGCCGACCGAGCTGTACCAGCCCGCCTACGCGGCCAGCATGGAGACGCTGGCGCCGACGCTGCTGCCGATCAACCGGCTGATCGCCACCGGCAAGCTGCCGCCGCACCTGCTGGCCAACGACATGCCGGGCTATGCCGGCCTGCCGGCGGCCGAGCAGGCGGCGTATGGAACGCCGGAACAGAGTCTGCTCAAGTCGGCTTACTTGACGGCGCTGCTGAACGATATCGTCAGCCATCCCTGCCCGGTGAACTCGTCCACCGCGCCGCTCGATTGCGCCCACGCGCATCCGATGCGCGCCGCCTGGTTCAAGAACGATCTGCGGACCTGGGTGCCGACCGCGCCGGTGCTGATGTGCGGCGGCAATGGCGACGATGAGGTGCCGTTCAACAACGCCAGCTTGACGCAGGCCTACTTCAACGCCCACGGCGTCGGCGCCGGCCTGGTGACGGTGCTCGATGTCGACACGCCGGTGCTGGCCAACGATCCCTACGCCGGCGCCAAGAACCTGTTTGCGGAAGCCAAGCGGCTGGTGATCGCTTCCAACGGCAATCCCGCCGACCCGGACAACTACCACGGCTACATGGCCTTCGCCGGCTGCAACGTGGCGGCGCGCGATTTCTTCAAGGCTTACCAGTAGGCAGCGGGGCGGGCCCTCAGTCGTACAGCGTGCCGATGGCCAGCGGCGCGCTGAGGGTCTGGATCTTGCCGCGCTGCGGCCAGTCGGCGTAGCGGTACAGCGCCACCTTGTAGATGCCCATCGAATTGCCTTCGAACGGATGGGCGTCGACCAGCGGCAAGGCGCCGCCGGGGCCGTCGGTCTGGATGCGCACCTCCGGCGCGGCGCCGGCCGGATAGACGAACTTGATGCCCAGGCATTGCTTGCCGGACAGGCGCATGCGGTAGCCCGATTCGCGCTGCGCGCCGATCAGCTGTTCGCAGGCGGCGCGCAGCTCGGCCAGGTCGTAGACGCCGTCGGCGTGCTCGCGGATCGAGTAGCGGCCGCTGAAGTAGTAACTGCCTTTCTGCCGGTTCAGGCGCAGCACGGCGTCGTCCTGGTAGGCTTGCTTGAGCATGGGCAGCTCGGCGCGGCCGATGGCGTCGACCGCGATGGTGGCGTCGGTTTTCTCGCCCACCAGGTGCAGGCTCAGGCCGTCGAGCGGGGTGGCCGGGTCGAGCGGGCGGATCTGCATGTGGGCCTGGATCAGCGGCCGGCTGCGGGTGTAGTAGGCGAAGAAGGCGGCCGCCTTGTAGGCATGGCGGTAGCTGTTCCACTCCGAATCGCGCTCGGCGCTGATGACCACTTGGGGATCGTCGCCGGCGCCTGCGGCGGTGGCGGCCAGCGGCAGCAGGACGGCGATCCATAACGGCAGTGTTTTCATCGGCGGGCGCGGACGCGAGTTCAGGGACTGCCGATTCTAGGTCAAAGCGCGCCGACGCGCTCATCCGCGAGCGCCTGCGCGTGGGGGAAATGCCACATGACTTCCAGCACTGTTGTTGCCCGGTGGCCTCGCGTATCATGGCCCGACTCATGCTCCCGCCAGGAACCCCATGTTGCATCGCTTCAAGAACAATCTGATCGGCATTATCGGCCTGCTGGGCTGTGTGGTCGGCGGCACGCTCGACACCATCCATTTCCACCTGGGCGGCATCAAGACCGACGCGCCGCTGGGCCAGCTCGCGCTGTGGATCGCCAGCGCGTTCACGCCGGCGCCGTCGGCGATCCGCGCCGGCACCGACCGCGACGAGCTGACCGTGCTGCTGTTCCTGATCGGCTACGTGGCGCTGATGGTGCTGTTCGGCCTGCTGTTCTGGCTGCGCACCAGCGGCGCCGGCGCCGCGCGGCGTCCCGCCTGGCAGAACCAGGCGATACTGGCGGCGCAGATGGCGATCGCGCTCAGCTATCCACATTCCCTGCTGTACCTGGTGGCCGCCGAACTGGGCCTGGTGCTGGCGCTGCGCGGCGGCCTGCGCTGGCTGGCGCTGCAAGTGCTGCTGCTGGTGCTGCTGGTGCTGGCACCGCTGCCCGGCAACGAACACACCCGCAGCGACGGCTGGGTGCGCGAAGTGCTGCTGGACCTGGGCACGATGGCGCTGTGGCAGGGCATCGCCTTCGGCATCGGCCACATGGCGGCGGTCGAGCGGCGCGGCCGCATCGAGCTGGCTGCCGCCAACGGCGAGCTGCGCGCCACCCAGCTGCTGCTGGCCGACACGGTGCGCTCGGCCGAGCGGCTGCGCATCGCGCGCGACCTGCACGACATCGTCGGCCACCACCTGACCGCGCTCAACCTGCACCTGGACTTGTCGCTGCGGCAGTCGGGCGCGGCCGCGCCGCCGGCGCTGGCCACCGCGCGCGCGCTGGCGCAGGGCTTGCTGGCCGAGGTCAGGGTGGTGGTCGGCAGCGAGCGCGGCATGCAGCGCATCGATCTGCGCGAGGCGCTGGCGGCCCTGTGCGCCGGCATACCGCAGCCGCGCATCGCGCTGCGCTTCGCGCCGGGGCTGGAGATCGCCTCGCCGGCCGTGGCCCACACGCTGTTCTGCTGCGTGCAGGAGGCGATCAGCAACGCCGTGCGGCACGCGGCGGCCGGCCAGCTGGACATCGAGCTGGCGCGCGCGGACGATGGCCTGTCGGTGCTGCTGCGCATCGAGGACGACGGCGCGGGCAGCCGCGCCACGGAAGAGGGCAACGGCCTGCGCGGCATGCGCGAGCGGCTGGCGCTGCTGGGCGGCGAGCTCAAGGCCGGCAACCGGCCGCGGCGCGGCTTCGGCATGGAAATCGTGCTGCCGGCCGGCGCGGTGGCGGCATGACGGCGATCATCCGCGTGATGCTGGTGGACGACCAGATGCTGGTGCGCAGCGGCATCTGCGGCCTGCTGGCGCTGACGCCCGACATCCGCGTGGTGGCCGAGGCGGCCGATGGCGCCGGCGCGCTGGCGCTGGCCACGGCGGCCAAGCCGGACGTGCTGCTGCTCGACATCCGCATGCCGCAGCTGTCGGGCATCGCGTTGTTGCAGCAGTCGGCCGCGCTGCTGCCGCCGACCATCCTGCTGACCACCTTCGACGACGACGAGGCGCTGCTGGAAGGCATGCGCGCCGGCGCCCGCGGCTTCCTGCTCAAGGACATTTCGCTGGAGCGGCTGGCTGACGGCATCCGCGCGGTGGCGGCCGGGGCCACGGTATTCCGGCCGGCGCTGACCGAGCGCACCCGCAGCGCCTACGAAAGCAGCGCCGGCGTGGCGCCGCCGCAGGACGCCGGCGAGCGCCTGACCGCGCGCGAAACCGAGGTGCTGGCGCTGATGGCGGCCGGCTTCAACAACGGCGAGATCGCCACCGCGCTGGGCCCCAGCGAGGGCACGATCAAGAATCATGTGTCGAGCATCCTGGCCAAGCTGGGCGTGCGCGACCGGGTGCGCGCGGTGTTGCGCGGGCTGGAACTGGGACATATCTGATGACGAGAACATTGTTGCTGGCGGCGCTGCTGGCGTGCCGCGCCGCGCAGGCCGGCCCGACCCGCATGATGATGCCCGAGGATACGCAGGACATCTACTTCGGCCTGGCGCTGAACGACCTGGTGCACGACAAGAGCGGCGACCGCAGCACCACCGCCTTGCCGACCTTGTGGGTGCAGTGGAGCAGCGGCGCCTTCCTCGACCTGAACAGCGAGGACGGGCTGGGACTGGGCTGGCATTTGTCGGACGATCCGGCCTTGGAATACGGCCCGCAGCTGCGCTTCAGCTCCAGGGAGCAGCGCAGCGACACGCCGGGCCAACGCGGCGGCCTGGCCAGCGAGGCCGGCCTGTTCCTCACCTATCGCGTCGAGCACAACATCAGCGCCGGTGGGCAGGTCATGGCCGGCAGCGGCAGCAGCGGCCTGGGCCTGCGGGCGCACCTGTGGACCGAGGCGTCCACGCCGGTGGCGGCGCACCACACGCTGTCGCTGGGCGCCGGCCTGCTGCTGGCCAACCAGCGCTATCTGCAGGAATATTTCGGCGTGACCGCGCAGCAGGCCGGGCTCGAGGCCCATCCGTTGTACGCGCCGCGTCAGGGCGTGTTGAGCATGTATCTGCAACCATCCTGGGGCTGGCAGATCGGCAACAAGTACACGCTGGACACCTGGCTGCGCGTGAGCCGGCTGGGCGGTCAGGCCGCCGCCAGTCCGCTGGTGGGCCAGCGCAACCGGGCCATCGTCAGCACTGCGCTGAGCTACCATTACTGACGCCGCATCGTTGCGGGTGTGCGGCAGCGAACAGTAGGCGCGCCGCCAGTCGGCTATGTTGGACCCACGATTATTCTTCGAGTCCCATCATGGCAATCCGATCCCGATTTTTGCTGGCGCTGGGTGGCGCCGCCTTGTTCAGCAGCGGCGCCGCGCTGGCCGATCCGCCGGCGCGCGTGGCGCGCCTGGCCTATGTGAACGGCGCAGTGAGCTACGCCGCCGCCGGCGTGGACGACTGGCAAACGGCCGGCATCAATCGCCCGCTGGTGGCGGGCGACCGCCTGTGGACCGCGTCCGGCGCGCGCGACGAAGTGCAGGCCGGCCCCGCCGCCGTGCGCATGGACGGCGAGACGCTGGTCACGCTGCTCAACGCCAACGACCGCACCACCCAGCTGCAACTGTCGCAGGGACGGCTGAACCTGCGCGTGCGCCAGTTGCGCCCCGACGAGGTGCTGGAGGTCGACACGCCCAACCTGGCGTTCAGCATCCGCAAGCCAGGCCACTACCGCATCCAGGTGGATGCCTCCGGCAACGCCACCCAGGTCGCCGTGCTCGACGGCCAGGGCGAGGCTTACGGCGACAACACCTCCTATCTGGTCGACCCTGGACAAGCCTATCGCTTCACCGGCACCGGCTTGCAGGACTTCAGCGTCGGCCAGTTGCCGCCGGCCGACGATTTCGACCAGTGGTCGGCGCAGCGCGACCGCCGGCTGGAGCATCCGGTCTCGGCGCGCTATGTGTCGAGCGACGTGGTGGGCTACGAGGACCTGGACGACAACGGCAGCTGGCGCGACGTGCCGGGCTACGGCAATGTGTGGACGCCGGCCCGCGTGGCGGCCGATTGGGCGCCATATCGCGACGGCCATTGGGCCTGGGTCGATCCTTGGGGCTGGACCTGGGTCGACGATGCGCCGTGGGGCTTCGCGGTGACGCACTACGGCCGCTGGGCGCAGACGCCCGTCGGCTGGGGCTGGGTGCCGGGGCCGGTGGTGCAGCGGCCGGTGTATGCGCCGGCGCTGGTGGTGTTCGTGGGCGCGGCGACCTTGCTGCTGGGCGACCGGCCGGACCACCATGGCGTGGCCTGGTTCCCGCTCGGGCCGCGCGAGGTGTACCGGCCGTCGTACCGGGCCAGCCCGACCTATGTCACCAACATCAATACCAGCAATACGGTCATCAACAAGACGCAGATCACCAACGTCTACAACAACGTCAACATCACCAATGTGCGTTATGTGAACCGGCAGGCCGTGACGGCGATGCCCGCCGCGGCGTTTGCCCAGGCGCAGCCGGTGCGCCAGAATGCGGTGCGGGTGTCGCCGCAGGCCCTGGCGGCGGCGCCGCTGGCGGCCGCGCCGTCGGTACAGCCGCAGCGGCCGGCGCCCGTGGCCGGACATGGCGGCGCGCGTCCGGCGCCGGCCATCCTGGCGCGGCCGGTGGTGGCGAAGACCGCGCCGGCCGTGATGGCGCCGCCGCCGGTGGCGCACGCTGGAGCGCCGGTTCAGGGCGCCGCCCAGGCCGCCGCCAATATCCGCATGGCGCGGGCGGAACGGCCGAAGATGACCGTGCCCGCCGCGCCGCCGCAGCAACTGGCGCAGAAGGGCGGGGCGCATGGCGCGCCAGTTCCCGCAGCGGCCATGCCGCCGACGGCGCACGCTGGCAAGCAGGCGGAAATACCGCCGCAGGCCGCCTTGCACCCACAGCCGGTGTCGCATCCGCAGGCGGCAGCCCGTCCGCAAGCCGAATCGCATCCGGCGCCGCCACCGCGCCAGCAGCCGGAATCGCATCCGCAGCAGCCGCCGCGCCAGCAGCCTGAATCGCATCCGCAGCCGCAGCCGCAGCCGCAGACGGCACTGCACACGCAGCCGGAAGTGCGTCCGCCGCCACCGCCGCACCTGCAGCCGGAAGCGCATCCCCAGCCTGCACCGCATCAACAGGTAGCGGCGCATCCCCCACCCGCGCCGCATCCGCAGACGGAAGCGCATCCTCCACCCGCGCCACATCCGCCAGCGGAAGCGCGTGCTCCGGTGGAGCCGCATCCTGCACCGGCGCCCCATCCGCCAGCGCCGCCGAAAGCGCCGCCGCAAGAACTGGCGCATGCGTCGCCACATCCACCACCGGCAGCCCATCCCGAAGCCCATCCCCACCCCGAGGCGCAGCCGCATCGCGAGGCCGAGCGCAAGGATGCCAAGCATGATCCGCAGCGCGAATAGCCTTCCGCCGCGCGGCCGGGACGGCTACGATACGCCGTAGCGGTTGCGGATTTCCGCCAGCACGCCTTGCTTTTCCAGTCGCTGGATGGCGGCGTTCAACAGGTCGAGGTTGGCCTGGGTGGTGCTGCTCTTGTTGAGCATCAGATGCACCGGCGCCCGCAGCACGGTGAACGGCAGCGGCGCGATGGCGATGCCCTGTTCCCTGGCCTCATGCCGCAGGGCGGCGGTGTCGCCGAGGATCAGCTCGGCGCGTCCGGCGTCCAGCATGCGCAGGCCTTGCTGGAAGTTGAGGAAGGTGCTCAGCTGGCCGGCCTGCTGCAACTGCGGCTGCACGCGCGCGTAGGCCGCGCCGTACCAGCCCACCTTGGGCGCCAGCAGCGCCATTTTTGTCCCGGCCAGCGCGTCGACGCTGCGCACGTTCTGGTAGCGCGGCAGGTTGGCGGCGCGGGTGAAGATGCTCACCGATTCATAGCGGTAGGCCAGGCTGAAGCGCGCGTACTTGCGCCGCTCGGCGGTGTCGGAGGCGGCCAGCAGCAGGTCCAGCCCGCCCAGCTCGAACTGGCGCTGGCGGCGCGCGGTCGGCAACTCGGGCAGCAGTTGCAGCGCGCAGCCGGCCTCCTTGAAGATCGCCTGCGCCAGTTCCAGGTCCAGCCCGGATGGCGGGCCGTCCGGCTTGGAATACACATACGGCGGCCATTGCTCCAGCGCCATTTTCATCTGGCATGGCGCCGCCAGCGCCGGCGACGCGGACGCGTAAATGAACGCCATGACGTAACCAACACAAGCCGCTTGCATGGCGATACCCTTTCTTCTCTATGGCTACAATTTGCCAGATGTGGCGGGAATGTCAAGGACATCGCCGTGCCGGCGGGCAATTTTGGTAACGTTGCGCTATTGTGCGCCCCGCTATGGCACAGTTGCTACACTCTGGTTTTCTACCTCTGGAAACCCTATGCCGGCGCAATCGTCCTCCGCCCTGTCCCCCGTCATGTGCGAACCTGTCTGGCGCTTTATCGGCGCCGGCACGCCCATGCGCGACATGGTGCGGCGCCACGCATGGGAGCACACGCCACTGGGGCCGGTCGCGCAATGGCCGGCCTCGCTGCGCACCGCCGCCGGCCTGGTCATGCACTCGGCGCATCCGATGTTCCTGTGGTGGGGCGAGCAGCTGGTGCAGATCTACAACGACGCCTACCTGCCTTGCTTTGGCGAGGGCAAGCATCCGGCCGCGCTGGGGCAGGCCGGGCGTGTGTGCTGGCCGGAAACCTGGTCCATCATCGGCCCGCAGATCGACAGCGTGCGCAACGGCGGCGAGCCGCAGTGGTATGCCGACAAGCTGGTGCCGATCTGGCGCAACGGCCGCATCGAGGACGTCTACTGGAGCTATACCTACACCCCGGTGTTCGACGAGGGCGACCAGGTCGGCGGCGTGCTGGTGGTGTGCACCGAGACCACCAGCCAGGTGCTGGCCGAACGGCGCCGCCACGCGCTGGACTTGCTGGCGCGCAGCCTGCTCGACTGCCGCGACGAGGCGCAGGTGCAGGCCAGCCTGGCCGAGTGCGTGGCCGGCGATCCGGGCGACCTGCTGGGCGCCGCGCTGCGGCGCGGCGCGGCGGAGGCGGCGGCCGACGCCGAGGCCGGCGTGCTGCTCATCCACGGCGCCGAGCTGCAGCTGTGCGACGACCTGACGCTGGCGTTCCGGGTCTCGCCGCGGCTGCCGCTGGACCAGCCCTACCGCCAGTTCCTGGAGCAGATCACGGCCGCCGTGTGCGCCACGCTGAGCCGCATCGAGAGCGACCGCGCGCTGGCGCTGGCGATGGCCGAAAGCGAACGCCTGAATGTCGACCTCAACCTGTCGGCGCGCATCAAGGATGAGTTCCTGGCCATGCTGGGGCACGAGCTGCGCAATCCGCTGGCGCCCATCGTCACCGCGCTCAAGCTGATGAAGCTGCGCGGCGCCGACACCGGCCACGAGCAGGCCGTGATCCAGCGCCAGGTCGACCATCTGGTGCGCCTGGTGGACGACTTGCTCGACGTCTCGCGCATCGCCAGCGGCAAGGTCGAGCTGCGCAAGGAAACCGTGCAGCTGTCGGACGTGCTGCACAAGGCGATCGACATGGCCAGCCCGCTGATCGAGCAAAAGCGGCACCGGCTGCTGGTCGAGGTGCCGAGCGTGCGCTGGCACGGCGATCCGGCGCGGCTGGCGCAGGTGGTGTCCAACCTGCTCAACAACGCGGCGCGCTACACGCCGGCCGGCGGCCACATCACGCTGAGCACGCGGCTGCAGCAGCAGACCATCCAGATCCAGGTCAAGGACGACGGCTGCGGCATCGTGCCGGCCCTGCTGCCGCATATCTTCGACCTGTTCGTGCAGGGCAACCGCCAGCTGGACCGCGCCAAGGGCGGTCTCGGCATCGGGCTGGCGCTGGTGCGCAACCTGGTGCGGATGCATGGCGGCGAGGTCGGCGCCGCCAGCGCCGGCGAGGGTTGCGGCAGCACCTTCACCATCACGCTGCCGGACGGACTGGCCGAGGACGCGCCGGCGCCGCTGCCGGCGGTGGCCGTGGCCACGGCCGCGCCGCCGCCGGCCGCCGCCACCGGCGCCAGGGTGCTGGTGGTGGACGACAACCGCGACGCCGCCGATTCGCTGGTCGAGCTGCTGGCGGTGCTGGGCTACGGCGCGGTCGCGGCCTACGATCCGGTCGAGGCGATCGCCGCCGCCGGCGCCGCCATGCCGCAGGTGGCCATCCTCGATATCGGCCTGCCCGGCATGGACGGCTACGAGCTGGCCGGCCATCTGCGCCGGCTGCCCGGCGGTGCGCAGCTGAAGCTGCTGGCGCTGTCCGGCTACGGCCAGCAGGGCGACAAGGCGCGCAGCAGGCAGGCCGGTTTCGCGCTGCACCTGGTCAAGCCGATCGACATCGCCGTGCTGGAAGCCGTGTTACAGTTGCCGCAGTAGCGGCCCGCCGCAATAAACACCGCATGCCCGATTGGAACCCCTGTTGACCGCTCCCCTGGAAATCGCCGCCAACGTCGTCATGACGGTCTCCATCGTCCTGGCCGGACGCAACAATGTGCATTCATGGTGGCTGGGCGTGGTCGGTTGCGCCATGTTTGCCGTGCTGTTCTACAGCGTCAAGCTGTACGCCGACGTCGCGCTGCAACTGTTCTTCATCGCCACCTGTCTCATCGGCTGGCTGCGCTGGCTGCGCGGCGCCAGCGGCGGCGCGTTGCCGATCAGCCGCGCCCGGCCGGCCGCGCTGGGCTGGATGGTCGGGGTCGGCATCGCCGCCAGCGCCGCCTATGGCCTGATGCTGCAAGCCTATACCAACGCCTACGCGCCCTTCATCGACTCGGCGGTGCTGATGTTCAGCATCGTGGCGCAGTTGCTGCTGATGGGGCGGCGGCTCGACACCTGGCCGTTCTGGCTGCTGGTCAACACCATCTCGGTGCCGCTGTACGCCAGCCGCGGCCTGCACCTGACCGCCTTGCTGTACGCGGCCTACTGGGTCAACGCGCTGGTGTCGTGGGTCTTCTGGCAGCGCCAGATGGCCGCGCCGTCCCCGGCGCGCTTGCAATGAAAGGGTGACTTTCGCGCTGGCCCGTTCTATGATGATATTTCCATACGGAATTGCCAGAGGAGATGCCATGCAATGGTTTTACGACTTAAGAATCGGCAAAAAGCTGATCGTCGCGTTTGGTGTGGTGACAGCGTTGACTTGCTGCATGGGCCTGTTCTCCTTGAGCCAGCTGGCCAAGGTGAACCAGTCGTCGACCGACATCGCCACCAACTGGATGCCGGCGGTGCGCTACCTGGGGCAGATGCAGGCTTCGCTGTCGCGCTACCGCATCTCCGAAGCCACCCACATCCTGCTGACCGAAGAGGCCGAGATGGGCGGCACCGACAAGTCGATGGCGACCCGGCTGGAAACCTTGCGCAAACAGCAAGCGCTGTATGCGGCGCTGGTGTCCGAGCCGGAGGAGAAGCGCATCTACGCCGAACTGCAGAAATCGCTGGACGAGTACCTGGCCACCAGCGGCAAGCTGGCGGCCTTGTCGCGCGCAGGCAATAAGGAGGAGGCCCGCGCCGTGTTCCGCGGCGGTTCCAACAAGCTGTTCCGCCAGGTCAACGAGCAGCTCGACGCCCTGGTCAAGATCAACGACGACGGCAGCGCCGCGGCCGACAAGTCGGCCACCGATACCTATACGATGTCGCGCAAGATGATACTCGGCACGCTGGCCTTGCTGATCGTGGTCAGCATGGTGCTGGCGACGGCGGTGGCGCGCATCGTCGCCGGGCCGCTGCAGGAGGCGGTGGGCATCGCCCAACGCGTGGCCGAGGGCGACCTGACCGGCCACATCGCCAGCCAGAGCAAGGATGAAACCGGCCAGCTGATGCTGTCGCTCAAGGCCATGAACGACAGCCTGCTGCGGGTGGTGGGCGAGGTGCGCGGCGGCACCGACACCATCGCCACCGCCTCGGCCGAGATCGCCAGTGGCAACCTCGACCTGTCGGCCCGCACCGAGGGCCAGGCCAGCTCGCTGGAGCAGACCGCGTCGGCGATGGAGGAGCTGACCTCGACCGTCAAGCAGAACGCCGACAACGCCCGCCAGGCCAACCAGCTGGCGCAGTCGGCCTCCGGCACCGCGGCCGACGGCGGCAAGGTGGTGGGCGAGGTGATCGCCACCATGGACTCGATCAGCGCCTCGTCGCGCAAGATCGTCGACATCATTTCCGTGATCGACGGCATCGCCTTCCAGACCAACATCCTGGCGCTGAACGCCGCCGTCGAGGCGGCGCGCGCGGGCGAGCAGGGCCGCGGTTTCGCGGTGGTGGCCTCGGAGGTGCGCAACCTGGCGCAGCGTTCGGCGGCGGCGGCCAAGGAAATCAAGGGCTTGATCGACGATTCGGTGCAGCAGGTGGACAAGGGCACGGCGCTGGTGCAGCAGGCCGGCAGCACGATGGAGCAGGTGGTGGCCAGCGTGCGCCGCGTCAGCGACGTGGTGGCCGAGATTTCCGCCGCCAGCGGCGAGCAGAGCACCGGCATCGAGGAAGTCAACAAGGCCATCGTGCAGATGGACGAGGTGACCCAGCAGAACGCCGCGCTGGTCGAGCAGGCGGCGGCGGCGGCCGGTTCGCTGCAGGAGCAGGCCGCCAACCTGGCCGGGGTGGTCGCCGTGTTCCGCCTGCGTTGAGGCGCCGCGCCCGGCCCGTCACCGAGCAGACCACGCCGCCGGCATCAGCCGTGCGGCGTTTTTTTATGCTGGATCGCCTGGCGGAAGGCGCTCGGGGTCACGCCCAGCCGTTCGCGGAAGGCGGTGGCGAAATTGCCGGCGTTGTTGAAACCGATCATCAGGGCGATGTCCTGGACGTCGATATCGGTGTCCTTGAGCAGTTCCTCGCCGCGCCGGATGCGGGTCTCGCGGATGAAGGCGAACACCGTCATGCCGGTCTGTTCGCGGAACACGTGCGACAGCTTCTCGCGGTAGGTGCCGACGCTGCGGGCGATGTCGGCCAGGCCGGGCAGCGTCGACAGGTTGTCGGCGATCAGGCGCTTGGCGGCGTTGACGATGACGGCGTCCGGATCGGCCTCGTGGCGCTCGTGGCCCTCGCCGGGCGGCGGCGCCGCGCGCGGCCGGCTGGCGCGGCGGGCCAGCTTCAGGTGCACCTGGATGCGCGCGGCCAGCTCGCCCGGCGAAAACGGCTTGGTGACGAAATCCACGCCGCCGATCGACAGGCCCATGATGCGCTCCTCGTCGGCGTCGGCGCCGCTGAGGAAAATGATGGGGATGTCTTCGGTGACCGGATTGGCCTTGAGCAGGCGGCAGGCGGTGTAGCCGTCCATATTGGGCATGCGCACGTCGAGCAGGATCAGGTCCGGATGCTGGGCCAGCGCCAGCTGGTAGCCTTGCAGGCCGTTGACGGCCACCGAGACTTTATACGGCAGTTCGCTCAGCAGGTCGACCAGCATGCGCTGCTCGAACGCGGAGTCGTCCACGATCAGGATGCTCGGTTGTGTGCCGCTGGCAGTCATGGTCCACCTTCGATACCTGGTTGATAACGTTTTATCACGCCAGTAGCTATTATGCCTATTTTTTGCATTTATTTTCCAGATTTAGCCGGCGTTGCCGTTTTTCGCCTCCGGCTTGCAAGACTGTTGCAAATTGCGCCTATCCGCAAAATATTTTTAATAGATTTCTACGCAATCAAAACCGTGGCCTCCTGTGGCAAAAGCACATGTTTCTTGGATAGATAATAATGAAATCGCTGTGATGTGCTAACCCCCTGGAACCGAGGAGTCAAAAATGAAACATACCGATTTTGGCCGTATGCCTTGCCCCATCGCCCGCAGCCTGGGCAAAGTCGGGGAGTGGTGGAGTATCCTGATCCTGCGTGATGCGTTCTACGGTCTGTCGCGTTTCGATGAATTTGAAAAAAGTTTGAAGATCGCCCCGAACATGCTGACCCGCCGCCTGGCCGGGCTGGTCGAAGGCGGCTTGATGGAGCGCCGCCAGTACAGCGCCCGGCCGCCGCGCTACGAATACGTGCTGACCAAGTCCGGCCGCGCCTTCAAGCCGGTGCTGCTGGCCTTCGTCGGCTGGGGCAACGACCACCTGGCGCCGGAAGGGGCCAGCCTGCTGGTGGTCAGCCGCGAGACCGGCAAGCCGGCCGACCAGGTGCTGGTCGACGCCAACAGCGGCCTGGCCATCAACGACGAGGATTATATGTTCGCGCCGGGGCCCGCCGCCAGTGATCTAATGCGTTCGCGTTTGATCGAAATCAACAAGCACGCCTGACCAGTCGTCACCAAGCCGGTTCCAGCTGGGCGTAGACGGCGTTGGCCACGGTGGCCAGCGCCGCCTTGTCCAGGTTGCCGGACAGGGCATAGCCGAAGCGCCCGTCTATCCAGTAAAACACGCTGACCTGGCCTTCCTGCGCAAAGCGGAAGCCGGTTTCCTTGTTGTGGCCCTGTTCGGTCGACACGTACAAGGTCAGGCGCGCGCCGCTGGCGTCGCGGTACATGAATTGCGCCACCGGCCCGCTCTGGCCGGGCAGCAGCCTGCCGCCCTCCAGCGCATAGCCCTGCGCCGCCAGTTGCGGCGGCTTCAGTTGCGCCCCCAGCCGTTTCGACAGCCAGGCCACCAGGTGGGCCTGCTGGTCGGCGCCCACTTCGACCGGGTGCCGCACCTCCGGCGTGTAGACCGCGTGCGCCAGCGCGGCGCGGCGCGGCAGCGCGGCCAGGCTGGCGCCGCCGCCGGTGTCGGCGTCGGCCCGGCGGCCGGCCGCGTGGTCGGCGGCGCCGTGCAGCAGCCAGCCGGCGGCGCCGGCCGACACGGTCAACGCCAGCATGGCGGCCGCGCGCAGCGCCGGCCGCCAGCCGGGGCGCTGCACGGGCACGATCAGGCGGGCGCTCATGGCCGGCGGCACCGGCTGTTCCAGCAGCGGCTGGTACAGCGCGCGCAGCGCGGCGTCGTGCTCGCGGTAGGCTTGCAGCCGCGCCGCGTCGGCCGGATGCCGCGCCAGGTGGGCGTCGACCGCGCCGCGCCGCGCGGGCGGCAGGCGGCCGTCGACCCAGGCTTGCAGTTCGGCTTCGGTAACGGGGCTATTCATTTGACCACCTTCAGCGTGGAGGGCAGGGGCTGGCCTTGCAGGATCAGGCGCAGCCTTTCACGGGCGCGGGACAGGCGCGACATCACCGTGCCCAGCGGAATATCGAGGGCGGCCGCCACCTCGTCGTAGCGCATCTCTTCCAGCGCCACCATCAGCAGCACCGCGCGCTGCTCCGGCGGCAGTTGTTGCAGGGCCAGGTCCATGTCGCGCAGCGCCAGGCCGTCGCCGCTGGTGTCGGCCGCGGCCAGCGTCAGCGCGTCGTCGAGCGGCTCGGTGGCCAGCGCGGGACGGCGCTGCTGGTCCACATGCAGATTGTGCATGATGCCGAACAGCCAGGCGCGCATGTCGCTGCCGCGCCGCCAGCTGGCCAGCTTGTCCCAGCCGCGTTCGACGGTGTCCTGCACCAGGTCGTCGGCGTCGGCGCGCCCGCCCAGCAGCGCCCGCGCGTAGCGGCGCAGGCGCGGGATGCAGGCGATCAGGCGGTCGCGCTCGTCTTGCATGGGCGGCGCTTAGTCCTTGACCACGTGCCAGATGTCCTTGAAGTTGTCGCCGTTGCGGTCGCCCGGCTTGCTGTCCTTCTTGAACAGGTACAGCGGCTTGCCGTGGTAGGCCAGCTGCTTGGCGCCGTCCTCGCGGGTGATCACCGAATACGGCGCGGCGACGTCGGCGGACGGCGCCACGGCCGGCCAGTTCTCGCTGCACGGACCGTTGCAGGCGCTGGCGCCGGCCGTGTCCTTGTCGAAGGTGTAGACGGTCATGCCGGCCGAATTGACCAGGATGCCGTCTTTCTTGGCGACGGTATCGGCATGGGCGGCGCCGGCCAGCAGCAGAGCGGCGGCGAGCAGGGTGGAGAGGCGGGCAACAGTTTGCATGGCAGGGGTCCTTGACGAGTGGGTGGAACGGCGGCGTGCACCGGCGTTGTGATTGTGTATACGTAAGGTACGGCCGGATTATTCCCTCGACCGTAAAATAAGTTTTCCGATTCCTTGAACACGGGGAGATACCACATGAAAAATCAACTCATCCTGGCCGCCGGCCTGGCGTTGGCGGCCATGTCGCCATCCTACGCGCAAAACCTGAGCAAGGGCGATCAGCACATCCTGGAACAGCTGGCGCAGGCCAATATGGCGGAAGTGGCGGCCGGCAAGATCGCGCTGGACAAGGCGAGCAAGCCGGAAGTGAAGCATTTCGCCCAGCAGATGGTGGACGACCACACCAAGGGCTTGCAGGCGGTGCAGGACGTGGCGCGCAGCAAGAACGTCACCCTGCCGAGCGAGCCGGACGCCAAACACCGCAAAATGGCCGAGCGCCTGAACGGCCTGAGCGGCGACGCCTTCGACCGGGCCTACCTCAACATGGCCGGCGTGCACGACCACAACGAGGCGCACAAATTCGTCGTCAGCGCCCAGAAAAAGGCCAGCGACGCCGACGTCAAGGCGCTGGCCGCCAAACTGCAGCCGACCGTGGACCAGCACCTGCACACCGTGCAAGCCATGATGGGTGGTAAAAACGCCACGTCGAAACAGTGAACCCGCCGCCAAATAATTTCCACGAGGAACTAAAATCCCTTTGATTTCAGGGACTTAACAAGGGCCGGCGGAGCGGTCCCCAAACTGTGGAATAATGCTGTCACAGCGCATACATGCGTTGAGGCAATAGCGCCTGCCGCTCCGACCGGGAGCGGGTGGCACACAGCAAAAGGAAGTTATTTGGTGAATATGTTTGCGCTCGATGAGGAGCTGGCGCGCTGGCAGGCGGAGTTGTCTGAAGCGCACGGTTCCTCACGCTTGCCGCTGTTGACTGCGCTCGCCTGGCATCTGCGCCAGCGCGACCCGCTGCGCGCGCAAACCCTGTCCGCCGAGATCGCCCCGCTGCTGGCCGCGCTGCCGGTGGCCGAGGCCGCCTTGCAGCGCGCCCGCCTGCTGCTGATCGGCGCCGAAGCCGAATGGCTGAACGGCCGGCTGGACAGCGCCCAATACCAGGCCGAACAAGCGTTGCAACAGCTGGCGCAGGCGGCCGCGCTGCCGGCCAGGGCCAACCGCGCGCGCGCCGACGCCTGCTGGGTGCTGGCCTGGGTCGCCAACGACCGCGGCGACAGCGGCGCCGGCGACCGCTGGCTGGAACAGGCCGCGCTGGCGGCCCGCGCCGGCGGCGACCCGGTGCGCATCGACGTCATCGACGCCGCCTCCGGCATCTGCGACACCTTCAGCGACTGGAAACTGGCGCAACAGCGCTGGAGCGGACGCTTCGGCACCGAGCTGGCCGATATGGCCGACCTGGCGCCGGTCGCGGCCGGCTGGATCAGCGACTTCTTCGGCACCTGCGCCTTCCAGCGCAGCGACTACGGCCGCGCCATCGGCCACCTCATGCTCAGCTACGAAACCGCGCTGGCGACCGGGCAGATACGGCGCGCCATCATCGTCGCCACCAACATCGGCAACGGCTTCACCAGCCTCAACGCGCACGAGGCGGCGCTGGACTGGATGCAGCGCGGCCTGGACCTGGCGCGCCCGACCGGCTGGCCGCTGAGCATCGGCATGTGCCTGATGCAGACGGCGGAAACGTTGCGCCAGCTGGGCCAGCGCGAAGCGGCGCAAACGCTGCTGCGCGAAGCGCTGAACACGCTGGCGTCCCTGTCCGGTTCGCGCGCCTACGCGGTGGCGCTGGAATACCAGGGCGACCTGGCGCTGGACCTGGGCAACCACGCGGCGGCGCTGGACAGCTTCACCCGCCTGGCCTCGCGCGGCGACGCGCTGGGCCAGACCGACTTCCAGAGCAGCGCGCGGCGCGGCCAGGCGCACGCGCTGTCGCACCTGGCGCGCACCGAGGAAGCGCTGGCCGCCGCACAAGGCGCGCTGGCGCTGGCGCGCGAACATGCCGACGCCTCCAGCCAGATCGCCGCGCTCAACGTGCTGGCCGACATCCACGCGCGCCACCGGCTGCCGGCGCCGGCCGAGATGCAAGCCGCCAATCCGGTGCTGCACTACCTGCAGCTGGCGCTGGAAATCGCCGCCACCATCGAAGGCTACACCGTGCCCGGCGCGCTGCTCGACGCCACCGCGCGCGAGTACGCGGCCATCGGCGACCACGCGCGCGCCTACGCGATCGCCTTGCAGGCCAGCGCCGCGCGCGACCAGACCCACAGCCAGCAAGCGACCAACCGCGCCATCGCGATGCAGGTGCAGTACCAGACCGAACGCGCGCAGACCGAGGGCGAGCATCACCGCCAGCTGGCCGCGGCCGAGGCGCAGCGCGCCGAAGTGCTGCAACAGACCAGCGCCACGCTGGAGCACCTGAGCGCCATCGGCCAGGAGATCACCGCCCACCTGGATGCGGCGGCGGTGTTCCGCGCGCTGGACCGCCACGTGCACGGCCTGCTCGACGCCACCCATTTCTCGGTGTTCCTGCTGGAGCCGGGCGAGGAATGGCTGTCCTGCGCCTTCGGCGTGGAAGCCGGCAAGCCGGTGCCGCCGGTGCGGATGCCGCTGTCGGATCCGAGCGCCAACTCGGCGCGCTGCGTGCGCGAGCGCCGCGAGATCCTGGTCGAACTGGGCGAGGCCGATGTCACGCCCAACCTGATCCCCGGCACGCTGCCGACCATGAGCCTGATCTTCGCGCCGCTGCGCGTGGGCGAACGCGTGCTGGGTGCGATGACGGTGCAGTCGCTGCTGGCGCATGCCTACGGCGAGCGCGAACGGCTGATCTTCCGCACCCTGTGCGCCTACGGCGCCATCGCGCTCGACAACGCCAGCGCCTACCGCCAGGTGGCGGCGACCCTGAAGACGCTGAGCGCGACGCAGGAACAGCTGCTGGAAAAGAACCTGGAACTGGAGCAGGCCTACAAGGCGCTGGAGGAGGTCAGCCTGACCGACCAGCTGACCGGCCTGCGCAACCGCCGCTTCTTCCTGCAAAACGTCGACGCCGATGTCGCCCTGAGCCTGCGCGCCTACGACGCCGGCCAGCATCGCGAGCTGACCGAGTGCGACCTGATTGCGCCCAACGACCTGGTGTTCTTCATGGTCGACCTGGACCACTTCAAGGAAGTCAACGACCGTTACGGCCACGCGGCCGGCGACTCCATCCTGGTGCAGATGCAGGAACGCCTGCGCGAAGTGTTCCGTGAGTCGGATTATGTGATCCGCTGGGGTGGCGAGGAATTCCTGGTGCTGGCGCGCGCCACCCACCGCGACGAGGCGCACGCGGTGGCCGAGCGCATGCGCCGCGCCGTGGCCGACCGCGAATTCGTGCTGCCGGATGGCGTGCTGCTGGCTAAGACCTGCTCGATCGGCTTCGCCAGCTTCCCCTTCCTGCCGCAGCAACCGCGCCTGCTGTCATGGTCGCAGGTGGTGGAGCTGGCCGACCAGGGCTTGTACGTCGCCAAGCGCTCCGGCCGCAATGCCTGGGCGGCCTTGTACAGCACCGCGGCCACGCGCCCGGACGGCATCTTCCCGCGCCTGATGCAGCAGCTGGACCAGGCGGTGGAGGACGGCGAGGTGCGGCTGGTCAGCAACCTGACCGGACCGCTGGAGCTGGGCGGCGAACGACGCCGCGTCGGCCTCTCCAGCGATCTCGAAACCTAGCACAGCACGCTTACCTACCCCTGAGAGTATGCACGTGGGGTGCGCCGCCACGCTCCTTGTAGCAAAAGCCCGATTTTCCCTTCGATTTTCTCCGATTTTTTCAAGCATTGAACTATTTTCAAATTTGCCGGTCTAAATATGGGAAAGCCGAAAAAAATAGGGGAGAAAATCGAATGAATACCACAATCACCGTGCAGGTGCCCACCGATACCCTGCTCAAATTGATTGAACGGCTACGCCGCCGTGGCGGGTCGCAGGATATCTCGGAAGCGATGACTTTGGCCCTTGAACGCTGGCTCGCAGACGCGGCCGCATTCGCCCCCGGAGCCGATCCCGCAGGCCTGCACGGCTACCAATGGAAATCACTGTTCCTTCCCGAAGGCACCGTGTTGAAATCATGGAGCTACGGCGAGAACAATTACGCGTGCGTTGAAGGCGACCAAATCATCCACAATGGCCGCGCGGTCTCGCCGAACCAGTTCGCGCAATCGTTCGCGCGCTCGACGCGAAATGCATGGCAAGATTTATTTATCCGTCGACCGGGTGACAAGACCTTCAAGCTAGCCAACAGGCTGCGCGCAGAATTGGCTGCCGCCGCGAAGGCGCCTGCCGCAACGCCTGCTGCTATGACGATGCCTGTCCCTGTCCCTGTCCCTGTCCCTGTCCCTGCCGCAGTCGCGCCGTTGCCCGCGCCGCCAGCGCTCCCGTCGCCGCAGGCCTCGCCGTTGGTTAGCGCTCGAGCGCGCAACACCGACCGCGAACCCGGCTGGGATTTACCGGAGCGCAGAAAGTTCCGCTACCGGCTGGAAGACGTCGCTTACTAGGCCCGGCTACGGGGCCTTGACCACCACTTCGCAATTGAGCGTATTGGCGATGTAGCACTTGTCGTGCGCCTCGTGGTGGATCGCTTGCAGTTCCTCGGCGCCCGGCGGTGCGGTGCCGGCGAAGGCGATCGTCGGCCGCAGCGCGATGCGCGTCATCGCCATCTTCCCCGCAGCGTTCTTGCCCAGCTCACCGATCGCATGGTCGCGATAGCTGTCGACCGTGTGCCCGCGCTTGGCGGCGATCGACAGGAAGAACAGCATGTGGCAGCTGGACGCCGCAGCCACCAGCGCTTCCTCCGGATCGACGGCGGCGGCGTCCGACATCGGCAGCGGCACCGACAGCGGCGACGACGAGGCGGGCACGGTGGCGCCGCCGTCGAACTGCCATGCGTGCGCGCGGCTGTAGCGCTGTCCCAGGAAATCCTGCCCGTTGCGCGTCCATTCAATCTTTGCTTCGAATTGCATGCAATGCTCCGTCGATGAGAGGGGCCTATATGATACCCCGCTGCTTGCTATACTGACGCCTTCATCCCAATCTTCCTCCGCCATGACCAAGACGCGCTGCAGCTGGGCCAATCCGGCCAATCCCCTCTACCTTGAGTACCACGACAAGGAATGGGGCGTGCCTTGCCACGACGAGCGCCGTTTGTTCGAGATGCTCAACCTGGAGGGCGCGCAGGCGGGCCTGAGCTGGGAGACGATACTCAACAAGCGCGAGAACTACCGCGCCGCCTTCGACCAGTGGGACGCGGAAAAGATCGCCGCCTACGACGCCGACAAGGTGGCCGCGCTGCTGGCCGACGCCGGCATCGTGCGCAACCGCCTGAAGGTGGCGGCGGCGATCACCAATGCGCAGGCCTACCTGCGCCTGCGCGCCAGCGGCGTCACGCTGGACCAGTGGCTGTGGGCCTACGTCGGCGGCAAGCCGCTGGCCGCCGCAGAGGGACCGCGCCCGGCCAAGACCGAACTGTCGGACCGCATCTCCAAGGACCTGGCCAAGCTGGGGTTCAAGTTCGTCGGCTCGACCATCATCTACGCCTACATGCAGGGCATCGGCATGGTGAACGACCATGCGCCGGACTGCTTCTGCCGGACGCGCAAGCGATGACGCGGCGGGTGGTGCTGGACACGGAGTTCGGCCATGGCGAGCGCTTCATGGCCGAATGGCGCGCCTTGCCGCGGCAGGGCGTGCTGCACTACCTGGCGGTGACGCCGCAAGTGCCGTCCGCCGATACGCTATCCGACACGCTGGCCGACGCGCAGCTGCGCGCCCTGTGGCCGCTGGATGTGCCGGGCTTCCATCGCATCCTGCTCGACGACGGCCGCGTCACGCTGGACCTGCTGGTCGGCGCGCTGGACGCGGTGCTGCCGCAGATCGCCGCGCGGGTGGACGCCTTCCATGTCGCCGCATCGTTCCCGGCGTCGCTGGCGCGCAGCCTGGCGAAACTGGCGGTGCTGGGCGCTACCCTGGACGCGCAGTCGCCGGACGAGGCGCTGGCCTGGGCGCTGACGTCGGCGGGCTTTGCCTGCCAGGCCGTCGATGGCACGCAGGACCTCAGCGCCGTCTACCAGAGCCGCAAGCCACAACCGGAAGCGCCACCGCCACCGGTGCGCCGCGCGATCGTGATCGGCGCCGGCTTGGCCGGTTCCTCGGCCAGCCATCGCCTGTGCGCCAACGGCTGGCAGGTCACGCTGATCGAACGCCATGCGGCGCCGGCGCAGGAAGCGTCCGGCAACCTGGCCGGCATCTTCATGCCGCTGCTGTCCAGGGACGACAACATCCCCACGCGCCTGAGCCGCGCCGCCTACACCTTCGCGCTGCGCGAGTGGCGCCGGCTCGGCGGCGTCGGCCAGGCATTCGACGGCGCCAGCTGCGGCGTGCTGCAACTGGCGCGCGATGCCGAACATGCGACGGTGCAGCAGGACGTGGTGGCGGCATGGGACTATCCGCCC
Organism: Duganella sp. GW821-FHT07G03; assembly: GCF_059418605.1. Taxonomy (NCBI): domain Bacteria; kingdom Pseudomonadati; phylum Pseudomonadota; class Betaproteobacteria; order Burkholderiales; family Oxalobacteraceae; genus Duganella; species Duganella sp. GW821-FHT07G03. The sequence continues at coordinate 132,460 of NZ_JBWKQE010000019.1, forward strand.
GAGTACGTGCGCTGGCTGGAGGCCGGCGCCGCCGGCGAACTGCTGGGCGGCCCCACGCCGCACGGCGGCTGGCTGTTTGAACTGGGCGGCTGGGTGCGGCCCGCGTCGCTGTGCGAGGCGATGCTGGATGCCTGCGGCGAGCGTTTGCAGCGCGTGTTCGCGGCCGAGGCGCTGGACCTGCAACGGGTGGACGGCGAATGGCAGGTGCGCGCCGTCGACGGCACGCTGATCGCGCAGGCGCCGACCGTGGTGCTGGCCAACGGCGCCAGCGCCATCAACATCGCGCAGGCGGCCGAGCTGCCGTTGTCCCGCTTGCGCGGCCAGGTCACCCACCTCACCGTGCCCGATGCGATGCACGACGCACGCGAGCCGCGCGCGCCGGCGCCGCCGCAATTGCCGCTGGTGGTCTGCCGCGAGGCCTACGTCACGCCGCCGGCCAACGGCATCGTCTGCGCCGGCGCCACCTACGACAACGACGACGACACCGGGCTGCGCGCCGCCAGCCAGCTGGAAAACCTGACCCGCCTCGCCGAGATCGTGCCCGGCGAAAGCGTCGCCGCGCTGGCCGCCAGCGCGCCGCTGGCGGGCCGCGTCGGCTTCCGCTGCGCCGCGCCGGACCGCCTGCCGCTGGCCGGCGCATTGCCCGACTATCCATCCGCCGGCCGGCTCGAACGCCTGCGCGACGTGCCGCGCCATCCCGGCCTGTATGGCCTGCTGGGCTACGCCTCGCGCGGCTTGATCTGGGCGCCGCTGATGGCGGAACTGCTGGTGGCGCAGCTGGAAAACGCGCCGCCGCCGCTGGAAGCGACGCTGGTCGACGCGCTCGATCCCGGCCGTTTCCTGCTCAAACAGCGCCGCCGCAGCCAGTAGCCGTGGCCTCGACCCCGTTGCGTTCGCGCAAACGCCGTGCTGCGCGGCGCCATCCTTGCTTGGGCGCCGCCATGTCCGCAGGCTATAATGCAGCACTAATAACAATCCCAATCGCGCCTGGCGCCGTCCATGGAGAACCGAACGATGGATGAAGAAGATGCGCAGCACTACGAAGGGTCGCCGGAGCTGTTCATGTTCCTGGCGTCGACTGTGCACGACATGAAGAATTCGATCGGCGTCCTCAATGGCACGCTGGAGCATCTGCTGGCGACCGCGCCCGCGTCGCCGGAGCAGCCGGGCTACGAACAGCTGGGCCAAATGCTGTACCAGACCAAACGCCTCAACGACAACCTGATCCAGCTGCTGGCCTTGTACAAGAACGTCGGCAAGCCCGGCTATCCCTTCGATCCGGCCGCCTGCCGCATCAGCGAGCTGGTCGAACAGGTGGCCGACCAGGCGCGCACGCTGCTGCATTCGCGCGGCATCACGCTCGACCTGGACTTCCCGCAGGACGCCATCTGGACCTTGGACGAAGACCTGATCATCGGTGTGCTGGTCCACGCCATCAACAACGCCATCCGCTACACGCGCGACCGCCTGCGCCTGGCGGTCCGCGTGGACGGCGACTATCTCGAACTGCGCGTCGAGGACAACGGCGCCGGCTTCCCGCCGTTGCTGCTGCAGGCCGGCGCCAGCGCCATGAACAGCCAGCGCAGCGCGGTCAACTTCCTCAACAACAGCAGCGGCCTCGGTCTCTACTTTTCCAGCGAGGTGGCGAAGATGCACAAGCACCGCCAGCGCAGCGGCGCCATCGCGCTGGAAAACGGCGGCACCCTGGGCGGCGGCTGCTTCGTCCTGCGTTTGCCATGAGCGTCGAAGCGATTGCCGCCGTCGCGGAAGGCGATGTCGATTGGGCCGAGAAGCGCTACCTGCTGGTCGACGATTTCGTCGGCATCCGCCAGCTGCTGCGCGAATCGCTGCGCAACCTCGGCGCCAAGCACATCGACCAGGCGGCCAGCGGCGGCGAGGCGATGGTGCTGCTGTCGAAGACCCGCTACGACGTGGTGCTGTGCGATTACAACCTCGGCGACGGCAAGAACGGCCAGCAGGTGCTGGAGGAGGCGCGCATCCGCAACCTGATGCTGCCCAGCAGCGTGTGGCTGATGGTCTCCGCCGAAAAAAGCGTGGAGTCGGTGATGGGCGCGGCCGAGCACCAGCCGGACGCCTACATCATCAAGCCGATCACCGAGGGCGTGCTGCTGACCCGCCTGAACCGCGTGTGGAACAAGAAGCAGATCTTCCGCGAAATCGACCAGGCCTTTGCCGACAAGGACTACCTGCGCGCGGCGCGCCTGTGCGACGAGCAGGTGGCCCACAATCCGCTGCACGAGATCGACCTGCTGCGCATGAAAGCCACGCTGCTGCTCAAGAGCGGCGAGCCGGAACAGGCGCGCAAGGTATTCGAGCAGGTGCTGGCGGAGCGCGACTACAACTGGGCGCGCTGCGGCCTGGCCAAGATCCTGATGAACAACGGCGAGCTCGATGCGGCGCTGGCGATGTTCCAGGCGGTGATCGCCGACAACCGCTTCTACATCGACGCCTTCGACCAGCTGGCCAAGGCCTTCCAGTTGCAGGGCAAGACCGAGGAAGCCTTCGGCGTGCTGGAAAAGGCGGCCAAGCTGTCGCCCAATTCGGTGCCGCGCCAGCGCGCGCTGGGCCAGACCGCGCTCAAGCTGGAGAAGATCCCGGTGGCGGAAAAGGCCTTCCGCAAATGCATAGAGATCGGCGAGTACTCGGTGATGAAGACGGTGGACGCCTTCTTCGGCCTGGCGCGCGTGTGCGCGCAGAAGAACGACACCAAGGAAGCCATCCGCCTGCTGAACGCGGCGGTGCACCAGTTCGGCGGCGACCAGGTCGAGCTGCGCGCCAAGATCACCGAGGGCCTGGTGTACCACGAGACCGGCGACTACCGGCGCGCGCGCAAATCCGGCGACGAGCTGGAAGCGATGCTGGCCGACGAGTCCAAGCAGCGGCCCGACACCGAGACCTGCCTCGACATGGCGACCCTGCTGTTCGCCGTGGGTGTGAAGGAAGCGCCGGTCGGCCTGCTATGCTACGTCACCCGCAACAACCACGACAACGTGGCGCTGCTGGAAGACGTGCAGAAGATCTTCGACAAGGCGCGCATGAGCGACGAGGGCATGGAGCTGATCAAGGCTTCGCGCAAGGAAGCGTCGGACATGATGAACAAGGGCGTGCTGCTGTGGAAGACCGGTAAGCTGATCGAGGCGGTCGAGTGGATGCGGGTGGCGCGCAAGGCGCTGCCGCACAATATGCGCATCCTGTTCAACTCCGCGCAGATCTTGATCTCGCAGCTGCATCAAACCGGCTACGTGCGCGAGCTGGCCGACGAGGCGATCGAAGTGCTGATGCATGTCGACGCCATCGCGCCGGGACAGCAGCGCTTCGCCCAGTTGATGGAACAGCTGGCGATGCTGGCGCCGATGTCGGGCGTGGTGGCGGCGGCCGCCGCCAGCGAATACGAGGCGGCCAACGGCGCCATACAGGACAAGCATGCGGATGCCCATGAGTGACGGCTGGGCGCAACAGCAAGGCCCGCGGCGGCCTTGTTTCCGGGACGGCAAATGATTACACTGAATTTCGGCGCGGCCTGTCCGTGCCTTGATTCGCTGTCAATATTGAGAGCAAATAAAGGGCACTAAAATATGCGCGATATCGCAAAAGAAGTTTATACGAAAATGAAAGTCGGCAGCGTGGCCTGGATTCGTCCGGTCGCCGCCAAGGGCGACACCGTGGACAGTTTTCAGACCGCCCACGACAGCGCCAAACAGTTGGAAGAGGAAGGCTTGATCGATATCGAGAAGGTGCAGCGACAGGCCGATGGCCTGATCGACGCCATCCGCATCCAGCGGCTGGCGTAATCAGTGCGGCGCGTCGTCAGGCCTCAGGCCTTGACGGCGGCCGGCTTGGCTTTGGCCGGCGCGCGCTTGCGGGCCGGGGCTTTCTTCGCTGCGGCCGCCGGTGCGCCGGCGGTGCCCGCTGCCGCCGGTTTGGCCTTGGCGGCCGCCGGCGTGGCGGCGGCCGCGGCGAACTTGGCCGCCGTATCGGTGGCGCGCGCCGCGGCCGTGGCCATCATCGATTCGGACGCCATCGCCGTCGACACGGCTTGCTTGAATTGATCTTGCAGCATATTCCACCAGATCGCCGGGTTGGCCATCGGCGCGGGGGCCGGCTTGTCCGTCGCTGCCGCTTCGGGCTTGTCGGCCGCTGCCTGGGCGGGGGCAGGGGCGGGCGTGGGCGCTGCCGGCTTGTCCTTTTCCTTGTCCGCTTCGCGGGCGTGGTGGAAGAAGGCCGACGCGTAGGGGTTGGCGTCGAAGATGGATTTGTGTTCCTTGCTTTGCGGCTGGTTGACCGCCGCCGCCAGGCTGGCGCCGACCGATTTGAGCGTGGCGATGGTGCCGCGCTGGACTTCCAGCGCCTGGATGCTGCCGCGCAGCATGCTCATGTTGAGGTTGAGCCAGGTCTCGACGGCTTTCAGGTCGCTGATCTTTTTGTCCAGCTCTTCCACCGACAGCGTCGGTGCGGTCAGGCCGGGCACGCTCATGCTGCCCCACAGGTTTTTGACGAAGTCCAGCGTATCCGTCATTACTGCTGCGCCTGGTATGTTTGGCATTTGCGTATGGGCCATGGAAGTCTCCTGTAGGAATAACGTCCAGCGTAGCAGATAACGGCGCGGGCTTCAAAAGATTTTGACAACATTTCTGCTTGGGGACGCGCTTGGGCCGAACACGTTAAACTAGCGGCATGAGCTTAAGTACCCATCTATTCCAACGCCGCCGCCTGCTGGTTTTATGCGCAGCCACGCTGGCGCTGCATTATCTGGCGATCGATTGGGTGGGCGAGCGTCTCGCGACGCAGTCGCACCGGCCGTCGCCGCTGCCGCAGTCGCTGATGACGGCGCAGCTGCGGCTGGCCTTGCCCAAGCATGTGGACACGCCGCCGGCGGCCGAGGTCCAGCCCTTGCCGCCGGCCGCCAAGCCGGCCCGCAAGCGCAAGCCGGCGCCGGCGCCCGCACCGGAAGCCGCGCCCGAACCGGCCGCGCCGCCGACCGTGGCCGACACCGCCCCGGCCGCCGAGGCGCCCGCGCCTGCGGCCGATGCTGGCGCCAGCGCGCAAGCCGGCGCCGCGCAGGCGCAGACCGGCACGCCGTCGCCGCCCGACACCAGCGGCGCCACGCCGGTCGCCGCCGTGCCGGTGGACGTGCCGCCGCCGCAGGGCATGCGCCGCTACAAGGTCAACCTGCCGCCATCGGCCAGCATGGACATGGACGTGGCGCGGGTCGACGCCGACGGCACCAAATGGAGCGGCTCGGCCGTCATGACCTGGCATACCGACGGCAGCAATTACCAGGCCTCGGCCGAAGCGGGCATCAGCCTGTTGATCACGCGCCTGAACGCGCTGGTGATGCGCAGCGTCGGCACCATCGACGATTACGGCATCGCCCCGAACACCAGCACGCAGAAGCGCGGCCGCCGCGCCGAGACGGCGACCCACTTCAACCGTGACACCGGCACCATCACCTTCTCGGCCACGGAGCGCAGCTACCCGCTGATGGTGGGCGCGCAGGACATGGCGACGGTGCCGTTCCAGCTGGGCGGCATCGGCCGCGCCGACATCAACCAGTTCGGCAGCGATATCGAGATGCAGGTCGGCGACGACCGCGAAGCGACGCTGTTCCGCTTCCAGCTGGTGGGCGAGGAAGAGTTGAACACCAAGATGGGCAAGGTGGTGACCTGGCATCTGAGCCGGCCGCCGCGCCCCGGCAGCTACTCGTCGCGGCTGGACATCTGGCTGGCGCCGGGCCTGAACTGGTATCCGGTCCAGCTGCGCAACACCGAAGCAAGCGGCGCGCTGACGACGCAAACCGTCTCTAAAATAACAATGACAGAATCTGGAAAATAATATGCATACTATTTACACCAAGCGCCTGCTGGCCCTGGGCGCCGCCGTTTTGCTCAGTTGTGCGGCGCATGCCGCCGAAAGTCCGGCTGCGGCCGGCGAGCACCCGAGCGTCAAGCGTCCCCACAGCCTGCCGCCGTCGGCCGACCTGTCGTACACCATCAAAGCCAAGCAGCACGGCTTGAGCCTGGGCGGCACCGCCACCGTGCAATGGCGCGCCGGCGACGGCAAGTACTCGGTCGCCACCGAAAGCCGCGCCGCGCTGTTCGGCAAGATCCTGGAAAACCGCAGCGAGGGCGAGATCGACGAATTCGGCCTGGCGCCGGCCACCTTCTACGAAAAGCGCTTCCGCAAGGACCCGAGCACCACCACCTTCCAGCGCGACGCCAAGACCATCAGCTTCAGCGAAGGCGACGAGACCTACCCGATCAAGGGCGGCGAACAGGATCGCACCAGCATCCAGTGGCAGCTGGCGGCGCAGGCGCGCGCCACGCCGGACAAGTTCAAGCCGGGCAGCGAATGGAAGTATTTCGTTGCCGGCCGCCGCGACGCCGAGGTGTGGAGCTTCAAGGTGATGAAAAATGAGGCAGTGCAGATCGGCGGTGGCGAAGTCAACGCCGTCCACCTGGTCAAGGCGCCGCCGCCGGACGCGCAGGGCCAGCAGGTCGACCTGTGGCTGGCGCCGGCTATGGACTGGTACCCGGTGCGCGTGCGCTTCAACGACAACGACGGCGACTTCGTCGACCAGACACTGGAAAAGGCCGTGAAAAAATAAAATGGGGTCAAGTCCTGAACCTTCCCCTCAAATTTTGAAGATAGCGATTAACGATCTCAGCTCGCCAAGAGCGATGGTG
>NZ_JBWKQE010000020.1:0-137651 GCF_059418605.1 Duganella sp. GW821-FHT07G03
ACAACGGTCATTAAATCTCCTTGATGGCGGCAGTGTCCTGCCAAATGACCGTTTACACAATATTATTTACACCCTCGACGCGCCTGGCATTTTGTAGGTAAATGACCGTGCTCGGCCAGCAGCAGACGTTCACTTAGAAGAGACTCGAATATGAAAATCATTTTGCTTTTCTTTGCCGTCGTCTTCCTTGCCGCCTGCGCTACGTCCAAACAAATTAATGGCCCAAATGGTACACTCTCTTATGCGATTAGATGCGGTGCGGCTGTACTGAACGTTTGCTATGAGAAGGCTGGAGTGCGTCTACCGCTGCAATCGGCCAACAATCTGCCATTGCTGACAGCTCTTATTGAGAAGCGATTATTGTGGTCAATCAAATGAAAATACTACCAATCGTAATGCTTGCGCTTATGCCATTAGGTGGTTTTGCCCAAGCTGAGTCCGAGGAAGTCATCTTGCTTCGTATGTTGCAGACAGTTCGGTTCGCCGATATCAATCGCGCCGCCCTCTACTCAAAATGCTCTTCCTCAAAATCCGATCCTCTCCCGTTGATGCAGTCGTTGTGCAAGCGCCAAAACTCCATTCCGGATTCGGTTATCGAGTCTGCAGCAATGCCATACCTAACTAAGTATGTGAGCAAAGAATTAGCGGAGAAAGCGATTAATTTTTGGTCTTCGAAGCCAGCCCGCACCTTGAAGGATCAATTGATTCTCGAAGTAAGCCTGGGCGAGAACGTTTTGCTTACCAATGAACAGTCCACCCTATTCCATCTCGAGGAAGGGTCCGATTTTGGCATTGCACTTCGTAGATTTGCTGCAGACCGAGAACAAGGTCTAGCTGTGGCGAAGGCCATGTTCTTATACTCATCAACCAAAGATGCTTTGGAAATGGAACGGTCGCACTGACCTCGGTTCCAAAGATAGATGTCAAAGCATTTGTGAGGGATTGTGCTTTCAAACTTCCTTTTGAGCGAGCAGCCACCTCGCCGGTACGAACCTGACCTTGAATTGTAATGTCGGCTTCGGGGCGGTTACTGCCGGTCGCCTGATGTGACGTGCGAACTCACATTTGAGCCCCGCGCTTCAGCGGCAACCTGAATGCTAGCTAGGATATTTGCACCGCTGAGTGATTGCGCGGTGTGGCGTCTTCATGAAACAGATCGGCCAGGTACTCGCACAGCTCATGCTCCGCAACCTCGCCTGGCACAATGAAATCCGCAGGCCGCCGTTTGCCCTCGGCGCCGAAGTAGAACGCCCGCCACGCGCCCTGCCCGCCGCTGATGGCGATCAGCCGCCCGAACACATTGAAGCGCAACTCCTTCACAGCGTCAGCGGCAGGCTGCGCAGGCGCTTGCCGGTCAGCTTGAACACCGCGTTGGCCACCGCCGGCGCGATCGGCGGCGTGGCCGGTTCGCCCATGCCCTCGGGATGCTCGGTGCTCGGCATGATGATGCTCTCCACCTCGGGCGCCTGGTTCATGCGCACCACCGGATAGTCATGGAAGTTGGTCTGTTCGACCTTGCCGTCCTTGATCGTCACCGCGCCGAACAAGGCCGCCGACAGCCCGAACACCACCGCCGATTCCACCTGCTGCGCAATGATGTTGGGATTGATGGCGATGCCGCAATCGACCGCGCACACCACCCGGTGCACGCGGATCTCGGTGCCCTCGACCGACACCTCCGCCACCTGCGCGACGATGGTGCCGAACGACTGGTGCAGCGCCACGCCATGCGCGCGCCCCGCCGGCGCAACGCCGGCCTTGGCCACCGCCGCATCCAGCACTGCCAGATGGCGCGGGTGCCGTTTCAGCAGGCCGCGCCGGAATTCCACGCCGTCCTTGCCCGCCGCATGCGCCAGCTCGTCGATGAAGCTCTCTTTGAAAAACGCGTTGTGCGAATGCCCGACCGACCGCCAATACCCCAACGGCACCGGACTGTCGACGATCACATGTCGAATGCGCTGGTTAGCGAATTCGTACTGCATATCGAACTCGCCTTCGACCGTGGTCTTGTCCGGCCCACCGGGCGGCAAGCCCAGGTTGCGCTTGAAGAACTGGTGCGACACCGAACCGCTGGCCGACTTGTTATCGTAGCCCAGCACATTGCCCGCCGCATCCAGGCTGGCGCTGAAGCGCGCCAGCGCCGCCGGGCGGTACACGTCGTGCGTGGTGTCGTCCTCGCGCGACCAGATCATCTGCACCGGCAGGCCGCGCGTCTCCTTGGCCAGCGCCACCACCTGCGCCACCATGTCCACATCCAGCCGCCGGCCGAAGCCGCCGCCCAGCAGGGTCACCACCAGCACCACCTTGTCCTCCGGGACACCGGCCACCTTGGCCGCCGTCGCCACCGCAAAACCGGGCGACTGCGTCGGCGCCCACAGGTACACATAGCCGTCCTTGACCTGCGCCGTGCAGTTGATTGGCTCCATCGCCGCATGCGCCAGATAGGGCGCGCGATATTCCGCCGCCACGGTTTTGGCGACGCCGGCAACCTTGCCCTCCACCGCGTCCATGTCGCCGTCCTTGTGGTAGGCGTGGCCCGATTCCGAATCCAGTTTGGCTGCGAACTCCGCGTAGATGGCGGCGCTCGACATCTTGGCCCGCTCGTCGGTCGACCACTGCACCGGCAAGGCTAGCGCGGCTTGTTTGGCTTGCCACCAGGTCTTGGCCACCACCGCCACGCCGGCGCCGGCGCCGGTCCTGGCCGGCAGCGCGCTGGAAAAGTCGACCACGCGCATCACGCCCGGCATCTTCAACACCGCATCCTTGTCGACGCTGGCGACCGTGCCGCCGATCACCGGCGACATGCGCACCGCCGCATAGACCATGCTCTCGGGACGCACGTCGAGGCCAAACACCGCCGTTCCGTTCACCTTGGACGGCGTGTCGCGGCGCGGCTGCGCACGGCCGATCAGCTTGAAATCCTTGGGCGACTTCAGTCGGATCTCGCCCGGTGACGCGGTGGCGGCGGCAATCGCCAGCGCGCCGTAGGCCAGGCGCCGGCCATCGGCATGGATGACGGAACCGTCTTCGGTGCGGCACTCTTCCACGCGCGCATTCCACTGTTTGGCGGCGGCGGCGACCAGCATCGCGCGCGCGGCGGCACCGGCTTCGCGCATCGGCTGCCACGCGTCCTTGACGCTGGACGAGCCGCCGGTGATGACCAAGCCCAGCTCGCGCGCCACCTTGCCGACGGTCCAGCTGACCACCGCTTTCAGGTTGCCGTTGTCGTCCGGGTGGAAGGGCAGGCCGTCCTTGAGCATCGCGATATTGCCGTAGATTTTATCGGCCGGCGCCTGCACCAGCCGCACTGCCGACAGCGGCACGTCCATCTCTTCGGCCACCAGCATCGGCAAGGCGGTGTGCACGCCCTGCCCCATCTCGCTGCGCGCCATGGCCACGCTCACGGTGCCGTCGGGCGCCACCGCGACCCAGCCATTGAGCGCGATCGAGGCGCCGCCCAGCAGCATCGGATGCGAAGCATGCAGGCGCTGCCTCGGCGGCATCGCGCCCCAGCCCACGATCAGCGCGCCGACTGCGGCCACGCCGCCGAAAATAAAGCGCCTGCGCGTTCTCTTTGATGGCTGCACTGGAGGTCTCCGATCGTTTATGGTTGATGCCAGCGTGTCAGCAGGTCTTGCGCTGCCACCGGCTTGCTGTAGAAGTAGCCCTGCGCCAGGCGGCAACCGTGACGCAGCAGGAAGGCCGCCTGTTCTTCGGTCTCCACGCCCTCCGCGATCACCGACAGGTTCATGCTCTTGCCCAGCTGGATAATGGCGATGGCGATCGCCTCGTCGTTGACGTCGGTCGAGATGTCCTTGATGAAGGAACGGTCGATCTTCAAGGTCTGCACCGGCAGCTGCTTCAGGTAGGCCAGCGACGAGTAGCCGGTGCCGAAATCGTCGATCGCCAGGCCCACGCCGATCGAGTGCAAATCGTTGATGAAGACCATGGCGTCGCCGGTGTTCATGATCACCGACTCCGTCACCTCCAGTTGCAGGCGATCCGGCTCCAGCCCCGTCTCGCGCAGGATGTCGGCCACCATGTTGACGATGCTGCCACGCTCGAACTGCTTGGCCGACAGGTTGACCGCCATCTTCGGCACGTGCAGGCCGGCCGCCTGCCAGCGCATCATCTGGCGGCAGGCTTCTTCCAGCACCCACTTGCCCAACTGGTTGATGAAGCCCGTATCCTCGGCCAGCGGGATGAAGCGGATCGGCGGGATCAGGCCCAGTTCGGGGTGGTTCCAGCGCACCAGCGCCTCCACGCCGATCAGGCGGCCGGTATCGATTTCCACCTGCGGCTGATAGTTGAGGAAGATCTCGTCCTTCTCGATCGAGCGGCGCAGGAAGGTCTCCAGCCGCAGGCGCTCGACGCCCTCGCCCGTCATCGACGGCGTGTAGAAGCTGTAGCCGTTGCGGCCGCGCGCCTTGGCCTGGTACATCGCCACGTCGGCGTTCCGTATCAGCATATTCAGGTCGATCGCGTCTTCCGGGAACACGCTGATGCCGACGCTGCAGGTGACGAACAGCTCGTGGCCGGCCACCATGAACGGCTGCTCGAACATCTGCACCAGCTTCTCGGCGACCTGGCTGGCGCCGAACTGGTTCTCGATATTCTCCAGCAGCACAATGAACTCGTCGCCGCCCAGGCGCGCCAGCGTGTCGCCCTCGCGCAGGCGCTCGAGCAGGGCCTTGGCGACCTGCTTGAGCAGCTCGTCGCCGATGTGGTGGCCCAGCGTGTCGTTGACGTTCTTGAAGCGATCCAGGTCGATGAACAACAGCGCCAGCTGCTCGCCGTCGCGCGCGGCGCGCAGCAGGGCGTGCTGCAGGCGGTCGTGGAACAGCAGGCGGTTCGGCAGCGCGGTCAGCGGATCGTGGTGCGCCAGGTGGTCCAGTTTCTCCTGCGATTCCTTGGCCTTGGTGATGTCGCTGAACACGCCGACGTAATGCGTGGTCTGGCCGCGGGTGTCGCGCACCGCGCTCACCGTCAGCCATTCCAGATACAGTTCGCCGTTCTTGCGGCGGTTCCAGATCTCGCCGCGCCAGAAACCGGTTTCCACCTGCTCGGTCCACATGTCGGCGTAGAAGTCGGGGTCGTGGCGGCCGGAGCGCGTCAGCGTGTGGTCGTGGCCCAGCGCCTCCTGCTCGGTGTAGCCGGTGATCTGCGTGAAGGCCGGATTGACGGCGACGATGATGCCGTGGGCGTCGAGCACCACCACGCCGTCGGCGATGTGTTCGATCACGGTGGCCGACAGGCGCAGCTTCTCTTCGGCCTCCTTGCGCGCGGTGATGTCGGCGTACACCCAGATGCTGCCTTCGTTGGCGCGCTTGTTGTCCAGCGCGTAGCCGCTGACCATGCACCAGAACAGGCTGCCGTCCTTGCGGCGGTAGTGACGCTCTTCGTTGAAGTAGTCGCCTTCCGACAGCGACGGATACTGGCGCGCGCCGGCCGATTCGAAATCGAAGGAGTTGGGGAACACGATGGCGGTCGAGGCGCCGGTCATGGCGCCCGGCTCGTAGCCGAACAGTTCTTCGCAGCGGCGGTTGACCGAGACGATCTGGCGGTTACGCACGAACATCACGCCGAACATCACGTTGTCCAGGATCGCGCTCTGCTCGGCCAACAGCGCCTCGATGCGCATCTCGTTGTGCTTGCGCTGGCTGATGTCGGAGATGATGCCGTCCACCCAGGGCGCGTTGCCGTCGCCGTCGTGCGGCTGCGGCTGGCCGTTCTCGGCCACCCAGCGCTCGGTGCCGGCGGCGTCCAGGATGCGGTATTCGACCTCATAGGGCTGGGCGCCGCGGATCGCCTCGGACACCGCGCGGCGCTGCTTCTTGCGGTCTTCCGGCGCGATCAGGTTGGTCCACGAATGGGTGGTGCTGCGCATGAACTGCGCGGCCGAGTAGCCGGAGATCTCCTCGATGGCGTCGGAGACGAAATCGATCGGGCCGTCGGGACGGAAGCGGAACACCGCGCCCGGCACCTGCGTGACGATGGTGCGGAAACGCTCCTCGCGCTGGCCGATGTCTTCGAACAGGCGCTTGATCGCCACCCGCATCTGCTCCAGCTGGCCGGCCAGGCGGCCCAGCTCGTCGTTGCCGACCAGGTCCAGCCGGGTTTCGAAATCGCCGTGCGACAGGCGGTCGGAGAAGCGCATCAGCTTGCGCAGCGGCTTGATCAGGCGGGAATTGAGGAATAGCACGATCAGCAGCAGCGACACCATCAGCTGCCCGGCCAGCACAAACACATAGGACAGCTGCTTCTCGCGCAGCTCCTGCTGGCTGCGGGCGTCGTCCATCTCGACCGTGATGCGGCCGATGCGCTCGCCACGCACCAGGATCTCGCGCTCGGCGCGGAACACATTGCCGGCAGCCTGGCGCGGCGAATGCACGCTCATGAACTGGGTGTCGGCCTGGCCGACCACTTCCACCTGCAGCACCGACTGGTCGCGCATCACCGACTCGACCAGCGAATGGGCCGACTCGGCATTCATATTCCACAGCGATTCCTGCATGCCCAGCGCCAGGATGTCGGCGTTGCGCTGCAACGACTCCTTCAGCGTGGCGCGCGCCGACTGCTGCTCGTGCACGCCGATCAGCAGATAGCTGCCGATGATGGCCGGGATCACCAGGCCGCCAAACACCACCAATAACAGCGCACCATAGATCGATAGACCGTACAGGGCGCTGAGCCGGGTACGCATCCGCTGGTAGAAGGCGCTAATCATGCACCGGTACGTTGTAGTGATAAGTTTGCATCATCTGTTTAAAATTGGTTAGTCGCGCAAACTTGAAGGTTACTAACTGGAATTATGCACGGAAAAGCATCGAAAAGTCATCGTGCAAGCAAAAAACCCACAGGCAGGCTATCATCGCGGCTCAATTCAACAGAGGGCCTTGCCATGACCACTTTCTCCATGTATTCCGCCTCCATTCCCGTGTTCAAGCAAATTCTGAACAGCCTGCTGGTCATCCTCGACAAGGCTGAAACCCACGCCGCCGAGAAAAAGATCGAGCCTAACGCGCTGCTGCAGTTCCGCCTGTTCCCGGACATGCTGCCGTTCACCCGCCAGATCCAGATCGCCTGCGACTTCTCGAAAGGCGCCGCAGCCCGCCTGGGCGGCCTGGAAGTGCCGTCGTACGAAGACACCGAAACCAGCTTCGCCGAGCTGAAAGAGCGCATCGTCAAGACCCTGGCCTACATCGACAGCGTGCCGGCCAGCGCCATCGAAGGCAGCGAAACGCGCGAAATCACCACCGGCAGCGGCGAGAAGACCAAGCACTTCACCGGCCAGAGCTATCTGTTCCACTATGCGCTGCCGCATTTCTTCTTCCACGCCACCACGGCTTACGACATCCTGCGCCACAACGGCCTGGACATCGGCAAGAAGAACTTCATCGGCACGTATTGATCAGCTACTGAATCAAGTATTCCGGCGCGGGTAGCCCTGCGCCAGGATGCGTTGCCACACCAGCTCCTTCTGCGCGTCGTTCATCGACACCCAGTGCGCCACCTCGACCACCGACCTGCCGCAACCGCGGCAGATCTCGTCGAAGGTGGTGGAGCACACCGCCACGCAGGGCGTATCCGGACGCACCGGCAGGTCGGCCATCATTTCACCTGCATCAGCTTGTCCCAGCCGTCATGGCCCAGGGCGCGCAGCGTCTCGATGTTCTTTTCAAAGATGTCGCCCGCTTCCGGGAAAGCCTCGACCGCGCGTTCCACGCTCTCCTCGCGCAGCAGGTGCAGCGTCGGGTACGGCGCGCGGTTGGTGTAGTTTTCGATATCGTTCTTGTGCGTGTCGGCGAACTGGTAGTCCGGATGGAAGCTGGCCACCTGCAGGATGCCGTCCAGCTCCAGGTCTTCCAGCGCGGCGTCGGCCACGTCCAGGAACTCGTTGTAGTCCTCGAAGTCGGCCAGCACGTTCGGATGGATGATCATCGTCGTGTCGACCTTTTCCGGCGAGGTCTCGGCCAGGTATTCCAGCTCTTCGATCAGCTTTTCCAGCAATTCCTCGGGCGTGGCGGCCTCGCAGACCACGTAGCGGATCTGCTTCTTCACATGCACGGCCTTGGCAAACGGACACAGGTTCAGGCCGATGACGGCCTTCTCCACCCAGTTGACGGTCTCGGCGATGACGGCGTCGTGATCGATGGCGGGGTTACTCATAGTTCAATTCCTTGGTGACTGCTCAAAAGCAGAATTGTACGCACTCTTTGCGGGAACTCATACTTCAGCCATTTTGCAGCGATCTCCGGCTTATTTACATAGAATTATTGCGTAAAAGAATTAGTCATCCACCTGACATATTTCTTGACTCGCTAACCCGACCTTCGTACACTCCACGTTTATTCATAGTCCGCTCGATGTTGCTCGTCGATAACAATGGAAAACTATGCAAGCACGTATTTCTAAATCCGCCGCCTTGGCGACCCTGCTGGCCCTGATGGCGCCGGCGATCAGCCAGGCCTACGATGAAGCACCGGGCCTGCCGCCGGCGGCGTCCCTGCCGCTGTCCGCCCTGCCCAACGCCCTCTCCAAGTCGTCCGCTCCCCTCGATGTCTCCTCCCTGAAAGCCAGCAAGCCGGCCAAAGCAGCCGAGGATGATGCTTTCCGCGAAAAAGACGTCTGGGGCCGCATCCGCAGCGGCTACGCCATTCCGGACATCAGCAACGAGCTGGTGGCCAAGCACGTCAACTGGTACGCCGCCCGTCCCGAGTACATCAGCCGCACCACGGCGCGCGCCTCGCGCTACCTGTTCCACGTCGTCACCGAGCTGGAAAAGCGCGGCATGCCGACCGAACTGGCGCTGCTGCCCTTCATCGAATCCGCGTTCAACCCGCAAGCGCTGTCGAGCGCCAACGCCGCCGGCATGTGGCAGTTCGTGCCGGGCACCGGCCGCGACTACAACCTCAAGCAGGACGCCTTCAAGGACGAGCGCCGCGGCGTGCTGGCCTCGACCGACGCCGCGCTGAGCTACCTGCAGCGCCTGTACGACATGTTCGGCGACTGGCAACTGGCGCTGGCCGCCTACAACTGGGGCGAAGGCTCGGTGCAGAAAGCCATCAAACGCAACCAGGCCGCCGGCAAGCCGACCGACTTCGAAAGCCTGGCCGAACTGATGCCGGCCGAAACCCGTAACTACGTGCCCAAGCTGCAGGCGGTGAAGAACATCATCGCCAATCCGGCCCAGTACGGCCTGAACCTGCCGGCCATCGACAACACGCCCTACTTCACCGCCGTCGACAAGACCAGCGACATCGACCTGACCATCGCCGCCCACCTGGCCGAGCTGTCGGTCGACGAGTTCAAGGCGCTGAACCCGCAGTTCAAGCGCCCGGTCATCACCGGCGACGAACAGACCAAGATCCTGCTGCCCAAGGAAAACGCCGACAAGTTCCACCTGAACCTGGCGCAATGGGGCAAGGACCTGTCGACCTGGACCACGCACAAGATCACCACCGCCCGCGAAAGCATCGGCACGCTGGCCTCGCGCTTCCACACCACGCCGGAAGTGATCCGCCAGGCCAACAACATCCCGCAGAAATCGATGTTAAAAGCCGGCTCCACCATCCTGGTGCCGAAGATTTCGACCTCGGCCAGCGTCGACATCTCGCCCGAAGTGGAGCGCAACGCCACCGTCGCCTTCGAGGCCGAACGCGAACGCACCACCAGCAAGTCCGGCTACAAACTGGCCAAAGGCGGCAAGGCCGCCAAGTCCAGCCCGGTGACGCTGGTCAAGGCGCGCGTCTCGCGCGACGCCGTCAAGGGCAAACACCGTAAAAACCACGACTGACGACGGTCCGCCCCCGGTGAGCACGCATGCCGCCGGGGTTGCGACTGCGATCAAAGGTTGCAGTCGCGGCCCACTCGCCCTACAATCTTGGTCTTGCAGCGGCCGGCAACGCGCCTCTCACACAAACAACAACCCCACTGACGTCGCCAGCCAGCCCACCAGGGCAAGCCACGGCGCGCAGTTGCAATCGGAGTCACTATGGCGTTCTTGCAAGGCAAAAAAATCCTCATCACTGGTTTGCTGTCGAACCGTTCCATCGCTTACGGTATCGCCAAGGCCTGCCATCGCGAAGGCGCCGAACTGGCGTTCACCTACGTCGGCGAACGCTTCAAGGACCGCATCACCGAATTCGCCGCAGAGTTCGACAGCAAGCTGGTCTACGACTGCGACGTCGGCAGCGACGAGCAGATCGCCGCGCTGTTCGCCGACCTGGGCCAGAGCTGGTCGCAGCTGGACGGCCTGGTGCACGCGATCGGCTTCGCGCCGCGCGAAGCGATCGCCGGCGAGTTCCTGGACGGCCTGACCCGCGAGAACTTCCGCATCGCCCACGACATCTCGGCCTACAGCTTCCCGGCGATGGCCAAGGCCGCGCTGCCGCTGCTCAAAGATGGCTCGTCGCTGCTGACCTTGTCGTACCTGGGTGCGGTGCGCGCCATCCCTTACTACAACACCATGGGCCTGGCCAAGGCTTCGCTGGAAGCGTCGGTACGCTACCTGGCGGAAAACCTGGGCAAGCTGGGCATCCGCGCCAACGGCATCTCGGCCGGTCCGATCAAGACGTTGGCCGCGTCCGGCATCAAGGACTTCGGCAAGCTGCTGGGCTTTGCCTCGTCGCACGCGCCGCTGCGCCGCAACGTCACGATTGAAGAAGTGGGCAACACCGCCGCCTTCATGCTGTCCGACCTGGCCTCCGGCATCACCGGCGAGATCACCTACGTCGACGGCGGCTTCTCGCACGTCATGGGCCTGAACGCGGAAGACTACACCTAAGCCGCTCGCGCCTCGCCCAAGCAAAACGCCCTGCATGCAGGGCGTTTTTCATGCGGGGGCGATTTTCAGGCGCGGCGGCGACGCAGCCAGGCGGCCATGCCCAGCAGGCCGGCGCCCAGCATCAGCGCCGACGACGGTTCCGGCACGGCAGCCGTGACGCTGACATTGTCCAGGCCGATGTAATACACCGCCTGGCCGCCGGCGAACGAGACCTCGGTGCTCGCGCCACTGGCCACGAAGGACATCGTCACATGGTCCCAGGAACTCGCCAGGTTGGAGGTCGAGGTCCAGACCTGCTGCCCCACCACGTTGCCGGCCGTGACAAACAGGCTGTCGTTGCTGCCGAAGTTGTAATTGACGGAATTGCCGATATCGAAGCTCAGCGTATAAGTCGCCCCCGCCGTGGTGGCGATGCTCTGCTTGACGCCGCCGCCGGTGGCGCTCTGGTCATGCCAGCCCGTCAGGTCGAGGAAGTTATTGCCCTGCGACGCGTTGATTGAATACGGATTGCCCAGGCCGATCCAGGCGATGTCGTTGCCGCCGATGACGGTCCAGCCGGCCAGCGTGCCGCCATCGCCGCTCAACAACTGCTGCGACCCAGGGTCGCTGTGATTGGCGACGATGGCGCCGGCTTCAAAGCTGCCGTTGGTGATCAATTCGGCTGCGCCCGCGTGCGCAGCCAGCGCCAGCGCAGCGGCCAGCAAGGTCGATTTCAGTTTCATGGTTTCCCCTGGTGCGATGAGTTTCTTTGTATCCTGCAATGGCCAAGCGACTTTCAACTTGATTAGTATAAATTGTATTTTTCACATCATCAAGCACTGCCTGCGGCCTTGTGCAAGCGCACACACACGGCCATTTTTCAAGCCGGACCCGACAATTTCGGGCCGCCGCCGCACGTCCACCATCAACGTCCCAGTCCGTCGAAATTGCATCGCGCAACACAGCGAAATACACAAAGTTGACACACAAGTAACTGCGGCACTGCACAATAGCCGGGGATTGACCTATACAGACCAGCCTAACTGCTGTATAGTGTCGCCTGTGCGCTGCAGTGAGCGCGCTGCGACAAACGCAGCGCCGATTGATCAGCCAGGTATTACTAGCAGCTTCGCAAGCCTTAGCGCATCACCCTGATGTCGCTATTAAAGCCCTCCCGCCTTTGGTGTCGCACCTGACATCGTCCCGGCGCAAAGCTTTTGTGCCGAAATTTCTTTCGATTTTGATTGAGTCATTTCGTTTTGGTAGGCGTAGCTATTTCGCGTTCGGCTTTTGCACGAACGCCGGTTTTTTACGAAAGAACAGCATGACATTTGAAGCACTTGGTCTCAACACGTCCCTCATTAAAGCCCTGACCGACGCCGGCTACACCGCGCCGACTCCAGTACAGCAGCAGGCCATCCCTGCCGCTATCGCAGGCAAGGACTTGTTGGTTTCCTCGCAAACCGGTTCCGGCAAGACTGCAGCGTTCATGCTGCCGTCGCTGCACCGTTTGTCCGAGATCGACCCGGCCGCTGCCGGCAAGACTCCGAATCAAGAAATGCAAGCCGCCCGTGCCCGTGGCGAGCGCCCACGTTTTAAAGCTGCACAGCCAAAAATGCTGGTGTTGACCCCAACCCGCGAACTGGCCCTGCAAGTGACCTCCAATACCGACAAATACAGCGTCAACCTGCGTCGTTTGAAAGCAGTGTCGATCCTGGGCGGTATGCCTTACCCAAAACAGATGCAACTGCTGGCCAAGAATCCTGAGATTCTGGTGGCAACCCCAGGCCGTCTGATCGACCACATGGAATCGGGCAAGATCGACTTCTCGCAGCTGGAAATCCTGGTGCTGGACGAAGCCGACCGCATGCTGGACATGGGCTTCATCGACGACATCGAAAAAATCGTCGACGCTACCCCGTCGACCCGCCAGACCATGCTGTTCTCGGCCACGCTGGACGGCGTGGTCGGCAACATGGCGCGCCGCATCACCAAGGATCCGCAAGTGATCCAGATCGTCAGCGCCGCCAACAAGCACGAAAACATCACCCAGCGCGTGCACTTCGTCGACGACCTGTCGCACAAGAATCGCCTGCTGGACCACCTGCTGCGCGACGACTCGCTGGACCAGGCCGTGGTCTTCACCGCCACCAAGCGTGACGCCGACACCATCGCCGACCGTCTGAACATCGCCGGTTTCTCGGCCGCCGCACTGCATGGCGACATGCACCAGGGCGCCCGTAACCGCACGCTGGACAGCCTGCGCCGCGGCCAGGTGAAGATCCTGATCGCCACCGACGTCGCCGCCCGCGGTATCGACGTGCCGACCATCACCCACGTGTTCAACTACGACCTGCCGAAGTTCCCGGAAGACTACGTGCACCGCATCGGCCGTACCGGCCGTGCTGGCCGCAATGGCCTGGCGATCTCGCTGGTGAACCACGCTGAAGGCATGAACGTCAAGCGCATCGAACGCTTCACCAAGCAGCTGATTCCGGTCAACGTCATCGAAGGCTACGAGCCTAAGAAGACCGCGTCGGCATCGCGTTCGTCCCCGCGTCCAGGCGGCTGGAAACCAGGCGACAACCGTGGCGGCGCCAAGCCATCCGGCCAGCGCACGTTCAGCAAGCCAGGCGCACCGCGCAAAGAAGGCAGCACCACCGGCGGCGGCTACAAGGGCAGCAACCCACGCAGCACCGACGGCGCACGCCGCAGCTACGGCGACCGTTAATCGCTAGTCCGCTGAATTAAAAAGCCCCCGTTGGCCTGATCCCGATCAGTGCCAACGGGGGCTTTTTGCATTGGGCTTAGCGCTGGCGCCGCACCAGTTCGACGATGACACGTTCAAGCGTCGTCGTTCCCGCCCACTCAATCGCGGTGGCGTCGCTCTTGATGTCGATATGCGAGCCATTGAGGCCACAGGTCATTTCGGTGAAGCCAGCCAGTGC
Organism: Duganella sp. GW821-FHT07G03; assembly: GCF_059418605.1. Lineage (NCBI taxonomy): Bacteria > Pseudomonadati > Pseudomonadota > Betaproteobacteria > Burkholderiales > Oxalobacteraceae > Duganella > Duganella sp. GW821-FHT07G03. The sequence goes on from NZ_JBWKQE010000020.1 coordinate 13,714, forward strand.
GGCGGGTGAGAAACCGGCATCCGCCAGCGCCTTGGGCCACGCCGTTTCCGGCAGCTCCACCACCTCGACAGGCTTCCCGAGCGCGGCTGAAATAATGGCGGCGACGTCATTCGCTGCGTAGTCCTTGGGGCCCGAGAGCGTGACGACGCTGCTCCCCTTCCTCGCCTCCTGCAGCAAAGCCGCTGCGGCGCAGCCAACATCAACAGTCGCCACCATTGGAATAGTCCGCTGCGCCGGCGCCAGAAACGTCGGCAGTGCGCCGCTGTGTATCGCATGCCCGACCATCGGCATCCAGTTCTCCATGAAATAGGCAGCGCGCAGAAACGTGATGGGCACACCGCTTGCGCCCAGACGCTGCTCGAACATGCGGTTCATCCCTATCCATCCCGTTCCGCTTTCACGATCGGCGCCCACCGAGGATAGCGCCACCAGTCTGGGCACCTCCGCCGCAACCGCAGCGCGCGCCGTGATAGTAGCGATCAAGTCCGCCCGCTCGAACAGGTCTACACGTTGGTAATGCTGCGGATTGACGACATAGGCGCCCTGAGCCTGACTGAGCGCCGTGACCATCGAGGCCAGGTCGGTCAGGTCGGCCACGACGACTTCTGCGCCGCGTTCGGCCCACGGTCGGCCTTGGGCCGGGTCGCGCACGACGACGCGCACCGGCAGGCCGGCGCGCAAAAGTGCATCGGCGGCAGCGCCGCCGGTACGGCCGGTCACGCCGAACACTACGTAAGGATGGGGGAAGCAAGCAGTCATACGGAAATCTCCTGTTCAGTTGAACCCGAATGGTGCATGATGGCCCGACATTCACCAATGACATAGAAGTCATAGCCAACATGCACCAAGTGGATTTATCGACACTCGACCTCAACCTGCTGAAACTGTTCGAAGCCCTCGTTCGGGAGCGCAGCGTCACCCAGGCGGGCCTCCGCCTGGGCCTGAGCCAGCCGGCCGCCAGCCGCGCGCTGGCGCGACTGCGCACGATGCTGGGCGACCGCCTGCTGGTGCGCGGCAAGCTCGGCCTGGAACTGACGCCGCGCGGCGAGGCGCTGGCAGGTCCGGTGGCCAAGCTGCTGGACGATGCCCGTGGCATCATCTCGCCTGCCGTCTTCGATCCCGCCTCGGCAACGGGGCGCATCACGATCGCCGCCCACGACCACCTGAGCCTGATGGTCCTGGCCGGTTTGATGGCCCGCTTCGAGCGCCATGCGCCTGCGCTCAGTCTCCACATCGCGCAACCCGTTGGGGACAATGTGCGGCTGATCGAGCAAGGGGGCGCGGATCTGGCGCTGGGAATTTTCAAGGCGCTGCCCGGCAGCTTCCATCGCCGCGGCCTGTACGCGGACAGCCTGGTGTGCGTGGCGCGGTCCGGTCATCCCGGCCTGGCGGATGGGCTCAGCCTGGAACGATATGTGGGCTTGCGTCACATTGCCGTGACCATTTCCGGCGTCGGAGAAAGCGCGGTCGACGTGGCGCTCACGGCACTGGGGCTCACGCGCCATGTCGCGCTGCGGGTTCCCCACTTTCTTGCTGCTGCGATGTTGGTGGCGGACAGCGACATGATACTCACGCTGCCTGGCCGCTTGGCGCGCCTGCTTGCGCAAACTCTTCCGCTGGCGCTGCTGGATCTGCCGCTACAGGTCGCGCCCTTGTCGCCAGCCATGATCTGGCACGAGCGCTTCCATCGCGACCCCGCCCACGTTTGGGTCAGGCAGCAGCTGGTCGAGGTTGTCACGTCGTTCAACACGCCCGCGTAAATGCCAAACACCCTCAGGACAAAATCCAACACCCCTTGCGCTGGATTTCGTCGTGCATCGCGTCGGGCGCCAGGTCAAGCTCCCCTGGCCAAGTAACCACACCATCCACCACGGCCACTTGGCCAAATAGCGTATGGTCACGTAGATGAGCAAAAACTCCTCGGAACGCAGACGGGTTAAATTTAACGACGCCCTCAACTCCGTCCTTAAACCGCACCCAGAGAGTATGCTCGTCGTGTAGTTTCAGATCGACGACATCCCATTCCATATGTTTTACTCCAATGGCGATATTGGATTAGGAGTCTGCATAGATTCACAAAGACGCCAGTTTTCCAATAATTCATCTTGATGCAACTCGGCCCAGTCCAACACCAAGCCGAGTGCCCTGGGAGGTAATCGGCCGCCCATCAGTTCTTGTTTCCGAATATCGATTGTGGCCTTGAATTCACCATACCTCACGTGAAAATGCGGTGGGAGATGATCCCGGAAAAACATCTGAATCACAAGTCCGTAAAAGATGCTAATCGTAGGCATGGCTCACCGCTCCGACGTATGAACTTGAAATCAGTATAGCAAACCCCTGCTTACGCCCTGCCCGCAATCCGCAAGATCCGCCGAAAGGTGGGGCATTCCATGTGACTGGCGGCCTTGCACACGGCCGCGTGCCGCAGGCCGTCGCGCATGGCGGTGAGTTTCTTGATGGTGCGGTCCAGATCGTCCGCCTTGGTGGTCAGCAAGTGGCGGTCGATGCGCAGGTCGCCGTCGGCGCCGAACATGCCGGCGATTTCGTCGAGCGTGAAGCCGGAGGCCCGGCCCAGCGCGATCAACGCCAGGCGCTCGACCACGCCAGCATCGTACAGCCGGCGCAAGCCGCGCCGGCCGATCGGAGCGATCAAGCCCTTTTCCTCGTAAAATCGCAGCGTGGATGCGGGCATGCCCGATATTCGCGCCACTTCGGCTATGTCCAGACTCGCCATCGCTTGACCTCAAGTTGACTTGAAGTGGCACAGTAGCACTTTCACTTTTTGAAGACAAGCGAGAGGACAGATCATGGACGCATCACTATGGAACGGCGCAGCCGGTAACACCTGGGTCGCCGCGCAAGACATGCTCGACCGGATGTACCAGCCCATCGAGGACTTGATCGTCCAGGCCATCCCCGCCGAGGCGCGCCGGGTGCTGGACGTCGGCTGCGGCACCGGCAGCGTCGTGCACGCCATCGCCCGCCGGCTCGGCCCGGACGGCCACTGTACCGGCGTCGACGTCTCCGCGCCGATGCTGGCCGCCGCCGCAGCCAGAGGCCAGCAGCCCAACATCAGCTACATCCTCGGCGACGCGCAGCAGCACGCCTTCGAATCCGCCAGCTTCGACGCCATCGTCTCGCGCTTCGGCCTGATGTTCTTCGACGATCCCGTGGCCGCCTTCCGCAACCTGCGGCGCGCGGCGCGCGAGCGCGCAAGCCTGCACGCCATCGTCTGGCGCAGCCCCGAGGACAATCCCTTCATGACCGCCGCCGAGCGCAGCGCGGCCGATTTGCTGCCCGGCCTGCCGCTGCGCCGTCCCGACGAGCCCGGCCAGTTCGGCCTGGCCGACCGGCAGCGCCTGCACGCCATCCTCGAACACAGCGGCTGGAGCGACATCGCCATCGCGCCGCTGGACGTGGTGTGCAGCTTCCCCGAAAACCGTTTATACCAATACCTGACCGAGCTCGGCCCGGTAGGCCGCGCGCTGCAAACGGCGGACCAGCACACCCGCCAGCAAGTGGCGCAAGCCGCCCGCGCCGGCTTCGCGCCTTACGTGCGCGGCGACGAAGTCCGCTTCACGGCGGCCTGCTGGGATATCAAGGCAACCGGGCCGGCGATTTTATGACGTCTTGCGGCGACGGGCCACGCAGCCCATCAGGCCCAAACCGGCCAGCAGCATGGCGTAGGTCTCTGGCTCAGGTACGACTGTAATGTTGAGTGTCGGCGCAAATCCGCCATCAATGTTGGTGGTCGCCGAAAAGTAGGCGATCGGGCTGCTTTGATCGACGCGTTTAAATGTCCAGCCGTAATTTGCCTGGCTACCGCTGGTCCATGCATTGATTGCCGAGGTCACATCGACGGAACGCCAGATGCGGGAATGGCTGTCTGCAATGTTGAGCGCCGCAGCGGAGCTCGAATTGTAGGTCGGCGCGCTACTCCAGGTGCTGATCGTGGAAATCCAGCCGGAGGTGTTCTGGAACAGGTCGAATTCAGCACCCGGCGTGCCGTTATACTGGTGATACAAATTTAATGTTGCGTTGCCAATCGTCTTGCCGGCATAAGCCGTCAAATCAAACTGCAGCAAGCCGATATTCTGCACGCCATTATCCCAATTCAGCGTCAGGAAATTGCTGGTTCTATAGTCGTTGACAGCAATGTTCCCCACCTGGCTAGGCGACAGCGGGGCAGCGAAAGCGCTGCAGGCAAACAATCCGCAAGACAGGATACCGGCAACCATGCATTTGGCGTAGCGACTACTTTTCATTGTTTTCATTGTTTATCCGTTCAGTTGTAGGAAGGCTTGGATAGCCTAAAGTGAAACTCTTGTCATATTTTTAATTATAATAAAAACAACAAATAAATGCTATCGCTATTTCTGCCACATGACGTCGAATAGCTTGGTCGATTAATCATAAAAAGTTGCGAATTGCCACAATATGCCTAGTCGTGAGCCGTCTACAAAGCTATGACACCACCGAATTCAACCACCGAACAGGACATCGCTGCCACCGTACTGCGGGAGCGGTCTCGTCTCGGGAATTTTATCCGGCGCCGCGTCAGCGATCCGACCGATGCGGACGACATCCTGCAAGATGTGTTCTACGAATTCGTCCAGGCCTACCGGCTGCCGGAGCCGATCGAGCAAGTCAGCGCCTGGCTGTTCCGGGTGGCGCGCAACCGCATCATCGACCGCTTCCGCAAGAAGAAGGAAGTGCGGCTCGACGACCTGGCCGGCGACGACGGCGAGGACTGCCGCCTCGACCTGCTGCTGCCCTCGCCCGACGGCAGCCCGGAAGACGCCTACGCCCGCTCGACGCTGCTGGCCGAACTGCAAACGGCGCTGGAGGAATTGCCGGCCAACCAGCGCGAGGTGTTCATCGCGCACGAACTGGACGGCGCCAGCTTCAAAGAAATGGCCGCGCAAAGCGGCCTGTCCATCAACACCCTGTTGGCCCGCAAGCGCTACGCCGTCCTGTATCTGCGCACGCGCTTGCAAACCCTGTACGACAACGAATGAAATGAAAGAAAGGAGTGACTGAAATGAAAAGGAAACTGCTGTTCCTGCCGCTGATCCTCGTGGGGGTGGCCGCGCTGGCCTGGGTGGTGATGATGTTATGGAACTCGGTCATGCCCGGCGTGTTCGCCGGCAGCATGCAAATCGACTACTGGCGCGCGCTAGGCCTGCTGGTACTATGTCGGATTCTGTTCGGCGGCTTCCGCGGCCGCCACGGCGGCGGCCACTACGGCCGCGAACGCTGGCAGCGCTGGCAGGCGATGACGCCCGAAGAGCGCGCACAATTCCACAAAGACCGCGGCGCCTACTGCCGCCCCAACAAAGAATAAGACACATGACTAAACCCGTAGCGACGCCGTTCACCGGCTATCAAAAAACCGTGGTGGCGATGCTGGCCTTCCTGCAATTCGCCGTCATCCTCGATTTCATGCTGATGTCGCCGCTCGGCGCGGTCATCATGCCGGCGCTGAGCATCAGCCCCAAGCAGTTCGGGCTGGTGGTGTCGGCCTACGCCTTCAGCGCCGGCGCGTCCGGCCTGCTGACGGCCGGTTTCGCCGACCGCTTCGACCGCAAGAAACTGCTGCTGTTCTTCTATACCGGCTTCATCCTCGGCACGCTGTGGTGCGGCATGGCGCAAAGCTATGAATCGCTGCTGGCCGCGCGCATCGTCACCGGCCTGTTCGGCGGCGTGATCGGTTCCATCGTGCTGGCCATCGCCAGCGACCTGTTCCTGCCGCAACAGCGCGGCCGCGTCATGGGCTTCATCCAGACCGCGTTCGCCGCCAGCCAGGTGCTGGGCATCCCGGCCGGCATCTATTTGTCGAGCCACTGGAACTGGCACATCCCCTTCGTCGCCATGGCCGCCTTCGGCCTGAGCGGCGGCCTGCTGGTGGCGTGGAAGCTGCAGCCGGTCAATGCCCACCTCGGCAAGCCGCAGGAGCACAGCGCCTGGATGCACCTGTTCCACACCGTCACCGAGCGGCGCTATCTGCTGGCCTTCGCCACCACCGCCTTGCTGACCACCGGCGGCTTCATGCTGATGCCGTTCAGCAGCGCCTACATCGTCAACAACCTGGGCATCGACCTGTTCCACCTGCCGACGGTCTACCTGGTCACCGGCCTGTGCACCATCTTCATCGGCCCGCTGATCGGCAAGCTGGCCGACGCGGTCGGCAAGTTCCGCGTGTTCACCTTCGGCACCACGCTGACCATCACCATGGTGCTGGTCTACACCCACCTGGGCGTGACCGCGCTGCCGGTGTTCATCGTCATCAACACCGTGCTGTTCATCGGCATCTTCTCGCGCATGATCCCGTTCCAGGCCATGATGGCGGGCGTGCCAGCGCAGACCCAGCGCGGCTCGTTCAACGCCATCAGCGCCTCGATCCAGCAGCTGTCGGGCGGCGTGGCCTCGGTGCTTGCCGGCCATATCGTCACCCAGGGCGTGTCCGGCCAGCTGCAGCATTTCGACCGGGTGGGCTTCGTCGTGGTCGGCACCTCGCTGGTCGGCCTGGCCTTGCTGTGGCGCCTGAACCGCAACACGGCGGCGGCGGCCATGCCGCAGGCCGCCGCCATGACAAAATAGCCCCACATCTTAAAATAACTCAATATAGTTGCCACGCAGCACTATTTTGAGCATATAATTGCACTGAGACATCATCCCAACCAACCTGGAACCATTCGAAAGGGAATCAGCGCATGAACGCAAGGAATATGGACGCAGCCTGCTTACGCGCACTGCGCCGTCGCGGACACTCGGACGCCAGCATCACCGCCATGAGTCCGGAAGAAGCATTTTGTGAATACTGTGCCTATCACGGCATCATGAACCTGCTGCCGACGACCTTGCAGATGCTGGACAAATTGCGCGGCGAACCGCTGGCGCAGTAACGAGCAACAACCCGGTCACGGACGGCCCGGTCGAATTTTCGGCCGGGCCGTTTCGCATTCAGCCTGCCGGCACTATGCCGATTTCGATATCCAAGGCCTCGATTACATCATTGAACGGCTATGGCTCCGCCCCGTATAATTTTTTCATAGTTACAAGGGAGACGCCATGAACGCGCCAAATCCAAACTGGTTCCTGCGCGCGCGCCTGAAAACCCGCCAGCTGCTGTTGCTGATCGCGCTGGACGACGAGGGCACGTTGATGCGCGCGGCCGAAGTCCTGTGCATGACCCAGCCAGCCGCCTCCAAGCAGCTCAAGGAACTCGAGGACATGCTCGGCATCGCGCTGTTCGAGCGCCTGCCGCGCGGCATGGAACCCACCATCTACGGCGAGAGCATGATACGCCACGCACGCATGGCGCTCACCAGCCTGGCGCGCGCGCATGAGGACATCGTCGCGCTCCGGGCCGGCCTGGCCGGCCAGGTCGACGTCGGCAGCATCATGACGCCGGCCATGCGGCTGCTGCCCTGCGCCATCACCCGCGTCAAAAAGCTGGCGCCGCTGCTGCGTATCGGCGTGCAGGTTGAATCGAGCACGGTGCTGCTCGAACGCCTACAACGGGGCAACTTCGATTTTCTGCTGGCGCGCATGAGCGGTCTGTCCGACAAAGCCGACCTGCAATACGAGGAGCTGGCGGCCGAACCGGTGGTGGTGGTGGCGCGCGTCGGCCACCCGCTGGCCGGGCGCGCGCGGCTCTCGCTGCACGAACTGGCGTCCGCGCCGTGGATCATGCCGCCGCCCGGCAGCATCCTGCGCCAGCGCTTCGACCAGCAGTTCCACAACGCCGGCCTGGAGCCGCCGGGCGACGTGGTCGACACCAGCGAAATCGTGCTCATCACCAGCATGCTGCAAATGAGCGACGCGCTGAACGTGATGTCGGCCGACATCGCGCTGCACTACCAGGAACTGGGCCTGCTGGCGGTGCTGCCGATCGAACTGGCCTGCCAGATGGACCCCTACGGCATCATCCGCCGGCGCGACCGCCTGCTGTCGCCGGGCGCCGAGCTGCTGCTGCAAGCGATACGCCGCCAGGCCTCGACCAGCCTTGCCGTATTCGATATGGCAGACGCATAAAAGGTGAATGGACTGCTATGCCCCCGCGCGCATAGCATGCCAAAAACACCTATAGGGAGACTGCCTTGAAACACCTGTCCTTTGCGCGCCGCCTCGGCGCGCTGTTCCTGATCGCGCCGCTGGCCAGCCAGGCCGCCAACCTGCTGGAACTGAATTCGCCCGACCGCCAGCTGCGCGTCACCATCGACACCGGCGAGCAGCTGACGCTGGCGGTCAGCCACCGCGACGCCCAGCTGGTGCTGCCCTCCGCCATCGGCCTGAAACTGAGCGGCATCGGCACCCTGGGCGACCATCCGCGCCTGACCAAGCAGCAGCGCACCAGCATCGACACCACGGTGCGTCCCGTGGTGGCGCAGAAATCGCGCCAGGTGCGCGACCACTACAACGCCTTGCAGCTGGACTTCGCCGGCGGCTACACGCTGGAAGTGCGCGCCTACGACGAAGGCATCGCCTACCGCTTCCGCACCGAGCTGCCCGGCCAGGTGACGGTGGAGGACGAACTGGCCGGCGTCCACGTGCGGCCGCAGGACACGCTGTACTGGCCGCAGGAGAAGTCCATGCAGTCGCACAACGAGCACTATTACCAGCCGCTGGCCGTCAGCGAGGCGGTGGGCAAACTGGTGGGCGTGCCGGCGTTGGTGCGCAGCGGCGGATCGCACCTGGTGCTGACCGAATCCGGTCTGCGCGACTATCCAGGCATGTACCTGCACGGCGAGGCGGACGGCCTGCGCGCCGTGTACCCGAAAGTGGCGCTGGCCGACACCGCGCGCGACGACCGCAACGTGCCGGTGACGCAGGAAGCGCCCTACATCGCGCGCACCGCCGGCACCCGCGCCTACCCATGGCGCATCATGGGCATCGCCGCCGACGCCGGCGGCCTGCTGCTGAACCAGATGCCCTACCTGCTGGCCGACGCCCAGGAGCTGAAGCAAACCGACTGGATCAAGCCGGGCAAGGTGGCGTGGGACTGGTACAACGGCAACCACCTGTACAACGTGCCGTTCAAGTCCGGCATCGACACGCGCACCTATCGCCACTACATCGATTTCGCGGCGGAGAACGGCCTCGAATACATCATCATGGACGAAGGCTGGTATGAGCTGGGCGACCTGCTGGCGGTCAAGCCGGCCATCGACATGCCGGCGCTGATGGCGCATGCCAGGGAACGCGGCGTCGGCATCATCTTGTGGGTGTCGTGGAAAACGCTGGACACCCAGATGACGGCGGCGCTGGACCAGTTCGCGCGCTGGGGCGCGGCCGGCATCAAGGTCGACTTCATGCAGCGCGCCGACCAGTGGATGGTCAACTACTACGAGCGCGTAGCGCGTGAAGCGGCCTCGCGCAAGCTGCTGGTGGACTTCCACGGCAGTTTCAAGCCCAGCGGCCTGCAACGCACCTGGCCGAACGTGCTCACCTTCGAAGGCGTGAAGGGTCTGGAGAACGACAAGTGGACCGACAAGCAGACCCCGGAGCACGACGTCACCGTGCCCTTCATCCGCATGTTCGCCGGGCCGATGGACTACACCCCCGGCGCCATGAGCAACGCCCACCGCAAGGACTTCGTGGCCAGCTTCGACCGCCCCATGAGCCAGGGCACGCGCGCGCACCAGCTGGCGATGTACGTGATCTATGAAAGCCCCTTGCAGATGCTGGCCGACAGCCCGTCGCAATACCGCGCCAATCCCTCGTCGCTGGCCTTCATCCGCAAGGTGCCGGTGGAGTGGGACGAAAGCCGCGTGCTGCACGCCGATTTGGGCCGCTACGTGGCCATGGCGCGCCGCCACGGCGACACCTGGTATGTGGGCGCCATGACCGGCGCCGACGGCCGCGAACTGGCGCTCGACCTGTCCTTCCTGGGCGAAGGCAGCTACCAGATGAGCAGCATGGAAGACGGTCCGAACGCGGCGATCTTCGCCACCGACGTGCAGGCCGGCAGCGCCGACGTGACCCGCGCCAGCCGCCTCACCATGCGCCTGGCGCCAGGCGGCGGCTGGGCCGCCATCATCCGCCCAGGCACGCCTGCGAAATAAGGAGAACGTCAGCATGCAAAAATTCTTACGCACGCGCCGCACCGCCTTGGCCGCCGCGCTGCTCGCGGCCAGCCTGGCGCAAGCGGCACCTCCCGCCTTCACGCCGCGCTGGCAGATCGACGGCAACGCGATCCGCTGGCAGGTCGGCGACACCCACCGCGACCAGCTGGAGATGAGCGGCCGCCAGGTATCGGCGGTGATCGACTACGGCAGCCAGGCCGACGGCACGCTGCTGCTGACACGCACCGTGGTATGGCCGATGCTGCGCACCATCCCGGACGACACGCACGCCAGCCTGATACGCAAGTTCGGCCCCGAGGCCACGCCAGCCATCACCATCGACGGCGCCCCCGCCACCGCCGAACGCCTGCAACAGGTGCGCTTCGACGGCCGTCTCAGCCTGCGATCCCAGCTGGCGCCTGGCCTGCTGCTGACCCGCACACTGACGCCGTCGCCGGACGAGCCGGCGCTGGTGGAGCGGCTGGAGCTGGTCAACCACGGCAAGACCGCGCGCCGCTACAGCTTCGCCGCGCTGGACTACAGCGAAACCACGCCCGCCGATCGCGGCACGCACGGCGCCTACGTGATCGCCGTGCAGTCGGCCGCGCGCGAAGGCACGTTGGCGCCGGGCGCGCGCGCATACGTGGACGTGATCGTCAGCGGCCGCCTGCAAAACGAAATGGTGTACGTGGACGGCGAAGAAGCCTTGCAGGCGCGCGCCCGCAAGGTGGCGCAGTGGCGCGGCGAGCTGGTACTGGAAACGCCGGACCCGGTGCTCGACGCCATGTTCGCCTTCTCCAAGGTGCGCGCCGCCGAAAGCGTGTTCGCCACGCGCGGCGGCCTGCTGCACGGACCGGGCGGCACCCGCTACTACGCCGCAGTCTGGGCCAACGACCAGGCGGAGTATGTCAATCCCTTCTTCCCCTACCTGGGCGACCGCGCCGCCGTGCAGAGCGCGATCACCAGCTTCGGCCTGTTCGCGCGCTACATGAATCCGGAATACAAGCCGCTGCCCTCCTCCATCATCGCCGAGGGACGCGGCTACTGGAACGGCGCCGGCGACCGTGGCGACTGCGCCATGATTTCCTATGGCGCCAGCCAGTTCGCGCTGGCGCAGGGCGACGCCGGCACCGCGCGCCAGCTGCTGCCCTTGATCGACTGGTGCCTGGAGTTCACCCGCCGCCAGCGCGACGCCGAAGGCATCGTCCATTCCGACAGCGATGAACTGGAAGGCCGCTTCCCGGCCGGCAAAGCCAATCTGTCGACCAACGTGCTGGCCTACGGCGGCCTGACCGGCGCCGCGCGCCTGAACGCGGCGCTGGGCGACCAGCCGCGCGCCGCCGCGCTGCAACAGGAGGCGCAGAACCAGCGTGCCGCCATCGAACGCTACTTCGGCGCCAACATGAGCGGCTACGACACCTACCGCTACTACGCCGGCAACGACAAGCTGCGCGCGTGGATCGCGCTGCCGCTGGCGTTCGGCATCACGGAACGCCAGCGCGGCACCATCGATGCGCTGCTGTCGCCGCAGCTGTGGTCTGAAAACGGCGTGCTGACCGAAGCCGGCGACAAGACCTTCTGGGACCGCGCCACGCTGTACACGCTGCGCGGCCTGCTGAAGGCGGGCGAACTGGAACGCACCATGCCCTACCTGCGCTACTACTCCGGCCGCCGCCTGCTGGGCGAGCACGTGCCGTATGCAGTGGAGGCGTGGCCGGAAGGCCAGCAGCGTCACCTGTCTGCGGAAAGCGGCCTGTATGCGCGGGTGCTGACGGAAGGCCTGTTCGGCATCGAGCCGACCGGTTTGCGCAGCTTCAGTTTCGCGCCGCGCCTGCCCAAGGGCTGGCCGCGCATGGCCTTGCGGCGCATACGCGCATTCGGTGCGGGCGATCAGGGCGAAGGCCTCGACCTGGTGACCACGCGCCTGCGGCCAGGCCAGCCGGCGCAACGCGTGCTGGTGCGCCTGGACGGCAAGACCGTGCTGGATCAGGCCTGGAACGGCAAGGCGCCGTTGCAGATCACGCTTCCCAATTAATGCATATCGTTTTCAGCAATGGTAGTCGCTAAACATTCATTAGATTGCCATCCCCGCCTTGCCTAGTATGTCTCCATCGGCTGCCTGCGGCAGCCGATCATCATAAAAACGATCAGGAGACATCATGAAGAAATCCACCCACAGCGCGCGGATGACACTCGTCGCCCACGCCCTCGCACTGGCATTCGGCGGCGCCCTTTTGTCAGGCAGCTTGGTCGCGCCAGCCTACGCACAATCGAACGCCACCGGCACCATCTTCGGCCAGATAGCCAATGCAAAGGGAGCCAGCGTGGTGCTGGAGAACACAGCCACCGGCGCGCGGCGCATCGTCCACCCCGACGCCAGCGGACGCTATCAGGCCACCTCCATGCAGCCCGGCATCTACAAGGTCATGCTGATGCGCGGCGACGACATCGAACGCACGCTGGAAGTGGAAGCCTTGATCGGCCAGGGTGTCGAAGCCTCGTTCGACGCCATCCAGGCAGTCACCGTGTCGAGCCGTCGCCGCAGCATCGACGTCAGCAACACCAACAACGGCGCCGTGTTCACCGCCCGCGAACTGGCGGCGCTGCCGGTGACGCAAAGCCTGTCGGGCATCATCCAGCTGGCGCCCGGCACCTCGCGCGGCAATCCGCGCATCGGCGGCGACAGCTTCGGCGGCGCCGGTGTGTCGGAGAACTCGTACTATATCAACGGCTTCCCGGTCACCAATGTGTACAAGCAGATCGGCTCGACCACGCTGCCCTTCTTCGCCATCGCGCAAGCGCAGATCCTGCAAGGCGGCTACAGCGCCGAATTCGGCCGCTCCACCGGCGGCGTGGTCAACATCACCACCAAGAGCGGCACCAACCACTGGGACGCCGGCGCGGTGTTGCAGTACACGCCCAACTGGCTGCGCGCCAAGCCGGAGGACACCTACTATCCGCAAACCGGCGCCAACCCCGCCACCGACGGCAAGCTGCTGACCTACCGCGGCGCCAACAACGCCACCGACGTCTTCGGCAGCGTCTATGTCGGCGGGCCGCTGATCAAGGACAAGCTGTTCGTGTTCGCCAACCTGGAACAGGACCGCTTCACCACCGGCTACATCAGCAAGGACTCCGATGCGACCAACAAGACCAACGGCTGGACCGAGCGCGAGACCCGCACGCCGCGCTACCTGCTCAAGCTGGACTACAACATCAGCGACGACCACCGTCTTGAATTCACCCAGATCCACGACGAATACAAGAAGACCCAGCAGAACTACGGCTTCAGCTACGCCACGCTCCAACGCAACAACACCCGCGCCGACGGCGTGACGGGCGACGCCGGCATCACCAACGACTCGATCCTGAAATACACCGGCTACCTGACCGACCGCCTGACCGTGACCGCATTGGCCGGCCGCTTCAAATCGACCTATCCGCAAAGCGTGGAAGGCTATGTGCCGGGTGTGTACCAGATCAGCGCCCCGGTAAACGCGCAGGTGCCGGGGCTGACCTACAACAACCCGCAGACGATAGGCGGCACCATGCAGGTGGCTAACGCGGAAGACAAGCAATCGACGCTGCGCCTCGACGTCGAATACAAGCTGGGCGACCACGCGCTGCGCGCCGGCGTTGACCACAACAACGTTTCGTCGATCAACGGTTCCTCGCTCGCCGGTGGCGGCAGCTGGACTTACTTCCGCGCGTCCAATCCGAATTCGACGGTGCCGGGCGGCCGTTCGCCGGCATCCGGCGGCGGCTACGGCGCCCAAGGCTATTACGTGGACGAATACCACCAAAGCGATTCGGCCTCGCCGCACACCGACCAAAGCGCGCAGTACGTGCAGGACCGCTGGCAGGTCACCAGCACGCTGCTGCTGGACCTGGGACTGCGCAACGAACAGTTCACCAACAAGAACAGCTTCGGCGTGCCATATGCCGAACAGCGCCACATGCTGGCGCCGCGCCTGGGCGCGTCATGGGACGCGCGCGGCGACAGCAGCATGAAGCTGTTCGCCAACGCCGGCCGCTACCACCTGCAGATTCCGACCAGCGTGGCATTGCGCCTGGCCGGCAACCCGGTGCACATCGACCACTACTTCACCTACACCGGCGTCGATCCCAAGACCGGCGTGCCGACTGGCCTGACCGAAATCAGCCCGCAGGTCTCGGGCGGCAACGAGTGGGGCCAGGCCAAAGATCCGCACCAGGTGGCGGCCAGCAGCCTGGGCGCCACCTACCAGGATGAACTGGCGCTGGGCATCGAGGCGGCGCTGACGCCGGCCTACACCGCCGGCGCCAAGTTCACCTACCGCACGCTGCGCAACACCATCGAGGACTGGTGCGACCAGCGTCCGGTGGACGCCTGGGCCAAGCGCAACAGCGTCGACGCCAGCAAGTACAACATGCCCTGCCTGCTGATCAATCCGGGCCGCGACAACACGCTGGTGCTGGACCTGCGCCGCGACGGCAAGCTGGTGACCGTGCCGCTGACGGCCGACGACATGGGCCTGCCGAAAGTGCAGCGCATCTACACGGCGCTGGACTTCTTCCTTGAGCATCCGCTGCGCGATGGCTGGTACGGCAAGGTCAATTACACGCTGTCGCGCAGCCGGGGCAATATGGAAGGCCAGGTGGCGTCCGACATCGGCCAGGCCGACCTGGCCGCCACCACCGCCTACGACTATCCGGAACTGATGACCGGCGCCAACGGCCTGCTGCCCAACAACCACACGCAGGTGCTGAAGGCGTATGGCTACTATGAGCTGACCCCGGAATGGCGCGTGGGCGGCAACCTCAATATCGCCACCGGCGCGCCGAAGTCCTGCATCGGCAACCTGCCCAAGGCGCTCGACGTCAACAACAACCCGGCCGGCTGGTACGGCTCCGCCACCTTCTATTGCGACGAGAAGCTGGCGCCGCGCGGCTCCGCCGGCACGCTGCCGACCGATGTGCGGCTGGCGCTGAACGCGACCTACATGCCGCGCTGGCTCAAAGGCCTGACCTTGAAGGCGGACGTGTTCAACCTGTTGAACCAGCAGACCGACCTGGCCACGCAACCGGGCTACAACTCGGGCCCTGGCACGGTCAGCGCGTACTACAACCAGGTGCTGGGCCGCGCGCCGGAACGCCAGGTGCGCTTCACGGTGGAGTACAACCAACGGTTCTGATCGGCCCATAAAAAAAAACCCACCCGCACCGAACGCGATCTTAGGCGCGTTCAGGCAGGTGGGTTTTCTATTTCTTCAGAAGGATTAACGATAGAAGGCTTCGACTTTGCCCTTCAGCTTGATCAGCATCGGGTTACCGAAGCGGTCCAGGCTCTTGCCGGCCGGGACCTTGATCCAGCCTTCGCTGATGCAGTACTCATCAACGTCCAGGCGTTCTTTATCGTTAAAACGGATGCCCACATCGTGTTCGAACACGGCGGCAACGTGGAATTTGCTGCGCGGGTCGATCGACAGACGATCCGGCAATGGAGGGAGTTGGGTAGTATCGTTCATCCCGCAATTATATCAGCTGGTTTTCAAGACCCAAAAAAACGCTTGCATCCTCAATTAGTTGATATATACTTGCTTACTCAAGCATTAATCAAGAATTAATTGACAACGGAGCACAGCATGAACGATATTATTGACGACACCCCCGCCATCAGTCCCAGCCTGGAATTTGCGCTACGGCTGGCGCGCGCCCAGGCCGCGCTGGTGCGCCGGCTCGACCAGGTGCTGGGCGGCTACCACGGCATCAGCTTCGGCGACTTCATGCTGCTGCACTACCTGAACCGCGCCCCCGGCGGCCGTTTGCGCCGGGTCGACCTGGCCGAACGCCAGGGCCTGACCGCGTCCGGCGTCACCCGCACCCTGCTGCCGCTGGAAAAAATCGGCCTGGTCGAACGCCAGCAGGACCCGCGCGACGCCCGCGTGGCCTATGCCGCCATCACCGACACCGGCCGCGAACTGCTGAACAACGCCGTCGTGGTGGCGGAGCAGATCAGCAAGGACCTGCTGCGCAACTGTCCCACCGCGCATTTCGATGAACTGAGCACCGCGCTTGGCCTGATCGCCGGTATGAACGCCACCAACTCCTGAGAGCCCACACCATGGACGATCCAAAAAAACTGCAACGCGCGGCATTGAAGCGCGACCCGAACTTCAAATGGCTGCTGCGCGGCGGCGTGATCTCCATGATGGGCGATCAGCTGACCATGATCGCCCTGCCCTGGCTGGTGCTCAAGCTCACCGGCGACACGCTGGCGCTGGGCTTCGTCATCGCGCTGATGAGCATCCCGCGCGCCGTCTTCATCCTGATCGGCGGCGCCGTGGTGGACCGCTACTCGCCCAAGCGCGTCCTCATGCTGAGCAAGTACGCCAACGCCGTGCTGCTTGGCCTACTAACCTTGCTGGTGTTGCACAACCAGCCGACGCTGACGTTCTCGCTGAGCGAGTCGCTGTCGCTGACCATCGACCTGAACGCCCACTTGACGCTGATGATCATCTACGTGCTGGCCTTCGGCATCGGCCTGGCGCAGGCCTTCGGCATCCCGTCCGGCACCTCGATCATGCCGCAGGCGATCGCCGCCGAGCATCTGCAAGCGGCCAACGGCGTGTTGATGGGACTGCGCCAGGTGTCGATGTTGATCGGCCCCTTGATGGCGGCCGGCCTGCTCGCCTTGTCCGGCGACAGCGGCGGCGTGGTGGCCGATGCGCGCGGCCTGGCGTTTGCGTTTGGCTTCGACTGCTTCAGCTTCCTGGTCTCGGCATGGACTCTGTCCAAGGTCGGCCCGCTGACGGCGCCGGCGCAGGCGGAAGCGCCGCAATCGGTGCTGCGCTCCGTCGGCGCCGGCCTGATGATGGTCTGGAACGATGTGCCGCTGCGCCTGTGCTTCATCTACTGGGGCACGGTATCGCTGTTCATCGGCGGTTCGATGCAGGTGGCGATCCCGGTGCTGGCCAGCGAGAAGCTGCACGGCGCCTCCGCCCTCGGCGTTCTGATGGCGGCCAACGGCGCCGGCATGCTGTTCGGGATGGCCGGCGCCGCGGTGCTGGGCGCGCGCCTGCGCTTCGCCAGCTTCGGCACCGTGCTGCTGGTGGCGGACGCCATCGCCGGTTTCCTGGTGATGCCGCTCGGTTCCGTGCAAGCCCCATGGCAGGCGTGCGCGCTGATGCTGACGCTCGGCCTGCTGTCCGGCTACATGCAGATCAACGTCTTCACCTGGATCCAGCGCCGCGTGCCGCCGCACATGATGGGCCGCGCCATGAGCATCTTCATGTTCATCTTCATGGGACTGGCGCCGTTGTCGGCCGCCGTCACCGGCTGGGTGCTGACGATGATCTCGCTGTCGCAATTGTTCCTCGGCGGTGGCATCATACTGGTGGTGTTCGCGACACTGGCGTATCTGCTCACGCCTATCCGCAGCATCAGCTCCAACACCCCGCAACCGCAGTAAAAGGAAACGTGCATGGAAACCAAATGGCTGGAAGACTTCATCTCGCTGGTCGAGACCAATAATTTCAGCCGCTCGGCGGCGCTGCGGCATGTGACGCAGCCCGCCTTCTCCCGCCGCATCCAGTCGCTGGAAAACTGGCTGGGCACGGACCTGATCGACCGCACCTCGTATCCCACGCGCCTGACGCCGGCCGGCATCGTGTTCTACGAGCAGGCGCTGGAGATGCTGGCGCAGATCAACGGCGCGCGCGACATGCTGCGCTCCAAGCGCGCAGCCGCGCAGACCAGCATCGACCTGGCCGTGCCGCACACGCTGTCGCTGACCTTTGTGCCGAAATGGCTGACCACCCTGGAGCAGGATTTCGCGCCGATCAGCAGCCGCCTGATGGCGCTCAACGTGCACGACGCCGTGATGCAACTGGTCGAAGGCGGCTGCGACCTGCTGCTGTGCTACCACCATCCGCGCCAGCCGGTGCAGCTCGATCCGGGCCGCTACGACATGCTGGTGATGGGCCGCGAATCGCTGTGCGCCTACGCCCGCTGCGACAAGAACAAGGCGCCGGAATTCACGCTGCCCGGCACCAAAAAAGAGCCTCTGCCGTTTTTATCGTACACCAACAACGCCTACCTGGGCCGCATGGTGGAGTTGATCCTGACCGACGCCAAGACGCCGCTGCACCTGGACCCGCACTACGAAACCGACATGGCCGAAGGCCTGAAGATGATGGCGCTGGAAGGCCGCGGCGTGGCCTTCCTGCCCGAATCGGCGGTCACGCGGGAGCTCAAGCAAAAGCAGCTGGCGCGCGCCGACGGCGGCGCCTCCGAGTGGGAAATCGAAATGGAAATCCGCCTGTACCGCGAGCGCCCGTCGGCGCACCGGCGCGGCAAGGCCATCGTCGAACGGCTGTGGGAGTTCCTCGAACAGCAGCAAAAAGATAGTGGCCGCAAACGCCGCGTCTCGGTCTCGGAAAGATAAGGCCAATTAGCCGCGAATTAACACCACGATTAGCACCACTTGCATAACTATGCATTTTTTGCATAGCCGAATGCGCATACAGCATTGGCCCGTTTTCAGTCTCCCATCCTATGATTCGCTCCACTTGAAGAGCGCCACGAGCGGCCTTCAGCCACGAATTCAAACGGAGACTTGAGCATGACCACTGTACAAGCACACGCACTGCCTTCCTACCTCAATCCAGAAGACCTGGGCCCTTGGGGCGTCTACCTGCAGCAGATCGACCGCGTCACCCCGCACCTGGGCAGCCTGTCGCGCTGGGTCGAAACCCTGAAGCGCCCGAAGCGCATCCTGACCGTCGACGTGCCGATCGAGCGCGATGACGGCACCATCGCCCACTACGAAGGCTACCGCGTCCAGCACAATATGTCGCGTGGTCCAGGCAAAGGCGGCGTGCGCTTCCACCAGGACGTGACCCTGTCCGAAGTGATGGCCCTGTCGGCATGGATGACCGTCAAAAACGCGGCGGTGAACGTGCCATACGGCGGCGCCAAAGGCGGTATCCGCGTTGATCCAAAGACCCTGTCCCGCAACGAACTGCAGCGCCTGACCCGCCGCTACACCAGCGAAATCTCGCTGATCATCGGACCAAACAAGGACATCCCGGCACCGGACGTCAACACCAACGAACAAGTGATGGCATGGATGATGGACTCCTACGCCATGATCGAAGGTAACCTGTCGACCGGCGTCGTCACCGGCAAGCCTATCTCGCTGGGCGGCTCGCTGGGCCGCCGCGAAGCGACCGGCCGCGGCGTGTTCGTGGTGGGCCGCGAAGCCGCCGCCAAGCGCGGTGTGGCGATCGAAGGCGCTCGTGTAGCGATCCAGGGTTTCGGTAACGTCGGCGGCGTGGCAGCGACCATGTTTGCGGAAGCCGGCTCCAAGATCATCGCCGTGCAGGATCACACCGGCACCGTCGTCAATCAAGGCGGCCTGGATGTGGCACGTCTGCACCTGCACGTCGCCGAATGCGGCAGCGTGACCGGTTTCCCCGGCGCCGAAGCCTTCCTGGACCGCGACGCGTTCTGGGGCATCGAGTCGGACATCCTGATTCCAGCCGCGCTGGAACAGCAGATCACCGCCGCCAACGCGCCGACGATCCGCACCAAGATCATCCTGGAAGGCGCCAACGGCCCGACCACTCCGGAAGCGGACGACATCCTGACCGACAAGGACGTGCTGATCGTGCCGGACGTGCTGGCCAACGCCGGCGGCGTGACCGTGTCGTACTTCGAATGGGTGCAGGATTTCTCCAGCTTCTTCTGGAGCGAGGACGAGATCAACGCCCGCCTGACCCGCATCATGCAGGACGCCTTCAACGCCGTATGGTCGGTGTCGCAGGACAAGAAGGTCACGCTGCGCACCGCCACCTTCATCCTGGCGTGCACCCGCGTGCTGCAGGCCCGCGAAGTACGCGGCCTGTATCCATGATGTACTGATCCCCAGCAGTTTGCGCCTGCACCGGCTTCGGCCCGTGCGGGCGTTTTTCGCATTCAGAGCCAACAAAATAACGAGGACACCATGAGCACCATCGAACAAAAAGCGCTGGCCTACCACCGTGCCGGCAGCGCCGGCAAGATCGCCATCGAAGTGACCAAGAGCGTCGCCACCCAGGAAGACCTGGCGCTGGCGTATTCGCCTGGCGTGGCCGCGCCGTGCGTGGAAATCCAGCGCGATCCGGCCAAGGCCTACGAGTACACGGCCAAGGGCAACCTGGTCGGCGTGATCACCAACGGCACGGCGGTGCTCGGCCTCGGCAACATCGGCGCGCTGGCCGGCAAGCCTGTCATGGAAGGCAAAGTGGTGCTGTTCAAAAAATTCGCCGGCATCGACGCCTTCGACATCGAGATCGACGAAACCGATCCCGATAAGCTGATCGACATCGTCGCCGCGCTGCACCCGACTTTCGGCGGCATCAACCTGGAAGACATCAAGGCGCCGGAATGCTTCTACATCGAGCGCAAGCTGCGCGAGCGCCTGTCGATCCCGGTGTTCCATGACGACCAGCACGGCACCGCCATCGTGGTCGGCGCCGGCATGCTGAACGCGATCGAGATGACCGGCCGCGATATCGCCACCGTGAAGATCGTCTGCTCCGGCGCCGGCGCCGCCGCCATCGCCTGCCTGGAACTGCTGGTGGACCTGGGCGCGGAACGTCGCAATATCTTCGTCTGCGACAGCAAGGGCGTGCTGACCACCGCGCGCAAGCTCGATGGCGAAAAAGCCGCCTGGGCGCAGGACACCAGCGCCAGCAAGCTGTCCGACGTGATGGACGGCGCGGATGTGTTCCTCGGCGTGTCCGGTCCCGGCGTGCTGTCGCCGCTCGATATCGAGCGCATGAAGCCGCAGCCTATCGTGTTCACGCTGGCCAATCCGGAGCCGGAGCTGCGTCCGGAACTGGTGCGCGAAGTGGCGCCGGACGCCATCATCGCCACCGGCCGTTCGGACTATCCGAACCAGATCAACAACGCGTTGTGCTTCCCTTACCTGTTCCGCGCGGCGCTCGATTGCGGCGCCTCGACCATCAACCAGGAAATGAAGCGCGCCTGCGTGGTGGCGCTGGCCGACATGGCGCGCAGCGATGCCCGCTTCGGCAAGGACTACGTGGTGCCTGGCCTGCTGGACCCGCGTTTGCTGAGCGGTGTCACGCCGAAGATCGCCACCGCCGCCTGGCGCAGCGGCGTCGCCCGCAAGGAACTCAATGAGCTGGAATACGCGGACGACCTGCGCGACCTGGCGGAATCGCTGATCTAAACCAGCGCAACGGCGGCGCGCTCCTCAATTGCGGGTGATGCGCACCGCCGCCAGGTGATTCTCGTCGCCGAACAGCAGCGTGGCGTGATCCGCGAACAGCAATTGCCGCATCACCGGATAGCTGCCCAGCACCCCGCCGTTCCCGTTGATCTTGATGCGGAAGATCAGGGACTTCTGCGCCGACAGTGCCGACGTACCCACGCCATAGTCGGCCAGCACCATCACATCCGTCACCGGATCGCCCGGACTGTAGGAACCAACCGCCACATCGGCCAGCAGCAGGCTGCCCTTGTACACACGCGCATCCACCTCAGCCATCCGGCCGTTGCCCGGCCAGTGGCTGGACAAAGTCTCCTGACCAAGGTCGGTGCGGCCTGCCGGCAGCACGGCGACGCCGTTCTTGTCGATCGCCACGCCCATCACGCCGCCAGGACTGGTCAGCGTGGCCTTGCCGTTCCACAGTACACCCAACTTGCCGTCCGTATCGAGCACGATCGGGTAAGGCTGCGCGCCGCTGGTGCCCAGGGAATGCAGGACCGGCGCCCCCAGTCCTTTCGGCCACATGGCCACCATCGCACCGCCGCCCTCCAGCCACCCGGCCAGCACCGCACCACCCGACGCCGCGACATGCGGATGTAGAGCCGATGTCGAAATCTCGAACGGTGGCGTCAACTGCCGGCCATTGAAATCGAATTTGCACAGCTTGAGCAGGTACTGCGTCTTTTCGGTGACCGGCAACAGCGAGAAGGTGGTGACCAGCCAGAAACCGTTGCCATCCACTGCCGCGCTGCTTTCCGCAGCCGCCAGCTCAGTGGTGGAGCTGGCGGCGACCGCCGGATACAGTTCCTGCGCCTCGCCGAGCTGCTTCGCCCGCGCGTCGAAATGCAGCAGCCTGACGCCAGGCCCCGATTGCACCATCACGAAGCCGTCCGGCGAAGGCAGCATCTGCCACTCGCCGGTATAGCCGGCGGCCAAAGTGAAGCCGTAGTCGATGCTGGAAACCAGCGCGCCATCCTGGTCCAGCACACTCAATCGCGTGCGCGGATGCACCTTGTTGCCGCTGACGGTAATGCTGGAATCGGAGAAGGAACGCACCACGATATGATCGCCGACGACCAGCGCATCGCCCATGCCGGCCAACACTGCGCCACCAGGCAAGGTGACCGACCGCGGCACCCCGGCCAGGGCGATGGTGCCGGTGGTGTCCGGCGCGGTGCCGGTGAAGGTGCTGGCGGCGGTGGTGTCAGTGGTGGGAACGGAAGAAGCGGAGCCGCCGCCGCAAGCGTTCAACGCGGCGGCCAGTGCCAGCAAGGCCAGATGGCGGGGTAAGGCTTGAAAACTCATACTGGCTCACAGTGCACGGTTTGAAAGCGAAAAGTATATAGAAAAACAATCCTCTCTCTATACCATCCGCGCCACAACGGCATGGCCCCGCGAGCCAGCGGGATGACCCGGCAGGCCTTTATTTTCTAATGACTTCGCCGCCCTTCATGACGAAGGTCACCTTGGTCAGTTCCGTCGCGTTTTCCGTCGGGTCGCCCTTGACGGCGATGATGTCGGCGAACTTGCCGGTGGCGAGAGAACCGACGCGGTCCTTCCAGCCCAGCAGGTCGGCCGCGTTGATGGTGGCCGCCTGGATCGCCTGCATCGACGTCATGCCGTACTTGATCATGTAGGCGAACTGCCTGGCGTTGTCGCCGTGCGGATAAACGCCGGAGTCGCTGCCGAAGGCCATCTTGGCGCCGCCGTTGAAGGCCTTGCGGAAGTTGTCGCGCTGGATCTGGCCGATCACCTTTTCCTTGGCGATCGATTCCGGCAGCATGCCGGCCTTCTCGCCCTCCTGCAGGATGAAGTCGTCGTTGTAGATGTCCATGACCAGATAGGTGCCCTTCTCGCGCGCCAGCTTGATGCCCTCGTCGTCGATCAGGCTTGCGTGCTCGATCGAATCGACGCCGGCCAGGATCGCATCGCGGATGCTGCTGGTGCCGTGCGCGTGTGCGGCCACCTTGCGGCCCAGCTTATGCGCCTCGCCGACGATGGCCTGCATCTCTTCCAGCGTGTACTGCTGCGCGCCCGGCTCGTCGCCCTTGGACAGCACACCGCCCGATGCGCAGATCTTGATCACGTCGGCGCCGTATTTGGCCATCTCGCGCACCTTGGCGCGCGCCTCCCACGGGCCGTCTGCCACGCCGCGGCTGGTGAACTTCATCTCGGCCGGCAGCAGGTTCTCGTCGCAATGGCCGCCCTGGATGCCGATGGCGTATCCGGCGGTGCGCATGCGCGGCCCGATGAAATCACCGTCGTTGATGGCGTCGCGCAGCGCCACGTCGCCGAAGCCGCTGGCGCCGACGTTGCGCACCGTGGTGAAGCCCGCCTCCAGTGTCTTGCGCGCGGCACGCACGCCGTACAGCGCAGCGCGGGTATCGGACACGCCCAGCGCGTTGTAGCCGCCCAGGTAAGGGTCGCCGGTCAAATGGGTGTGCATGTCGATCAGGCCTGGCAGCACCGTCTGCGAGGACAGGTCGATCAGCTGCGCGCCGGCCGGCACCTTGGCCGAGGCACTCGGGCCGACCGAAGTAATGCGCTCGCCGGTGACGATGATGGTCTGGTCCTTGAGCACCGTGCCGGCGACCACGTCGACCAGCTTACCGGCGCGTATCGCCACCACTTTGGCGCCGTCGGCAAACGACGGCGCCGCCGCGCCCAGGGTGCCAAGGACGGTGGCGGAAATCAGGAGATGCTTGAGTTTCATTGGGTGGGCCTTTTTCTTCGAAAAGAAAAGAATAGCAGAGCGCTAGAAAAAAAGCGTTCTTATTGTTGAACTATCCCGGCCAGGCACACGTGCGGAATCCTGCATAGAAGTCGTCGCGCTCGGGCAGGAAGAAATTACGGAATTTGGCCGAATCGAAACGCAGCGGCGTCGCGAACGAGGCGCCGCGCAAGGTCTGGTGGGTGCTGAACCACGGCTCGGAATATTCGCGATAACGGTCGGCCTTGAAGTCGGGGTAAGGCTCGAACGGCGACGCCGTCCATTCCCACAGTTGCCCCCAGCGGAACGCCGGATGGCCGGACAAGGCTGCATATTCCCATTCCGCCTCGGTCGGCAGGCGGCGTCCGGCCCAGGCGCAGTAGGCCTGCGCTTCATACAGGTTCACATGGCGCACCGGCTCGGCGCCGGCCAGCGTGGTCGGCTGACCGAAGCGCACGGTGCGCCACTGGGCGCCGTCGCGCTGCCAATAACGCGGCGCCGAACGCTCCTGGCGCATCAGCCAGTCGGCGCCGGCGCTGCTCCAGAACTGGCGCTGGTCGTAACCGCCGTCGGCGACGAAATCGGCATACTGCGCGTTGGTCACCAGGGTGCTGTCGATGGTGAACGCCGCCACGCGGAAGCTGTGCGCCTGGCGCTCGTTGTCGAACACGAAGCCCCGACCCTCGGCGCAGCCCAACTGGATGGTCCCGCCGGGGAAGCCGATCTCCGACGGCGCGAACAGCGGCTGCTCATTGTGCGCGGCCTGCGCCGGTCCGGCCAGGCCCAGGGTCTGCAAGGTGTAGAGCAGCGCTTCGCCGTGCATGTCCTCGTGCGCCAGCGCCAGGCGGTAGGGATACAGCGCCGCATCGTCGTTCGGTTCGCGCGACAGTTTGTCGAGCACACGGTCCAGCACTTCGCGGCAGTAGGTCTTCAGCGCGCCGGTGCTGGGCAGGTCCAGCGTCCAGCGGGCGCGGTGCGGCACCGTCGCCGAATCGAACCAGTCGTCGCCTTTGCTCAGCAGGCAGTTGCCGTGGGCGTCGGCCGGATGGCTGGACGCCGCTTCGCGCAGGATGAACCATTCGGAGAACCAGGCGATGTGGCCCAGCTCCCACAAGGGCGGATTGACGATGCGCAGTTGCGGCACGCGTGTCGGCACGTCCATGCCGGCGGCGGCGAAGCAATCGAACAGCGACAGCGTATAATCCCGCGCATGCCGCAGCGCCAGCGCCAACTGCTGTGGCGTGGCGTTCCTGAACGAAGTTGGGCTTGATATCATGAGCCGATTGTAACGAATTTTAGCCAAAATACCAGTGAGCGCACCCCATATCTGGATCGTCAGTCCCGCCTCTGCACGCGCCAACAACGGCAACTGGCAGAGCGCAAGCCGCTGGGCGCGTTTTCTGCGCACGCGCTACCGGGTATCGATTTCACAACAGTGGCCGGAATCCGGCGAACAGTCCCCGCCCGACCTGTTGATCGCGCTGCACGCGCGCCGCTCCGCGCCCTCGCTTGACGCCTACGCGCAGGCCTGTCCGCAGCGGCCGTCGATTTTGCTGTTGACCGGGACCGACCTGTATCGCGACATCCAGACCGACGCCAGCGCCCAGCAAGCGCTGCGCCAGGCCGGCGCGCTGGTGCTGCTGCAACCGGCCGGCATGGACGCCCTGCCCGCGCCGCTGCGCGCCAAGGCCAGCGTGATCTTCCAGTCGGCCGCCACACTGAAGCCGGCGGCGCGCGCCAACAGGCGCCATCTGGACATCGTCATGGTCGGCCACCTGCGCTCCGAAAAAGACCCGCTGACCTTCATGCGCGCGGTCGCGCTGGTCGCCGCGCCCAGGGCGCGCCTGGTCCACATCGGCGGCGCGCTGGAGCCGGCGCTGGAACAAGCCGCGCTGGCGACGGCGGCGGCCCACCCGCGCTACCGCTGGCTGGGCGCGCTGCCCCATGCGGCCACGCGGCAGCGCCTCAAGCGCAGCCACCTGATGGTGATCGCCTCGCACATGGAGGGCGGCGCCAACGTCATCATCGAAGCGGTTTGCAGCGGCGTGCCGGTGCTGGCCAGCGACATCAGCGGCAATCGCGGCATGCTGGGCGACGACTACGCCGGCTACTTCCCGGCCGGCGACGCCGCCGCGCTGGCGCGGCTGATCGACCGCGCGCTGGCCGAACCGGACTTCTACGAACTGCTGCGCGCCCAGTGCGACGCGCGGCTTCCCCTATTCTCACCGGCGGCCGAGCAGGCAGCTTTGCTGGAGTTGGTGGATAATCTGCTGCACAAGGCCAAACAAGGAATGACAAAATGACTAACGAAGCTAGCACCCCTGAAACCATCAAACTGACCTCCTTCTCCCACGGCGGCGGCTGCGGCTGCAAGATCGCGCCCGGCGTGCTGTCCGAAATCCTGAAGAATTCGTCCGGCTTCCCGGTGCCGAAGGAACTGATGGTCGGCATCGAGACCGCCGACGACGCCGCCGTCTACAAGCTCAATGACGAGCAGGCGCTGATCGCCACCACCGACTTCTTCATGCCCATCGTCGACGACGCCTTCGACTTCGGCCGCATCGCCGCCACCAACGCCATCTCCGACGTCTACGCCATGGGCGGCACGCCGATCATGGCGCTGGCCCTGGTCGGCATGCCGATCAACAAACTGCCGCTCGAAACCATCGGCCAGATCATCAAGGGCGGCGAATCGATCTGCGCCGAAGCCGGCATCCCGATCGCCGGCGGCCACACCATCGACTCGGTCGAACCGATCTACGGCCTGGTGGTACTGGGCCTGATCCATCCGTCCAAAGTCAAGCGCAACGCCGACGCCAAGGCAGGCGACGTGCTGATACTGGGCAAACCGCTGGGCGTGGGTGTGCTGTCGGCCGCGCTGAAGAAGGACAAGCTGGACGCCGCCGGCTACCAGGCCATGATCGCCAACACCACCAAGCTCAATAAGCCTGGCAAGGCGCTGTCGGACATGGCCGGCGTGCACGCGCTGACCGACGTCACCGGCTTCGGCCTGCTGGGCCACCTGCTGGAACTGGCGCGCGGCGCCAAGCTGACCGCGCACCTGGAAATGGCCAAGATCCCGCTGCTGCCGGGCGTGGAGCAGTTGGCGCACGACGGCTACTTCACCGGCGCCTCGGGCCGCAACTGGGACGCCTACGGCAAGGACGTCGACCTGTCGCCATCGGTATCGCAGGCGCAGCACATGCTGCTGACCGATCCGCAGACTTCGGGCGGCTTGCTGGTGTCGTGCGACGCCGCCAGCGTCGACGAAGTGCTGGAACTGTTCCGCCGCGAAGGCTTCGGCGAAGCCGCCGTCATCGGCCGCATGGCCGAAGGCGCGGCGCGCGTGACGGTGGCCTGATCACCTCTGCATCCGGACCGACAACGCCGCGCCGCGCTTCAACAGGAAGGCGCGCAGCAGGTCCGGATAGTTGGCCGATACAGCCTCCCGCACGGAGGGTCGTTTGGCAAGCGCAGCGCGCCAGGCGGCCGTTCGCGGCAAGCCTGCCAACATGCCGAAGTCCGCAATCTCATCGAATACATCGAAATAGCGGAACACCGGTCCAAACACCGCGTCGACCATGCCGAATTGTTCGCCCATGAAGTAAGGCCCCTCTCCCAGCGCAGTTTCCACCTGCTCAAAACGTGCATGGATCTCGGCGGCCTTGGCGGCCAGTACCTGCTGATCGGCGGCGTTGTAAAACCCGCCGATCAAATTCAATAGCGCCGAGCCGAACTCCATCCACGAACGCTGCTGCGCGCGCAGCAAGGCATCCGACGGGTGCAGGCGCGGCGCGTGGGTCTCGTCCAGATACTCGCAGATCACGGCCGATTCAAACAACGCCGCGCCGCCGGCCAGCAACACCGACTGGGCTCCCAGTATCTGGAAATTATCCTGGCGCTGGTGCGCGGCGGCACCCTGGCCGACGCCGGCGAGCGGCTGGTAATAGACCCTTCCACCGTATTCCGTTCGGTGCAGCGGATGGAAAAAGGCTTGGGCACTCGCCTGTTCGAGCGTTCGCGCCTGGGATATCAGCCGTCGGAACTGGCGCAATCACTGGCGCGGCACGGTGAACAGATAGAGGCGCAGCTCGACGCGGCACGCTCGGCGGCGCTGCAAAGTCCAGAGCAGGTGGCGGGCACGGTGCGCATTACCAGCACCGACACGATCATGCATGCCCTGGTTGCGCCGGCGCTGCGGGATCTGCAAGCCAGTCATCCGCTGCTGTCCTACGAGCTAGATACCGGCAATGAACTGGCGAACCTGAGCCGCCATGAGGCCGACATCGCGGTGCGCGCCACCAACCGGCCGCCGGCTCATTTGGTCGGAAAACACGTCGGATCGATTCGTGTGGCGCTGTTCGCTGCGCGCGGCGGAAAATGGAAGAAAGCCAATGCCGGCAAGGCGCCGTGGATCGCTCCGGATGACGCCCTGCCCGAACATCCATCAGTCATCTGGCGCAAAAAAAATCATCCCAAGGTCACCCCGCAATTCCGCGTCGACAGCATCCTCAGCGTGGCCGAGATGGTGGCGCTGGGATTGGGCGTAGGCATACTGCCGCTGTTCCTGGCGCGGCAGCGCAAGGACCTGGCGCAACTGGGCGGCGTGCTGGACGAAGCGCAAACCGAACTTTGGCTGCTCACCCACGCCGAATCGCGCCACCTGCGACGCGTGTCGACAGTGTACGGCCATCTGTCCCGCAGTCTGCTATTGGAGTGAGGGCGGGCCGGTGAAAGGCCATCGCGATTGCCGTGGCATCCGCCGCCAAGTGCGCTAAAGTAAATCCATCATCAACCACCAAAGGAAGATCATGTTGGTCACTACTACCGAAAACGTCGCAGGCTATCGGGTACTGGAAGTGAAAGGGCAAGTGTTCGGCGTCGTCGTGCGCAGCCGCGGCCTGGCGGGCAACCTGATGGCCGGGCTGCGCTCCATCTTCGGCGGCGAAATTCTGGAATACACAGCGCTGCTGGAAGAAACGCGCCGCCATGCGCTGGACCGCATGGTGAAGAACGCGCAGCAGATGGGCGGCAACGCGGTCGTCATGATGCGTTTCGACTCCTCCGAAATCGGCCAGACCATGAGCGAGATCGTCGCCTACGGCACGGTCGTCGTGCTCGAGAAAGCCTGACATGCTGCGCAACGTGGTACTCGCCGTCGCCGTGCTAATCGCCGTGGGCGGCGCGATCGCCCTGGCGACCGGCCACCCTCAAGCGATGCCGGCGGCGATCTGGGGCGGCATCCTCACGGTGGCGGTGCTGTTCGAACGGTGGCGCTATCAACCGCCGCCGGCGACCGGCGGCAACTGGCAGCCGACCGGCGAACAGTTCATCGATCCCGAGTCCGGCGAGGCGATGGAAGTCCTGTACGACGCCGACACCGGCGAACGTCGCTACGTCAGCAAGGCCGGCAAGCCGTAGCGGCTAACGCAGCGCCTTCAATACAGGCGCCAGCGCGGCGATCAGGTCGGCCGGCGACACCGGCTCGCCACCCTCTTCCCACGCATTCTGGAACTCTGCGATCTCCAGGCCGATCATCTCGGATTCCGCCAACACCGCGCAGGCGGCGCGCAGGTCCTCCAGCGACAGTCCGTCTTCATGCACATAATCGGTGGGCACGATGCCGGGATTGAGCACGTCGCAATCGAGGTGCATGTAGACGGCACGCCCGCCGAGCGCGGCGCGCAGCCGGTCGGCCAGCTCCGGTCCGGGCGCCACACGCGTCACCGCGCCCGACGCGATCAGCCTCACCTCCGATGGATCGAGAGAGCGCTGCCCCACCAGCACCACATTCGACAACGCCAGGCCAGCCCCCAAGCCAGAATCCCACAAGCCCGCTGGCCCTGACAGCGCCATGCCGCCCAGATAACCGCTGCCGGTGGTGGACGGCGTATTCAGGTCCGCATGCGCATCGAACCACACCACGCAGGCGTCTGGACGATAACGCGCCACCACCGGCAAGGTCGCCAGCGAGGCGGCGCAGCGGCTGGTGGCGCTCAATGGCTTGGCCCGGCGGGCGAACACCTCGACCAGCTGCGCGGCCAACGCGTGCAAGGCCGGCATGGCCTGGTTCAATTCCGATTGCCATCCCGCGCCAAGCGCCGGTGCCGGCGTGCCGACCACGGTGATGCCAACGCCCAGTTGATCGGCCAGCATGCGCGCCACCGATTGCGCGCCGGGTATCGCCAGGTTGTTGTGGTCCGCCACGCGCCCCTGGAACAGGGTAATCGCCACTTCGGTCATCGACTGCCTCCTTGAAAATAGAGACTGTAGCCGTCCCGCCGCATGCAGTAAAATTAATCAATTTCAGGAATGATAAGAATTTCTTATGCAAGACTACAAACTGTTCGCCGCCCTCACCGCCGTGATCGACACGGGCAGCTTTGAACGCGCCGCAGGAAAGCTGTTCATCACGCCGTCGGCCGTCTCCCAGCGGATACGCCAGCTGGAAGAGCGCATGGGCCAGACGCTGGTGGTGCGCAGCACGCCGGCCATCGCCACCACGACCGGCATGCGCCTGCTGCGCCACGCGCGCCAGGTCGCCCTGCTCGAACAGGAACTGCAGGACGACTTGCAGGGCGACGACCGCGAACGGCTGGTCGAACTACCGATCGCCATCAACAACGACTCGCTCCACACCTGGTTCATCCCGGCGGTGAAGGAGATCCTGATAGCGGAACGCCTGCTGCTGCAGCTGAAGGTGGAGGACGAGGCGCATACGCTTGGCCTCCTGAAGAACGGCGATGTGCTGGGTTGCGTAACCAGCGTCGAACATCCCGCCAGCGGCTGCACCAGCACGCGCCTGGGCGAGATGCGCTACCGCTGCATCGCCACGCCGGCCTTCGCCGCGCGCTACTTCCCGCGCGGATTGGACCGCGAGGCGCTGCTGCGCGCGCCGGCCATCACCTTCGGCAGTTCCGACACGCTGCACACCAACTTCCTCGCCAGCCGGTTCGCGGTGGCGGCCGGCGAGTTCCCGTCGATGACCGTGCCCTCGGTGCATAGCCTGCTGCACTGCGTACAGGGAGGCCTGGGCTACGGCATTTGCCCCGAACTGCAATGGGAAGAAATGCTGGTGGCCGGCGCGCTGGTCGACCTGATGCCGGCGGACCGGCCGACTGTCCAGCTGCATTGGCACGCCTGGGAGCTGCAAAGCCCGCGCATCGGCCGCTTTATCGACCACATGATCAAGCAGGCGCGCGCACGACTTCCTCAATACTGACTCTGGTGACTCGATATTCTAGGCAATCGGTGTCGCGCCTGCCGACAGCAGCTGCTGATAAACGCCAAAGAAGTCCTCCAGATACCGCGTCGCGACGATCTGCCCGTTTTGAAAGTAATGGAACTCCATCGTCGTCAACTCTATCGCGGCACCGGTCGCGGACAGGTCCAGAAACGGCCCGCGCTGCACGCCGCGCAGCACGCAGCGACACGCCACGACGTCCGGTCCGCACTCGTAGCCGCAACTTGACAAGCTTATTGGGCAGGTTGCCAATATTGCCCGAATCGACGGCGATCATGCGACCGCGATACCGGCGCTGACCATCTATCGCCGCAGCGCCGTCACGGCCCCGATGCCGATGGTCTACCACATGGGATTGGGCGTCACGATCCAGGGAGGCAAGCGGGTCACGCAGGGCGGGCACGCCTTCGACCACGGGCCGGGCCAGGCGTTGGTGGCGTCGGTCGATCTGCCTGCGGCCGCCCATGTGACGCAGGCCTCCGCCGCGGCTCCGTATCTCAGCATACGGCTAGACTTCGACCTGGAGTCGATTCTCCAGTTTGCCGAGGCGGCGAACCTGCCGCCGTCCGCGACCGCCACCACCTCACGCCCGATGTCCGTACTCACGCTGGATGCTGGATTGCTCGACGCACTGGGGCGACTGATTCAGATACTGGCCGAGCCCAAACTGACGGCATCGGTCGCTCCGCTGATACAGCATGAAATCTTCGCGCGCCTGCTGCTGGGACCACACGGCGCGACGCTGTATCACCTGATCGCGGCAGGCTCCCCTGGCCGCCAGGTCGCACAGGTGATCAACTGGTTGAAGACCAATTACGCAGAAAACGTTCCGATCGACGACCTGGCCGCCAGGGCCCATATGAGCCCCACGACGTTCCGCTTGCACTTTCGCGCCTTCGCCGGCATGAGCCCCTTGCAGTACCTGAAGCAGCTACGCTTGCAAAGCGCGCGCCAGTTGATGCTCAGTCAAAGCGTCGACGCCAGCAGCGCGGCCGCGCGGGTGGGCTATGAAAGCATGTCCCAGTTCAGCCGGGAATACAGCCGCCTTTTCGGCGAACCGCCGCGCCGCGACATCCAACGCATGCGCCGCCATTAAGGCTGGTCCGCCTCCCGACGCAAGGACGGATCGCCGTTCAACGCGAACGGCATGGAGCGGGACCACCGGTTGGACGACAGCGAAAACGTCAGCGCCCGCACCTGGTGATACCAGCCGGCCGGCACGTACAGCATATCGCCCGGATTGACGATGACTTCGACCGTGGCGGCCTGGCGCGCCAGCGGGAATTTCTCGAAGTCCGGCGCCTCGGGGTCGAACGGCGATCCAAACAGGATGGCGTTCGCCTCGTTCGGATACAGGAATTCGTCGTGATGCGGCGGCGCCAGGAAGATGCGCTTGGTGCCCCAGATCTGCGCGAAGATGTTGTCGTCGTAATCGCAATGCAGCGGCGTCACCGTGCCGGCAGGGCCGAGCCAGAAGCGCGGCGGCCCCATTTTGTCAAAGTACGTGGGCCAGTGGCACAGGCGGTTCAACTCGCGCAGCTCCAGGTTGCCCAGATACGGCGGCAGGTCGTGCGCGCCGGAGGCGGACAGCTCCAGGTACTCCAGCATGGACATGTCCTGCATCGCCCGGTCGGGCGCGAAAGCGGTGTTGATATAGTCGCCCACGCGCGCGCGCACCGGCAGGTGGCTGTAGTGATCGCGCAGCGTCTGCGGCGTCAGCGCGGCGAGCGGCCAGCGGTCGACCATGCCGGTCATCAGGAAGGGCAAGCCGTCGGCGGCGCGCTTGCGGAAGGCGGCGGCATCGAGCGCCCGCAGGCGCGGCACCTCGGATATCGTCGGCAGCGTGCGGGCGACACGCTTGATCGCCTCGCGCATCGCCTCGATCGAGGTGACGCCGCGCACCTGCGCATCCTTGCGCTCGCGCGCCTGCTTTTGAGCGGCAGGGTCTGCGGCCCACGCGGACTCCGATTCCTGCCTGGTAGGCGGCAAGCGCGGCGCCCGCAGCGTTTGCGCCGATTTCTTCTCTGTTGACATAGCCCGAACTTAAATTTTTGCAGGGCGATAGTATAACTGCTCGATTACAGGACCGTTCAGTTATCAAAAGTGACACGATGCCATGCATTCATCGCCATAAGGCCAAATTCCCTTGACAGCCTGGCCATCGATCTCGTACATTTAAGGCCATGACCTCGCATCTGCACCTATCCGCTTTCCTGCTGCCGTCTGCTAGCGCCCTATCGCTAGCAGCGCGCCTACTAGCACGCGCTTAATCCGCGTTCCAGCTGTACCCCAGTGCCGGCCACAAGCCGCACCTGTCTACAAATCCCAGGAAAGTTTGCACCGATGTTCCCAGCCTTGTCGCTACTGCTAAAACTACCGATCGGTTGCCGAGCCTAGTATCCCGTGGCCGCACGGCAGCCCCTCGCCACAACAGAGCGCCAGCACCGATACCTCGGACCGCGGCAACCGCATTTCCCCATTTGAGACTCAGGAGCACCCCATGATGTTGCAGAACCCAGCAGCGAAGTACCGCGCCTTCCCCCCCGTACAATTGTCCGACCGCCAGTGGCCGAACAACGTGATCTCCAAGCCGCCAATCTGGATGAGCACCGATCTGCGCGACGGCAACCAGGCCCTGATCGAGCCGATGAGCGCCGAGAAAAAACTGCGCTTCTTCGAACTGCTGGTCAAGGTCGGCCTCAAGGAAATCGAAGTGGGCTTCCCTTCCGCCTCGCAGACCGACTTCGACTTCGTGCGCAAGCTGGTCGAGGAAAACCGCATCCCCGACGACGTCACCATCATCGTGCTGACCCAGTCGCGCGATGAACTGATACGCCGCACCGTGGAATCGGCGGCCGGCGCCAAGCGCGCCATCGTCCACCTGTATAACTCGGTGGCGCCGGTGTTCCGCAAGGTCGTCTTCGGCATGTCGCGCGAAGAGATCACCAACATCGCCACCAGCGGCACCAAGCTGGTGAAGGAATTGATCAAGCAGCACCCGCAGACCGAATGGGGCTTCGAGTACACGCCTGAATCGTTCTCCACCACCGAACTCGATTTCTCCAAGCATATCTGCGACGCCGTCACCGCGATCTGGGAACCGACCCCGCACAACAAGATGATCATCAACCTGCCGTCGACGGTAGAGTGCAGCACCCCCAACGTCTACGCCGACCAGATCGAATGGATGTCGCGCAAGCTGGCGCGCCGCGATTCGCTGATCATCAGCGTCCACCCGCACAACGACCGCGGCACCGCCGTCGCCTCGGCCGAGATGGCCGTGATGGCCGGCGCCGACCGCGTCGAGGGCTGCCTGTTCGGCAATGGCGAACGCACCGGCAACGTCGACCTGGTCACGCTGGCCTTGAACCTGTACACGCAAGGCGTGCATCCGGGCCTGGACTTCTCCGACATCGACGAAGTGCGCAAGTGCGTTGAAGAGTGCAACCAGCTGCCGGTGCATCCGCGCCATCCATACGTGGGCGACCTGGTGTTCACCGCCTTCTCCGGATCGCACCAGGACGCGATCAAGAAAGGCTTCGCCCAGCAGCAGGAAGGCGCGCTGTGGGAAATCCCTTACCTTCCGATCGACCCGCAGGACCTGGGCCGCAGCTACGACGCCGTCATCCGCGTCAACAGCCAGTCCGGCAAGGGCGGCATGGCTTACTTGCTGGAGCAGGACTACGGCCTGGTGCTGCCGCGCCGCTTGCAGATTGAATTCAGCCGCGCGGTGCAGGCCGTGGCCGATTCCACCGGCCTGGAAATCACCGCCGAAGGCATCTACGACATCTTCAACAAGGAATACTTCGAGCAGAACTCGCCTTATGCCTACAACGCCCACAAGATGGTGGAAGACACCAGCAGCGACGAGCCGGTGCAGATCGACATCGCCCTCACCCACCGCAAGGCGCCACTGGCGCTGCAAGGCGGCGGCAATGGCCCGATCGACGCCTTCGTCGATGCGCTCGGCCTGGACATCAAACTGATGGACTACCATGAGCATTCGATCGGCTCCGGCGCCAACGCCAAGGCGGCCTGCTATGTTGAACTGCGCCTGGCCAACGGTCCGACGCTGTTCGGCGCCGGCATCGACAGCAACATCGTCACCGCCTCGTTCAAGGCCGTGCTGAGCGCCGTCAACCGCCAGCTCTCGCAGCAGCAAGCCGCGGCAGCACCAGCGGGCGCCGACGCCACCGCGTAACAACAGCGACCAGGAGCGCGGGCGCCGCTAGCCGGCCGCGCGCTTCTCCCTGAAGAATTCCCACGCGGCTTCCGCCACCTCGAAGTCGGCGTTCTGCCGGCCTGTCAGCTTGTTGATGAAATAGGGATAGCGCCTGCTGCTGCTTGGCTCCGCGTGGCCGCCGTTGTCGATTTTATACAGCCCCACCTGCAGCCCATTCCCGGCCTCGCCCCACATCGTGCGCGTCACCCGCGTCTTGTCCCACTGGTTGCGATGCGGGATCTCAAGCACGCTCGGCTCATCGGCAAGGCCGGCCAGTTCGCGCCAGATCCTGGCGCTGTCCTCGATGCTGCTGACCGGGTCCAGGAAACCCAATACATACAAGAATTTGCCGCCCCGGTACGGCATCAAAGGATCTGCCGTGCAGCCCATGATCAACGCCGGCAGCGCGACCGTGGGCATCCGCGCAGCATGCGGCGGCGGCATGCAGGCGAGGACGGTCGAGAATGCGGCCAGCTTGTGCGGAATCTCCACCGCCGCGCGGTAGGTCAACAAGCCGCCACGGGAAACGCCGATCAGATAAACGCGGCTGGCGTCCACTTCATATTCGCCCACCGCCTTGTCGATCAGCGCTGCGATGAATGCGACGTCGTCCTTCTTCGCCACCCGCTGCGCGCTCGCGAAGCAATCGCTCCAGCCGCCCGCGCCGGCGTCCGGCGCGATCACGACGATATCGTCACGCTCGGCGATCTCCAGCCACACCGATAACGGCGACGGCGGAAACGCCTTGCCCATCACCTGCTCCGCCGAAGCGCCCGCACCATGCACGACGACGACCAGCGGACGCTTGCCGGATGACGGCCGGCTCGATCGCGCCAGCAGGTAGCGGCGCACCCCGTCCGGCCGCGCAAGCGTCTCCCGCGTGACCTGTGCGCATGCAGCATTAACGACGGCAGTACCAAGAAACGCGGCCTTCAAGCCCGCGCGTATGCGTCCCGACATTCAACCTCCTTAGACAATAGTGTCACAATACTATGCGTCGTCCCTCGCGCGCAACAGTCGCCGCCAACCAATCCCGCCGCACCGCACCATTGCCGATATACTGGCTACTCGCCCGGTGTTCTCATGGAGGCATGCGTGAATATCTCGAACCTGAAAATCGGTGTGCGGCTGGCTGTCGCATTTGGTGCGGTGCTGTTGTTGATGGCGGTGTTGATCGGGGTCGGCCTGCAACGGCTGAACAGCATCAGCCGGCTCAATGCGGTCATCATCGACAAGGACTGGGTCAAGGCCGATGCGGCGGCCACGGTCGGCAGCACCACCCGCGCCAACGCGGCGCTGACGCTGGAACTCTTCACCACCACCGATGCAGCGCGCACGGCGGAAATCTACCGCGAGATGGACGTCAACAAAAAGACCATCAGCGCCGCGCTCGAAACCCTCGACTCCCTGGTCTACACCGACGACGGCAAGGCGCTGCTGCAAACCATCCGCGAGCAGCGCAAGGCCTACGTCGCATCGTTCACGCAGGTCGGCAAGATGCTGGCCGGCGGCCAACGCGACGAAGCGCAAACCGCGCTGCGCGCCGACATGCTGCCCAAGCTGACCAAGGTACAGGCCAGCATCCGCCAGCTGTCGGACCTGCAAAAATCCGTGGTCACCTCCAATGGTGACCTGGTCAAGCACGATATTGCGATGGCCAGCCAGATGATGGGATGGCTCGGCATCGTGGCGCTGGCGCTGGGCCTGGCCTTCGCCTGGCGCGTAACGCGTTCGATCACCGACCCGATCGGCCACGCCCTGAAGATGGCGCGCGCCGTGGCCTCCGGCGACCTGACCTGCCGCATCAGCAATGAGAAGCGCGATGAAATGGGCCAGCTGCTGGGGGAACTGGGCAAGATGAATGACAATCTGGCCAGCATCGTCGGCCGCGTGCGCAGCGGCACCGGCGCCATCACCACCGCCTCGGCGGAAATCGCCAGCGGGAATATGGACCTGTCCTCGCGCACCGAGCAGCAAGCCAGCTCGCTGGAGGAAACCGCCGCCTCGATGGAAGAACTGACCAGCACCGTCAAGCAGAACGCCGCCAACGCACAGCAGGCCAACGAACTGGCGCTGTCGGCGACACAGGTGGCGCAGCGCGGCGGCGAGGTCGTGGCGCAGGTGGTCGGCACCATGAACTCGATCAATGACTCGTCGCGCAGGATCGTCGACATCATCGGCGTCATCGACGGCATCGCCTTCCAGACCAACATCCTCGCGCTGAATGCGGCGGTGGAAGCGGCGCGCGCGGGCGAACAGGGACGCGGCTTTGCGGTGGTGGCGTCCGAAGTGCGCAACCTGGCGCAGCGCTCGGCCGGCGCGGCCAAGGAAATCAAGGCCCTGATCGACGACTCAGTGGACAAGGTGGCGGCCGGCGCGCGCCTGGTCGACCTGGCCGGCAGCACCATGAACGAGGTGCAGGACAGCGTGCGCAAGGTGACCGATATCGTCGCCGAGATCACGCTGGCCAACCGCGAGCAGACCGGCGGCATCGAGCAAATCAATATCGCCATCAGCCAGATGGACCACGTGACGCAGCAAAACGCCGCGCTGGTCGAACAGGCGGCCGCCGCTGCGGCGGCGATGCAGGACCAGGCCGGCCAGCTGAATCAGGTGGTCAGTCAGTTCCGGTTGACGGTTTGACGGCGAGCGCGCGCGACATCATGATTTCGTCGTAAAACCGGCCATCGACGATCATCGAGTCCGGCTCGCGGCCGAACTCGATGAAGCCCAGCGATTCATACAGGCCGACCGCTTCCGCGTTGCCGGCGGTGACCGAGATCGTCATCCGCAGCACGCCCTCCAGCGTGGCGGCGCGCGCCAGCACCTGCTCCATCAAGCGCCGTCCTATGCCCCTGCCACGGTGCGACCCGGCCACGTACATGGCGTACACAAAGGCTTTGTGATGAACCTTGAGCGCCGTCTCGCGCGCCAGGCCGACGATGCCGACCAGTTGATCGCCGTCGAAAGCGCCGAACACGATGCGGCCCGAATCGGGAGCCAGCCGCGCCTGCGTGGTGGAGAGCGGCATATCGCATTCCTCCTCGTAGCTGGAGCCAAACGCGGAAGCCGATTCGCGCAACCCCACCAGCCGCAGGGAGCGGAACGCGGGGGCGTCGGATGAAAGCAAACGGCGAATGAACATGGCGCTCCCGGGCTATAAATGAAGCGCCAATTATAGCGGCAGCTCGAAGCGGTAGCCCACGCCATATACCGATTGCAAGCATTCGGCGTCCGGCAGCTTGCGGCGGATGTTCTTGATGTGCGAATCGACGGTGCGGTCGCTGATGTCGCGCTGGTCCTGGTGCGCGAAGTCCAGCAGTTGCTGGCGCGTGTAGACCCGGCTTGGATTGTCGATCAACTCGGCCAGCAGCCGGAACTCCAGCGGCGTGAGCGCCAGCGCGGCGCCCTGGTGCAGCACGCGCATGCCGGCGCGGTCGATCTGGAACGGCGAGACGGGCGCAGTCGGCGCCGCCGCTGCCGCCGCACCGCTACGGCGCAGATGCACGCGCACGCGCGCCACCACCTCGCGCGGGCTGAATGGTTTGCAGACGTAGTCGTCGGCACCACTGTCCAGGCCCAGCAAACGGTCGATCTCGTCCACGCGCGCGGTCAGCATGATGATCGGCAGTTGCGAGAAGGCGCGCACCTCGCGGCACACGCCGATGCCGTCCAGTTCCGGCAGCATCAGGTCCAGCAGCACCAGGTCCACGCCGCCGTGGCGAATGTCATCGACCGCACTGCGGCCATCGGCGGCGAGCCGGGTTTGCCAGCCGGCGGCGGTCATGTAGTCTGCCAGCAGCGCGGCGATCTTGGTGTCGTCTTCGACGATCAGGATAGTGGGCACGTGATTGTTCCTATGTTTTCAACGGCAGCCGCACCAGCATCCTGACGCCGCCCAGCACCGACGGCGTGGCGACTATAGTGCCGCCATGCGCTTCCACCAGCGCTTTGCAGATCGCCAGACCTAGTCCGCTGCCGCCGCGTTCGCGCGTGCGGGCGCCATCCACGCGGTACAGGCGCTCAAAGATGCTCCCCAGGACGGCGGACGGCACGCCCGGCGTGCTGTCCTCCACCACGATCTCGGCGAACCCGCCGGCGCAGCTCAGCGCGACCACGATCTGGCCGCCGCTGTCGGTGTAGCGCAGGCTGTTCTCCAGCAGGTTGGTGACCACCTGCTGCAAGCGGCCGGCATCGCCTTGCAGCACCACAGGCGCTGACGGCAGGCGCCAGCTCAGATCCAGGCCGCATGCCTGCGCGCGCGGCTGGTAGCGCTCCAGCGTGGGCTGCAGCAGCTCGCCAAGATTCACTTCATGCCAGTGGTAGTGCAGGTCGCCGGCATCGGCCATGGTCAGCTGGTGCAGGTCATCGACCAGTTTATTCAGGCGCAGCACCTCGGCATGCAGCGATTGCAGCGCGCTGGCGTCGGCCTTGCGGATGCCGTCCAGCAGGGCCTCGATCTCGCCGCGTATCACCGTCAGCGGCGTGCGTAGTTCGTGCGACACGTCGGCCAGCATCTTGCGGCGCTGGCGTTCGCTGTTCTCCAGCGCTTCGGCCATGGCGTTGACGTGCAGCGCCAGTTCCGCCACTTCATCGCGCGACAGCAAGGGCGCGCGGGCGCTCAACTCGCCCAGCGCCAGCCGCGCCGTGACATCGCGCAGCGCCGCCACGGGCCGCAACAGATGGCGGGCAAGCCAGATCGCCGCCAGCACGGCAAGGCCGATCAAGCCGGCGGACAGCAGCAGGATCGATTGCAGTTGCTCGCGCAGGAAGACGGTGGCGCTGGCGTCGGCGCCGCCCGTCTCGCGCAGCGGCATCAGGCGCATGTGGCCAACCACCACGCCATCGACCTTGATCGCGCGTTCGGCGCCGACCTGGATGTCCGGAGGACCGATCAGTTTATGGCCCTGGGCATCGGTGATCGAGAGGCGTTGTGCGAAATCCATCGGGTCGTTGCGGCGCGGCGGCGGATCGGCTTCCGGCGGCGGCTCGCGGCGCGGCGGCCTGGCCGGGTCGCCATACTCGCCCCGCTCACCCTCATGCTCCGGCGCCGGACCGCCTCGCGGCGGCGGCGGACGGCGGTCGCGGCGCGGACGGCGCGCGTCGCCATCGGGCTCGAAGACCTGGCTGCGCGGCGTGATCCGGTTGAGCAGTTCGCCGAGCGCGCGCGGCTGCCCGCGCAGCCAATCGAAATTGCCCTCGGTCCGATAACGGTCCTCCAGCAGCTCGCGCAGCTGGTCGAAATCCTGGACCTGAAGATCGTTGAGGTAGGCGACGAACCCGCGCTTGAGGTTACTGCTGGCGACCCACGCCATCGTACCCACGCACAGGATGACGATAGCGATCACCGCCAGCGCGATCTTGCGGGCGATGGTCAACCGCATGGCTGGCTCCTTGGCTTCATGCCTCCATCATAACCGCCAAATGTGGAGAAATTATGAGCGACTGACAAAAACGCGACAGCGCCGCCGACCTTCATTTTTTCTACACAATTGGGCGTCAATCTCGCACCGTCATCACACCAGACGGAGAACACCATGTATCAACGCGCGCTTTACCTGACACCGGCCATCGCCGCCGCAGCCCTGCTGGCCGCATGCGGCGGCAGCGATCCAATGACGGCGGACACCACGACCAGCGCCACCGCGCGCGTGCTGCAAGGCGGCGCACCGGCCGCCACCACCTTGGCGGCGATCACAGTGCAGGCGGCAGCCGCGCCGGCGCCCCCTCCGCCCATCGTGCTGGCGCCGGTACCCAACGACGAAGGGGCCTCCCTCACCTTCAGCACCGTGGGCGCGGTGGACACCGCCAATCCCTTCTTCAAACCGTTCGGCAACGGCCGCTCCTGCGCCACCTGCCACCAGCCGGACAACGGCTGGAGCATAGGCCCGGACAAGCTGGCCGTCCGCTTCGCCAACAGCAACGGCGCCGATCCGGTATTCCGCCTGGTGGACGGCGCCGTCTCGCCGCTGGCCGCCACCGCCACGCTGGACCAGAAACGGGTCGCCTACAGCATGCTGCTGACCAAAGGCCTGATCCGCGTCGGCCTGCCGATGCCGGCCGGCGCCGAGTTCTCGCTGGTCAAAACCGAAGACCCCTACAACTACGCCAGCGCCAAGGAGCTGTCGTTGTTCCGCCGCCCGCTGCCCACCACCAACCTCAAATTCAACAGCAGCGCGATGTGGGACAGCCGCGAAACCGCCAGCGATGCCACCTCCGCCCTGTGCCTGAAGGACGTGCGCCCGGCCCAGTGCTTCGCCAGCCTCGACGCCAGCCTGCTACACCAGGCCAACAGCGCGGTGCGCGGCCACGCCGAAGCGGCACAAGACCTGACCGCCGCCGAGCAGCGCGCCATTGTCGATTTCGAGAAAACGCTGTTCACCACCCAGGTCAGCTCCATCGACGCCGGCAGCCTGACCGATGCAGGAGCGCTGGGCGGGCCGGCGCGGCTGGCCGCGAACGCCTTCTACTTCGGCATCAACGACCTCGAATCCGGCGACTACCGGACCGGCGCGCCCTTCAACCGCAACGTGATGGCGATCTTCGGCGCCTGGCGCAACCTGGACCGCCCGGCCCCGCCGCCTCCACCGCCGGCGCGCGGCCGCCCCGCTCCACCGCCGCCGGCCGCCCCAAGCCCGCAGAACCTGGCGCGTGCCTCGATCGCGCGCGGCGAGCAAATCTTCAACAACAAGCCGTTCAACATCAGCGGCGTGGCCGGCTTCAACGACGAACTGCGGCGCCCATTGCAGCGCGGCTCCTGCGCCAGCTGCCACGACACGCCCAACTCCGGCACGCATTCGGTGGTCCGCATGTTCAACACCGGCGTATCGGACGGCACACGCCGCACGGCGGACATGCCGCTCTACACGCTGCGCAACAACGTCAGCGGCGAGACGGTCGCCACCACCGATCCGGGTGCGGCCATGCAGACGGGTAAATGGAAGGACATCGGCCGCGTCAAAGTTCCGAGCCTGCGCGGCATCGAATCGCGCTCGCCCTACTTCCACAACGGCTCGGTGCACACGATCGAAGATATCGTGACCTTCTACGACAAACGCTTCAACATCGGCTTCACCGCGCAGGAGGCGGCCGACCTGGCGGCCTTCATGAAAGCGCTGTAAAGCTTATGGCGCCAGGCGCGCCAGCCGGATGCCGGTGAACTGCCAGCGGGCGCCGGCAGGGAAGAAATTACGGTAGCTGGCGCGCGCATGGCCGTCCGGCGTGGCGCAGGACGAGCCGCGCAGCACGTACTGGTTCAGCATGAACTTGCCGTTGTACTCGCCCAGCGCGCCGGGCGCGCTCTGGAAACCGGGATAGGCGGCGTAACTGCTGCTGGTCCATTGCCAGCAGTGGCCAAACATTTGCAGCAGGCCGTCGTCCCCGGCGGCGCCTGCCGGGTGCAGCGTGCCGGTTTCCACCTCCGCCTGCGCGGCGGCGAATTCCCATTCCGCTTCGGTCGGCAAACGGGCGCCGGCCCAATGGGCGTAAGCATCCGCTTCAAACAGCGACAGATGCGTCACGGGCCGCGACAAGTCCAGCGGCTGCGCGCCATGCAGCGTGAATTCCCGCCACTGGCCCTGCTCGTCCTGCTGCCAGTAGATCGGACCATTCAGGTTCTGGCCGCGCACCCAATCCCAGCCCTCGGCCAGCCACAGCGCCGCGTTGAAGTAGCCGCCGGCGGCGACAAACTCGAGGTATTCGCCATTCGTCACCAGCCGCGACGCCAGCTCGAACGGCGCCACGTACTGCTTGTGGCGCGGCAGTTCGTTGTCGAAGCAAAAACCGCTGCCGTGGTGGCCGATGTCCGTCAACCCGCCCGCGAACGGCAGCCAGGCCATCACCGGTGCGGTCTTGGCCCGCGCCAGCGGCACGCCCATGTATTCGGGCAGCAGCGCGCTTTGCGCCAGCAGGTGCTTGACGTCGGTGAGCATCAGCTCCTGGTGCTGCTGCTCGTGTTCCAACCCGAGCGTGACCAGCATCGTCAGCTGCGCGCACCGTTCCGCATCAAGATCGCTGGCCAGCAGGCGGGCCACGCGGGCGTCGACGTCGGCGCGATAGGCGCGTACCTGCGCCATGGCCGGCCGGGTCAACAGGCCGCGCTGCGCGCGCGGATGCTTCTCGCCGATGCCGTTGTAGTAGGAGTTGAACAGCACCCGGAACGCCGGATGGAATGGCGCGAACCCTGCCTCCATGCGCTCCAGGATGAAGGTCTCGAAGAACCACGTGGTATGCGCCAGATGCCACTTGATCGGACTGGCGTCCGGCATCGACTGCGCGCCGCAATCCTCGTCGGTCAGCGGCTCGGCCAGCGCCAGCGAGCGGCGGCGCACCTTGTCATAGCGGGCGTGGAGGTCTTGCTGCGGCGGGCGCATGTCCATAGGCGTGATCGGCTTTCAGAGAGGTGCGACCCGGGCGTGGATGACGGCGAACCAGTTCGACGG
The DNA here is from genome assembly GCF_059418605.1 of Duganella sp. GW821-FHT07G03. Taxonomy (NCBI): domain Bacteria; kingdom Pseudomonadati; phylum Pseudomonadota; class Betaproteobacteria; order Burkholderiales; family Oxalobacteraceae; genus Duganella; species Duganella sp. GW821-FHT07G03. The sequence goes on from NZ_JBWKQE010000020.1 coordinate 57,657, forward strand.
ATCGGTCCAGACCTGGGCCGTGTCGAAGCCGGCGCGTTCCAGCAGGCTGACGAAGGACTGCCGCGTGTACTTGTAGCTGTCCTCGGTGTGGATGCGCTCACCGCGCGCAAAATCGCGTTCGCCATCGGCCCAGCGCACGGTCAGCGCGGCGCGCGCTTCCAGGTGCATTTCGATGCGGCTGTCGGCCTCGTTGAAGAAGGCGCGGTGCTGCCACTGGGCGACATCGAAGTCGGCGCCGATCAGATGGTTCAGATGGCGCAGCATGTTCAGGTTGAAGGCCGCCGTGACGCCCAGCGCATCGTCGTAGGCCGCGTCCAGCACGGCGCTGTCCTTGACCAGGTCCACGCCGATCAGCAGGCCGCCGTCCGCGCCCGCGTTGGCGCGCAGGCCGCGCAGGAAGGCGACCGCCTGCTCCGGCGAGAAATTACCGATCGACGAACCAGGATAGAAGAACAGGCGGCGGCCTGGCCGCACGCTGTCCGGCAGCTCGAAGCCGTGGGAAAAGTCCAGCCCCAGCGCCGTCATCTCGATGTCCGGAAAGCGCTGCTGCAGGCGGCTCACCGCCTCGGTGAGGAAATCGCGCGAGATATCGACCGGCACGTACTGCGCCGGTTGCAGCAGCGGGAACAGGCTGGCGGCCTTGGCGCAATTGCCGGCGCCCAGGTCGATCAACGTGGCGCCGGCGCCGATCGCGCCCGCCATCTCCGCGCCGTGTTCGGCGAAGATGCCGGCCTCGGTGCGGGTCGGATAATATTCGGGCAGCTCGCAAATGGCCTCGAACAGCTTGGAACCGAGGCCGTCGTACAGGTATTTGGGCGATATGTGCGGCCGCGCGGCCAGCAAGCCGGCACTGATCTCGGCGACCACCCCGGCACTGCCGTGCACGCGCGGCCCCTGCGTCAGTTGCTGCTGCAGTTGCTGCTGCGGCGGCGTGTTGCTTGCATCGGTCGAAACAACACGGATCGCCGAGGAGCGGGACATCTGCATAGTTGCTCTGCCTTTAAAGGAGGTCATCCCATTCGCGGATAACATTTTTGTTATGATAGCCGAATATCCATTTTGCGGCGCCGGGCCCACAAAACTGTGCGGCTCTTCACATTCGTCGCAACAGAAGCACAAATCTTACAAAAAAGGCACACGACTATGACATTCTCCGCCATGCGCACGATCAAATCCCTGTTTGCCGCCGGCCTGATGCTGGCGGCCGCCCACTCCCAGGCGCAATCGGCCGACCATGTGTTCCGTGTGTCCGCCATCCCTGACGAAGCGCCGACCGAATTGCAGCGCAAGTTCAAGCCGCTGGGCGAATACCTGGAGAAGAAGATCGGCATGAAGGTTGAATTCACCCCGGTGACCGACTACGCCGCATCGGTCGAAGCGCTGATCAACAAGAAGGTCGACATGGTCTGGTTCGGCGGCTTCACCTTCGTGCAAGCCAAGGACCGCAGCAAGAACCAGATCACGCCGCTGGTGCAGCGCGCCGAGGACGAGAAATTCAAGTCGGTCTTCATCACCACCAACAAGGACATCAACAAGCTGGAAGACCTGAAGGGCCACACGCTGAGCTTCGGTTCGGAATCGTCGACCTCCGGCCACCTGATGCCGCGCTCCTACCTGCTGGCCGCCAAGATCAACCCGGACACCGACCTGAAACGCATCGCCTTCTCCGGCGCGCATGACGCCACCGTGGCCGCCGTTGCAGGCGGCAAGGTCGATGCCGGCGCGCTGAACATCTCGGTCTGGGAAAAACTGGTCGCCGAGAAGAAGGTCGATCCGGCCGTGGTCCGCGTGTTCTACACCACGCCGGGCTACTACGACTACAACTGGAGCGTGCGCACCGACATGAACGCGGACCTGAAGAAAAAACTGACCGACGCCTTCCTGGCGCTCGATCCGAAGAACCCGCAGGACAAGGTCATCATGGACCTGCAGCGCGCCACCAAGTTCATCCCGACCAAGGCCGAAAACTACACCGCGATCGAAGCGGCGGCACAAAACGCGGGCCTGCTGAAGAAGTAATCGATGTCCACTTACCACTTGCAGAACCTGACGGTGCGCCATCTCGGCGCATCGCGGGCGGCCGCACTGCATGCGATCTCGCTGACGATACAACAGGGCGAGCAACTGGCCCTGATCGGCCCATCCGGCGCCGGCAAGACCACCTTGCTGGCGACGCTGGCCTGCGCCCACCAGCCGTCTGAAGGCGGCTTCCAGGCCTTCGGCGTCGATCCGTGGGCACTGGGCCACGCCGAGCGCCACCGCCTGCGCGCGCAGCTGTTCCTGGCGCCGCAGACGCCGCCGCTGCCGCCGCGCCAGCGCGTGGTGACGGCGGTGCTGGCCGCGCGCCTGCCGCAATGGAGCTTGTGGCGCGCCCTGGTATCGCTGGTCAAGCCGGCCGACCCGGAGGCGGCGTGGCAGGCGCTGTCGCGCTTCAACCTGGGCGACAAACTGTATTCCCGCGTCGACCGCCTGTCCGGCGGCGAACGCCAACGCTGCGGCCTGGCGCGCCTGCTGCTGTCGCCGGCCAAGGCGCTGCTGGTGGACGAGCCGCTGTCCGCGCTCGACCCGGTGCTGTCCGAGCTGACGCTCACTACTCTGCGCGACGAGGCCAGGGCGCGCAACGCCACCCTGATTTGCAGCCTGCACCAGGTCGACCTGGCGCTGAGCCACTTCCCGCGCATCGTCGGCCTGCGCGACGGCCGCATCGAATTCGACCTGCCGCGCGCCCAGGTCACCGCTGACATGATCGCCGCGCTGTACCAGGGCGAACAACCCGCCGCCAGTCCCCGGCCGCTGGACGAGGCCATGGCCGTCAAGCTCGGCGTCGGCGCCTGTCTGTAATGGCGACGCTGAACGCCCATCCCGATCCGGCCTGGCGCGGCCGCGTCGTCGCCACCGTCGTCTGCCTGCTGATCCTGTGGCCGACGCTGGTGGTCACCGAATTCAAGCCGTGGGCGCTGTTCGACTGGCAGAGCCTGACCTCCACCGGCCGCTTCCTGGCCGGCTTCCTGGTGCCGGCGCACGGCGCCGAATTCCTCACCATGCTGCTGGAGCAGACCTGGCTGACCATCGCCATCGCCACCTCCGGCCTGGCGCTCGCGCTGCTGGGCGCCATCCCCGCCGCGCTGATCATCAGCGAGCAGCTGTCGATCTCGCGCCTGGGCACGGGCCGCATGCGGCCGTTGGCGCGCATCGTGCGGCAATCGGTGCGCTGGACCTTGGTGCTGCTGCGCAGCGTGCCGGAGCTGGTATGGGCGCTGCTGTTCGTGCGCATCATCGGCCTCGGGCCGACGGCCGGCGTGCTGGCCATCGCCCTCACCTATTGCGGCATGCTGGGCAAGGTCTACGCCGAGATCCTCGAATCGTCCGACGCCCACGCCAGCGACACGCTGCTGGCCAACGGCGGCGGGCGACTGGCCGCGCTGCTGTACGGCGCGCTGCCGGAAGCGGCGTCGGAACTGATGTCCTACACCGTCTACCGCTGGGAGTGCGCGATCCGCGGCTCGGTGGTGATGGGCTTTGTCGGCGCCGGCGGCCTCGGTCAGCGCATGGACGAATCGATGAAAATGCTGGCCGGCGCCGAAGTGTCGTCCATGCTGCTGGTGTTCGTGCTGCTGGTGGCGTTGGCCGACCAGTTTTCCAAGATCCTGCGGAGGCGCCTCGGATGAACCATCCCCTGATGCCCAAGCCGCCGCGCCGCGACTGGACCGTGCTGGCCATGCTGGCGATGGTGGCGGTGCTGATCATCGCCAGCTTCGCCTCGCTGCCGCTGAAGTGGCGCGAGTTCTTCACGCAGGAAGCGGTCAACAGCACGCTGGAGCTGCTGGCCGGCTTCGCGCCGCCCGACCTGTCCACGCCCTTCCTGCTCAAGACCGGCTGGGCCGCCGTCGAGACCATGGCCATGTCGGCGCTCGGCACGCTGCTGGCGGTGCTGGCCGGGCTGGCGTTCTCGCTGTCCGCGTCGGGCCGCTTCGGCCGCCCTGCGCGCGCCTTGATGCGCGCCCTGCTCAACGTGCTGCGCTCCATTCCCGAACTGGTGTGGGCCTCGATCCTGCTGATCGCCTGCGGCCTGGGGCCGTTCGGCGGCACGCTGGCGCTGGCCGCGCACACCGCCGGCGTGCTGGGACGACTGTTCGCCGACTCGCTGGAAAACGCCGCGCCGCTGCCGGAGCAAAGCCTGCGCACCAACGGCGCCTCCGCCGGCGCGGCCTTCTTCTACGCCACGCTGCCGCAAACGCTGCCGCAGATGCTGTCCTACACGCTGTACCGCTGGGAAAACAACATCCGCGCCGCCGCCATCCTCGGCGTGGTCGGCGCCGGCGGCCTGGGGCAGATGCTCAAGTACCACCTGTCGCTGTTCCAGATGCAGCAAGCCGCCACCGTCATCGTCGCCATGCTGCTGCTGGTCGCCCTGGTCGACGGCATCAGCTTCGCGCTGCGCCGCGTCCTCACCCGCTAACCCTGATAAGAACTTCATGCTCGAACTGCGCAACCTGTCCAAGTCCTATGCCAGCGGCCGTCCGGTGCTGTCCAACCTGTCCTGGAACTTCAAGGCCGGCGAATTCGTCTCCATCATGGGCGATTCCGGCGTCGGCAAATCGACGCTGCTGAACCTGATCGCCGGCCTCGATACGCCCGATGTGAGCCCGAACCCCGTACCGGGCGACTCGCCCATCATCGTCGACGGCGTGCCGATGTCCGGCCTGGACGACGACGCCGCCACAAAACTGCGGCGCGCGCGCATGGGCTTCATCTTCCAGGCCTTCCACGTGCTGCCGCACCTGACGCTGCTGCAAAATATCGCCCTGCCGCTGCTGTTGAACGGCCTGCCGACCGGGCGCGCGGCGGAAATGCTGGAGGCCGTGGGCCTCGGCGGCCGCGGCGACGATTTCCCCCACCAACTGTCCGGCGGCGAAATGCAGCGGGTGGCGATCGCCCGCGCGCTGGTGCACCGCCCGGCCCTGGTGCTGGCCGACGAACCGACCGGCAACCTCGATCCGGATACCGCCCACAGCATCCTGACCCTGCTCCGACGCGAAATCAAAGCCACCGGCGCCTGCGCGATCATGGTCACCCATTCGCAGGCGGCGGCCGAGATGACAGACAAAACCCTACAACTTTCAAAATCGGGCATACAAGAAACAACAATCGTCAACACGTTTAAGCAATAAACAAGATAATTTTTTTATCAAACCCTCCCATTCTGTTCTCCGCGTAGTATTATTGAAATTAACTTGCATGGTTATCAAGAATGTTGAGTTGCGTACCACATTCAGACCAAAAAAGTGTGGGCGCTGGCCTTGCCGGGAAACGTTAATATTTTTTTCACGTTTTGAGCAAAGGAGGAGCAATCATGAACGTACGGCAAAAAAAGCTGGAACTGATCGAAGCCATGAATCGCGCTCGGGCGCTGGAACCATCCAGTTTTGTTCCGAACAAGCTTCTTGATACTTTGATCGAAAAGATGAACCTGAAAAACGACGCAGAACTTTGCCGAGTTTTAGAGGTGCAGCCACCCATCATCAGCAAAATCCGACACCGGAAATTGGCCGTCGGGGCTACCATCTTGCTGCGTATGCATGAAAAGTCAGATATCAGCATACGGGAATTGAAGGATCTGTCGACCGCGTCTATGCATTGAGCAGCCCAGCTGATCTTGCCATGCCAGGCGCCGGCATGCGGTATCCGGCGCCCTCTAATGCACTAGCGTACAGCCCAAACCCCGCTGAACGCCGCATTGCCCCTCCTGTAGCGCCTCTTCCACACCATGCAATTTGATACTTAGCCACAAACAATCAGGCTTATACTGATTCGCAGGTCCCCTATCCCCGTACGGTTTCTTCATTTATCACGTTGTTCTGGCCGCCCTGGCCGGCATGTTCTTTTGCAGCCCAAAGGAAAACATCATGAAATGGTTCTACGATCTGAAAATCGCCACCAAGCTGGTCACCTCCTTCATGATCGTGCTGGGCCTGATGCTGGCCAACGGCATCATCTCCATCACCAACATGGGCACCATCAACGGCTCCACGCTGGACCTGTACACCAACTGGCTGCCCAGCGTGCGCGCGGTCACGGTGGTCAAGTCCGACCTGCTGGAGGTACGCCGCTGGGAGCTGTCGTCCTTCATCTACAACGACGGTCCGGCGCGCGTCAACATCAACACCCGCATGGCCAACGCCCTCGCCGCACTCGGCAAGGATGCTGCCACCTACGCGGCGCAAGTGTCCGAGCCTGAAGAGAAACGAGTGTACGCCGAGATGGTCAAATCGATGACGGCGTACCTGGCGTCGCACGTCAAGCTGATGGCCCTGCTGGACGCTGGCCCGGACAAGACCGAGGATGCCAAGGCGCTGCTGTCGGGCGACTCGGCGCGACAGCTTGGAGAATTGGGTACGCAGATCGATCAACTGGTCAAGATCAATCTTGACGGCGCCGACCACTCGGGCGAAACCGCGGCCAAGGTGTTTGCCAGTTCGCGCATGTGGACCATCGCCCTGCTGGCCGCCGCCGTCGTGGGCGGCATGGCGCTGGCGATGTGGGTGGCGCGCATCATCTCGCGTCCGCTGCGCACCGCGCTGGACGTGGCGCAGCAGGTAGCCAAGGGCGACCTGACGTCGTCGATCGAAGTCGAATCGGCCGACGAGACGGGACAGCTGATGCTCGCACTGCGCAATATGAACGACAACCTGCTGAAGATCGTCGGCCAGGTGCGGCACAGCACCGACGAAATCGCCACCGCCTGCGGCGAGATCGCCACCGGCAACCTGGACCTGTCGGCGCGCACCGAGCAGCAAGCCAGCTCGCTCGAAGAGACGGCCAGTTCGATGGAGGAGCTGACCTCCACCGTCAAGCACAACGCCGACAACGCGCGCCAGGCCAACCAGCTGGCGGCCACCGCCACCAGCGTCGCGGCCAAGGGCGGCGACGTGGTGTCGCAGGTGGTCGAGACCATGAATTCGATCCACGACTCCTCGCGCAAGATCGTCGACATCATCTCGGTCATCGACGGCATCGCCTTCCAGACCAATATCCTGGCGCTGAATGCGGCGGTCGAAGCGGCGCGCGCCGGTGAACAGGGGCGCGGCTTCGCGGTGGTGGCCAGCGAGGTGCGCAACCTGGCGCAACGTTCCGCCAGCGCCGCCAAGGAAATCAAGACCCTGATCGACAACTCGGTCGGCCAGGTCACCATCGGCAACCGCCTGGTGGGCGAAGCCGGCGCCACGATGACGGAAATCGTCGACAGCGTGCGGCGCGTCAGCGACATCATGGGCGAGATCAGCTCCGCCAGCCGCGAACAGACGCAGGGACTGGAGCAGATCAACCAGGCGGTGTCGCAAATGGACGCGGTCACGCAGCAGAACGCCGCGTTGGTGGAACAGGCGGCAGCGGCGGCAGGCAGCCTGCAGCAACAGGCTCAACACCTGACCGCTACGGTGCAGGTATTCAAGCTGCACGCGGAACCGGCTGCGCGGCCCGTGCTGGCGCGCGCCGGCCGCCAGCCGGCGCTGCTGGACGGCTAAGCGTATCGGCTCAGCACTTCTCGTACTTCCAGTTGCGGGCCTTGCCCTCGGCGATCCACTCGACCGCCTGCGCGCGCCGGCGCGCGCGGGTGGCCTCGGTCTTGGCCTCGGCGATCCATTCCGCGTAGTCGCGCTTCTTGCTCGGGCTGAAGGCGTCGAAGTGCCGCTGCGCCGCCGGCACCGCGCGCAGCGCTGCGGTGAAATCGTCGGGGATGAGCAGCGGGCGCGGTTCGGCGGGCTTGGCGCGGGCCGGCGCGGCGATGCCGTCGTCGTTCAGCTTCATCGCCTTCTTGATGTAGCCGGTCAGGACTTTCTTGGACGGCAGGTCCTTGAGCGTTTCGATGCGGCCGAACTGCCCCATCGCCTCGCGGTTGGCCTCATCGGCCATCAGCAGCTCGCCCTTCCAGAAGCCCAGCGCGCAGTGGGCCTTGAAGGCCGACATCCCGCACATCATGCCCTTGTACATGAAGTGAGGGAAACTCCATTTCATCGTCTCTTCGACCTCGGGGCAGGCCTCGTGCACGACGGCGCGCAGGTGCTTGAGGATGGGCTGCGCAAATTCGGCGGACTTGGCGATGTAGGCGTCGACCCGCGGATCGATGGTGGGCATGATGATGCTCGGCTGGTTGTTGTTTGCCTCAATATACCAAATACTCGGGCTGGCGCTTGGCGATTTCGCTTTCCAGCTGGTTGACGAAGGCGAAATTGGGCAGCGTCGGCGCGATACGGCGGCCGATGTCCCAACTACGCCACGCGCTGGGCGTATCGAAGCGCATGATCATCAGGTCGCCCATGTCCTTCCATGCTCCGCCCAGCACCGGATTGGCCTCCAGCACCTCGGCAAACAGCTGGTCGCATTCCTTGTACTGTTCCAGCCTGGCGCGGTTGTTGGCTTCCATGAGCTTGAGCACATAAGCCTTGCGCGGCGCCTGGTTGCGCAAGCCGGACAAGGTCGCCGCGGCGGGCGCAAAGTCTTCCTGCTTGCTGGCGCTGGTGGCGCTGAAGGTCAGGCTGACCGGGGTGCTGGCGCGTATCTGTTCCAGCTGCGCCGGGGTAAACGGCAGCATGGCCGCGCCGGTGGACAGCGTGCATTCCAACCGGCCGAGCATCGTGTCGAGCAGCTGGTCGGCGCGGTAATCGGCCGCGGTGTCGCAGGGATGCGCGGCGCGCAGCGCGGCCAGTTGCTCCGGCGTCTGCGCCGCCATGCGGTCCATCAGCGCCTCGATCGCGCCTTGCTCCGGCGCGGCCTGGCGGCGCGTGTAGCCTTGCAGCGTATAGGCCGGCGGCGTCGCGCCCTGCACCTGCGCCACGCTGACGTTGACCGTGCTGACGCCCATGGTCGTGTTGACGGTGAAGGTCAGGCTGTCGGGAATCACGCCGCCTTCGGCCAGCCTGGCCAGCACTTGCGGATGGACCGATTGCGTGTAGCGCAGCAGCTGCGCGAAGTGCGCCGCGTCGCGCGCGCCAACCTTGGCGCCTTGCTTGCTCCATTGGGCCAGCGGACTGCCCTCGCTGGAGAATTTCAGCGCATCGCCGCTGGTGGCGGCGTCGATGACGGTGGTGCTGTCCTCGGCCAGCGACAGCTCCTGTTCAAGGTCCACTTTGCGGGCCGGCTTCATTTCGGAATTGAGCTTGGCCAGCATGGCGTTCATGCCGACGCGGTTGCGCATTTCAAAGACCCGGAAACCGGCGGTGTCGAACAGCGAGTAGTCGACATAGGTTTTGCTCGCACCATCGAGTACCACGCGCCGCCGGTTCTTGAAATCGTATATCGTCGTCGCATTCTCTGACTTGGCGGTAATGTAGTCGTCGGCCAGGGTGACGTACAGTGTGGACTTGCTGTCGGCCGGCGACTTGGTGACGGACTTCAGCGGCTCGTGATGCACGGATGTCGTGACTTGCAGCGTAACGGCCGCCTGGCAGCTGGCGCCGCAGCCCATCGCCAACAGGATCAGCAACTGAATTCGATTCATAGGTACTCGTCAAATATTGGTAAAAAAGCCATGCTAGATGGGCTTATTATAAAAGACAACATTTTTTACATAAAACTCATGAGACCCCGCACCATGCCGACCTTACCGCTGTCCCTGGCCGCTGGCGGCGCCTTGCTGATGCTGGCCGGCTGCGCCGCCACCGGCAACGGCGCCGGCCCGTCCGCGGTCAAGCCCGAGCAGCTGAGCGGAGCGCTGAACCGCGTCAGCTGGGGCGTCAACCTGGCGACCTACCAGCAGGCCGAAAAACTCGGCTACGACACCTGGCTTGAGCAGCAGCTGCATCCCGCCGCCGCGCGGCTGCCGGCCGCCGCGCAGGCGCAGATCGAGGCCATGACCATCACCCGCAAAACGCTGGTGCAGCTGAACCAGGACCTGGACCAGCAGCGCAAGGACGCCGACAAGATCGCCGACGACGACCAGAAGAAAGCCGCGCAGCAGGCCTACCAGCAAGAGCTCAATCGTATCGCCAAGGAGGCCGCCACGCGCTCGCTGCTGCGCGACCTGTATTCATCCAACCAGTTGCAGGAGCAGATGACGTGGTTCTGGATGAACCACTTCAACGTCCACCAGGGCAAGAGCAACCTGCGCCTGCTGGTCGGCGACTACGAGGACACGGCGGTGCGCGCCCACGCGCTGGGCAAGTTCCGCGAGCTGCTGGGGGCCACGCTACGCCATCCGGCCATGATCCGCTACCTGGACAACGAGCAGAACGCCGCCGGCCATATCAACGAAAACTACGCGCGCGAGCTGATGGAGCTGCACACGCTGGGCGTGGACGGCGGCTACAGCCAGCGCGATGTGCAGGAACTGGCCCGCATCCTCACCGGCGTCGGCGTCAACCTCGGTCCCACCGCGCCCAACGTGAAGAAGGAACTGCAGGCGCAGTATCTGCGGCAAGGACTGTTTGAATTCAACCCGAACCGCCACGACTACGGCAACAAGGAATTCCTCGGCCAGACCGTCAAGGGACGCGGCCTGGCCGAAGTGGACGAAGCGCTGGACCGCCTGAGCCGCCACCCGGCCACCGCGCACTTCGTCAGCCGCAAGCTGGCGCTCTACTTCGTCGCCGACGAAGCGCCGCCGGCCCTGGTGGAACGCATGTCGGCCACCTTCCTGTCCACCGACGGCGACATCGCAGCCGTGCTGCGCACCCTGTTCACGTCGGCCGAATTCGCGCAGTCGCTGGGGCGCAAATTCAAGGACCCGGCGCATTACGTGGTGTCGGCCGTGCGCCTGGCCTACGACGACAAGGTGGTCCTCAACACCGGACCGATGCTGTACTGGCTCACGCGCATGGCCGAACCGCTGTACGGCCGCCAAACGCCGGACGGCTACCAGCTCACGCAATCCGGCTGGGCCAGTCCGGGCCAGATGACCACGCGCTTCGAGATCGCCAAGGCCATCGGCTCCGGCAGCGCGGGCCTGTTCAAGACCGACGGCCCGCAGGCGCAGGAGCGGGCCGCCTTCCCGCAACTGGCGAATGCGCTGTACTACCAGTCGCTGCAAAAAACCATCGCCCCCGCCACCCGCCAGGTGCTGGACCAGGCCACCTCGCCGCAGGAATGGAACACCTTCCTGCTATCGTCGCCCGAACTGATGCACCGCTAAGAAGTAGTTTCAAAATGCCGGCAGCGTCGTTGTGGCGCCTAGCCGTGCATTCGCACTGTCTTCGGCGCCACGCCTAGCTGCCGTCATTTTTAAACAACTTCTACGGAAAGAGCGCCATGAAACGCCGCACCCTGCTCAAATCCCTGTCCGCGCTGGCGCTGCCGGCGATGGCCGGCAATCTGTGGGCCGCTCCGGCCGGCAAGACCCGGCTGCTGTTTGTCTTCATGCGCGGCGGCTACGACGCCACCAGCCTGCTGGTGCCGATCTCCAGCCAGTACTACTACCAGGTACGGCCCAACATCGCCATCCCCAAGCCCAGCGCGGACCTCAATGCCGCGCTGCCGATAGACAGCGACTGGGGTCTGCACCCGGCCCTGCGCGACAGCATCTACCCGCTGTTCACGGCCGGCCAGGCGGCGTTCGTACCCTTCGCCGGCACCGAGGACATCTCGCGCAGCCACTTCGAAACCCAGGACAGCATCGAACTCGGACAGGCGCTGGACCGCACGCGCGACTATCGCTCCGGCTTCCTGAACCGGCTGGCGCAGACGCTGAGCGCCGACCGCGCCAGCGCCATCTCCTTCACCGACCAACTGCCGCTGATCATGCAGGGCGGCGTGCAGTTGCCGAACATGGCGCTGCGCTCCATCGCCAAGCCCTCGGTCGATGCGCGCCAGGCCAAGCTGATCTCCGCCATGTACGACGGCAGCGCCCTGTCGCAGCAGGTGCGCGACGGCTTCGCGGTGCGCGAGGACGTGATGAAGGAAATGATCGGCGAGATGGATGCGGCCAACCGCAATGCCATCTCCGCCAAGGGCTTCGAGCTGGAAGCGCGCCGCATCGCCAAGCTGATGAAGGACAAATACAACATCGGTTTCGTCGACGTCGGCGGCTGGGACACCCACGTCGGACAGGGCGGCGCCACCGGCTACCTGGCCGGGCGGCTGGACGAACTGGGTCGCGGCCTGGCCGGCTTCGCGCACGAGATGGGCGCGGACTGGAAGGACACGGTGGTGATCGTCGTCAGTGAATTCGGCCGCACCTTCCGCGAGAACGGCAACCGCGGCACCGACCACGGACACGGCACCGTCTACTGGGTGCTGGGCGGCGGCGTCCAGGGCGGCAAGGTGCGCGGCGAACAGGTGCGGCTGGAGCAGGCCACGCTGTTCCAGAACCGCGACTACCCGGTGCTCAACGAATACCGCGCCATGTTCGGCGGCCTGCTGGCGCGCATGTACGGCCTCAATGCCGCGCAGGTCGAGCAGATTTTCGGCGCCAAAGGGCGCGATATCGGCCTGCTTTGACGGCGGCGCGGGACGCCGTCAGACCAGCACCAGGCGGCGCTGCAAACGCTCCAGCGTGCGCATGAACAGTTCCGGCTCGCCGGCCGCGCGCGCCAGCACCAGCGCGCCCTGGATGCCGCCGACCGTGTCCTCGGCCAGCGCCTGCGCGGTGTCGGCGTCGCGGCCGGCGCGCTCCAGCGCATCGGCCAGCGCCGCCACCCACTCGGCAAAGTAGCCCTGCACCTTGAGGGTGAAACGGTCGCGCTCATGACCCAGCGCGAACACGCCCACCAGGCACACCTTGCGCCCCGACTCGAAGTAACGGCCGACCGCGACGAACATCCGCGCTATCCCCTGGGCCGCATCGTCGGCGCTGCGCAGCGGCTGGAACACCTGGTCGCGGAACCAGCCGTCGATCTCGGCCAGCACGGCGTCCGCCATCTCCTCCTTACCGCCGGGGAAAAAGTTATACATGCTTCCCTTGCCCAGCTTGGTGCCTTCGGAAATCCGGGACAGGCTGGCGCCTTCGAATCCGTAAGTCCGAAACACTTCCGCCAGCAGCGGGATCACGTCGCCGCGTTCGACCATCGTTCTTGCCATGACTACCTTCTTAACACATTCAAAAACCGAACTCGCTCAAGCCCGGATGATCGGCCGGACGCGGGCCGTTCAGGTCCCAATGGAACTTGCGCTCGGCCGCCGCGATCGGCGCTTCGTTGATGCTGGCCAGGCGGTGGCGCATCAAGCCGTCCTCGGCGAATTCCCAGTTCTCGTTGCCGTAGGCGCGATACCACTGGCCGGAGTCGTCATGGTATTCGTAGGCGAAGCGAACCGCAATGCGGTTGCCTTCAAATGCCCACAATTCCTTGATCAGCCGGTAGTCGAGTTCGCGCGTCCATTTGCGCGACAACAGGCCGACAATGGCGGCGCGGCCGGTGACGAATTCGGCGCGGTTGCGCCAGCGGCAGTCCTCGGTGTAGGCCAGCGCGACCTTTTCCGGGTTGCGGCTGTTCCAGCCGTCTTCGGCCAGGCGGACTTTCTGGATCGCGGTTTCACGGGTGAACGGCGGCAGCGGTGGTCGTGTCATGGGATTACCTCTTCAAGTTGTTTGTACCGATCGGTACAAATAAAGTGTAGTCCTCGCCTCGATCGATTGCAAGCTGATTTTTGTCGTGGGGCGGTCACAATGCGTGGTTATCATAACTTCAAGCCATTTTGATAACGGAGTAAGTCATGCGCATTCCTGCCCTGCTGGCCCTGGCGCTTGGCGCCGCCGCACTCGTTCCGGCCCACGCCGCCGATGCGTGGAAGCTCGCCGGCGTCGACAATTTCTACATGCACACGCCCACGCCCAATTCCTTCACCGGCCTGTATCGCAGCCAGGGCATGGCCACCGACGGCAAGCAATGGTTCTTCTCCTGGCAGTACGGCCTGGAACGCGCCAACGACAACTTCGACTCCGTGCAGCGCAATTCCTCGTTCACGCTGAGCGGCGGCCTGTCGCCCGGCATCCCTGGCGCGCTGCTGGCGCAGGGACTGAACCACATCGGCGACATCGATTATCACAACGGCGTCATCTACGCTGCGCTCGATTCCACCGCCGGCTACGCCAAGCCGCACGTGGCGCTGTTCAACGCCGCGGACCTGAGCTACACCGGCCAGACCTACGAGCTGGGCGGCACGCCCGCCAACCCGAACAAGGACCTGGCCAGCTGGGTCGCGGTGGACGCCAAGCGCGGCTTCGGCTACGGCAAGGAATGGCAGGAGGGGAACACCATCAACGTCTACAACCTCGGCGACTGGAGCTTCAGCCACACGCTGACACTGTCCGCGCCGCTGGGCCGCATCCAGGGCGCCAAAGTGATCGGCGACTGGCTGTACATGGCCTCGGACAACGACACGCAATCGATTTACCGCGGCAACCTGCTGACCGGCGCGGTGGAGGAAGTGCTGCGCCTGCCGCAGCCACTGGGAGATCTGGAAATGGAAGGATTGGCGCTGCGCGAAGGCGCCAACGGCGCGCTCGATATGTACATCGAACAGGTGGTCGACCCGGACCGCAGCGGCCAGTCGCTGACCAATCCCAACCTGCACCTGGCGCTGTACCACTACCAGCTGGCGCCGGTGCCGGAACCGGCCACGTATGCGCTGTTGCTGGCGGGCCTGGGCTTGCTGGCCGCGCGCCGCCGCCAACGCCACGGCGCCTAGGCCTATACGTTCAGGCGAACAGTTCCCGGCCCAACTGCCGGCCGCTCTCGGTCAGCAGCACGGTGCCGGCGACACCGCCCTCCTCCAGCCGCAGCTCGACCCAGCCGGCATCGACCAGCATGGTCAGCTGGCGGCGTAGCACCGACATCGGCCGCTCCGACTGCTTGCTCAATTTGGCCAGCGAGCAGGGCTTGTCCGGCCACTCCGCGTTGATGCGCCACAGCGCCTCCAGCACGCCGACCAGCGCGGCCATGACCTCTTCATCCATATCGCGCACCCGTGAGCTCAAAAACACAATTCTGCACTATACTCCGCTCAACAAGTCAGACTGGGATAAAGCATGCAGAAGACGAAACCCGAAGGACGCATCGAACCGTATCAACACGCCGCCGCAGGCTGGGGCGCGTTAAAACAGGTGGCGATTAATCTGGTGCGCGAAAAGGTCAGCGGCGGCAATTACAAGACGCTGCTCAAGCAAAACCAGCCGGACGGTTTCGACTGTCCCGGCTGCGCCTGGCCGGACCGCGAACACGCGTCCACCTTCGAGTTCTGCGAAAACGGCGTCAAGGCGGTGGCGGCCGAAGCCACCAGCAAGCGCGTGCGTCCCGACTTCTTCGCCGCCCACACCGTGGCCGAGCTGCTCACGCAATCCGACTACCAGCTCGAACAGCACGGCCGCCTGACCGACCCGCTGGTCTACGACAGCGCCAGCGACAAATACCTGCCTATCGCCTGGGACGACGCCTTCGCGCTGATCGCCCGCCACCTGAAGGCCCTGCCCGATCCGAACCAGGCCACGTTCTACGTCTCCGGCCGCACCGGCAACGAAGCGGCCTTCCTGTTCCAGCTGTTCGTGCGCATGTACGGCACCAACAACTTCCCCGATTGCTCCAATATGTGCCACGAGCCGACCAGCCGCGGCCTGCCGGGCACCGTCGGCGTCGGCAAGGGCACGGTCACGCTGGAGGATTTCGAACACGCCGACACGCTGCTGATCTTCGGCCAGAACCCGGCCACCAACCATCCGCGCATGCTGGGCGAGTTGCGCGACTGCGCCAAGCGCGGCGCCACCATCGTCTCGATCAACCCGTTGCGCGAGCGCGGCCTGGAACGCTTCACCAGCCCCGCGCATCCGATGGAGATGCTGACCAATTCCAGCACCAGCATCAGCAGCATGTTCGTGCAGCCTAAACTGAGCGGCGACTTCGCGCTGATCAAGGCCGTCGCCAAGCGCCTGGTCGAGCGCGACGACGCCGAACTGGCCGCCGGCCAGGCCTCGCTGCTGGACCGCGACTTCATCGCCGCCCACACCAGCGGCTACGCGGCCTTCGAACAGGACTTGCGCGCCCAGGACTGGGACCAGCTGCTGGCCGAATCCGGCGTGCCGCGCGCGCAGATCGACGAGCTGACCGAGATCTACATCAAAGGCCAGAAAGTCATCTGCACCTGGGGCATGGGCCTGACCCAGCACAAGGGCGCGGTGGCGACGATCCAGATGCTGTCCAACCTGATGATGATGCGCGGGAATATCGGCCGCCTCGGCGCCGGCCTGTGCCCGGTGCGCGGCCACTCCAATGTGCAGGGCGACCGCACCATGGGCATCGAGGAAAAGCCGACCAAGGCCTTCCTCGACCGCATGCAGCAGGTGTTCGCCTTCGAGCCGCCGCGCGCGCACGGCTACGACACGGTGGAAAGCATCCAGGCCATGCTGGACGGGAAAGTGAAAGTCTTCTTCGGCATGGGCGGCAACTTCGCCATGGCGACGCCGGACACGCCGCTGACCTTCGATGCGCTGCGCGCCTGCGACCTGACCGTGCATGTCGCCACCAAACTCAATCGCAGCCATCTGGTGCACGGCAAGGACGCGCTGATCCTGCCAACCTTGGGCCGCACCGAGATCGACCTGCAGGCCGGCGTGCCGCAGGGCGTGACGGTGGAGGATTCGATGAGCATGGTCCACCTGTCCTACGGCATGAACACGCCGGCATCCGCCAACCTGCTGTCCGAGACCATGATCACCGCCCGCATGGCGCACGCCACGCTGGGCAGCGCCAAGGTGGACTGGCTGGGCTACGGCGGCGACTACGCCCGCATCCGCGACGCCATCGAAACCGTGTTCGACGATTTCCACGATTTCAACGCGCGCGTGGCCAAGCCGGGCGGCTTCCATCTGAAGGTGGCCTCGCGCGAGCGCGAATGGCGCACCGCCAGCGGCAAGGCGCAGTTCGTGCCGCACGCGGTCGACACCGACACCCCCATCCACCGCGCCCGCGCCCTGCACGGCGAGCGTTTGATGACGCTGATGACGGCCCGTTCGCACGACCAGTACAACACCACCATCTACGGCATGGACGACCGCTATCGCGGCGTGTTCGGCCTGCGCCGCGTGGTGTTCATCAACGCGGCGGACCTGGCCCTGCTGGGCATGCGCAGCGGCCAGTGGGTCGACATGCTCGGCGTGTGGGACGACGGCGTGGAACGCCGCGCCGACCGCTTCCTGCTGGCGGAATACGACATTCCGCGCGGCTGCCTGGGCGCCTACTTCCCGGAGACCAACGGCCTGATCCCGCTGCACAGCACCGCCGACGGCGCCGGCACGCCGACCTCGAAATCGATCCCGGTGCTGCTGCAGCTGTCGGCGGAACAGTCGTCGGCTGAATAGTCAGGTATATTCGACGCAGCCGTCCTGGCGGCAGAAGCTCACCAGCTTGATGCCCGCCTCGGCGGCGATGTCGATCGCCAGCGTGCTGGGGGCGGAGATGGTCGCCAGCATCGGAATATGCATGCGCGCAGCCTTGCGCACCAGCTCATAACTGGCGCGGCTGGACATGAACACAAAGCCGCGCTGCATGTCCACGCCGTCGCGCGCCAGGTGGCCGATCAGCTTATCGAGCGCATTGTGGCGGCCCACATCCTCGCACACGCGCAGCACGGCGCCATCCGCCGCGCACCATGCGGCGGCATGCACGCCGCCGGTGGCGTGCATCAGCTCCTGATGTTTTCCCAGCTCCGCCGCCGCGCGCGCGATGGCCGGCGACAGCGTATCCGCATCATGCAGCGCCGCCGCCGCGATGCGCTCGGGCCGCAAATCCAACAGCTCCAGGCTCTCGATGCCGCACACGCCGCAACCGCTGCGGCCCGCCATCGAGCGGCGCTGCTGCTTGAGCTGCATGAAATCCTCTTGGGCGATGGTGAGGGCGACCTCGAAGCTGCGCGCGTGTTCCCGCAGTTCGATATCGAAGACGTCGGCGGCCTTGCCGACCAGGCCCTCGGTCAGTGCGAAGCCCAGCGCGAACGCTTCCAGCTCGCGCGGCGTGACCATCATGACGGCATGCGAAATGCCATTGACGACCAGCGCCACCGGGAGTTCCTCGGCAACGCGGTCGGTGGTGCGGCTGGCGTCTTGCGCCGCCAGGCCGCGACGGCGCAACACGGACCGCTCCTGCGATCCGCTTCGTTCCGTCTCGGTTTCAAACTTCATCACTGCCTCGCTGAATAAGCACAACGGCTTATTCTACACGGGGCGGCGCCGCCTCACGCAGCCAGCTGTTCGCCGGCCACGCCGTAATGGCGGGCGTAGCGGCCATCCAGGTTCGCCAACGGCAGCAGCAGGAACAGGTCGGCGCTTTCAAAATCAGGATCCCAGGCCGGCTCGCCGCAAATCCAGGCGCCCGAACGCACGTAGCCCTTCAGCAGCGGCGGTACTTGCGGCTTCTGCGCGGCTTCCAGTTTCGAGAACGGGAACGGCAGGTGCGGGGTGACGCGATATTCGGACGGCGCCAGGTGGGCGCCAGCGAGCGACTGATAGACGGCGACCGCATTGTGGCCGCCATCGGCCAGGCTGATGCTGGCGCAGCCGGCCAGGTAGTCGCAGTTCTCGCGGCGCATGTACTCGGCCAGGCCGGACCACAGCAGCATGATGACGCTGCCGCCACGGTAGTCGGGATGGATGCAGGCACGGCCCGCTTCCACCATGCGGCCACGCAGGTTGTTCAGGCGACCCAGGTCGAACTCGCCTTCGGAGTAGACGCGGCCCAGCTTGCGGGCGCGCGATGCGCTCAGCAGGCGGTAGGTGCCCACCACCCTGAGCGTGCTCGAATCACGCACGATCAGGTGATCGCAGTGTTCGTCGAATTCGTCGCTGTCCAGGCCATCTTCGCGGACCAGCGAACTCAATCCCATTGTTTCGATGAACACCTTGTAGCGCAGGCGCTGTACCTCGCGCAGCTCTTCCGGTGTGCTTGCCATACTGAGTACCAGCTTACCGGACGCTGCTCGCACGTCGGCTTGTATGATCGAGGTTTGCATGCTTCATCCTTTCTGTGGGAGACGAAGCAAGCGTAACGGTCGAATACTTCAGGAAAATGACATCGTGGTGTCAGTTCCGTGACATAAGCCGAAGTGTTGTTTTTTAATTAGGCTTTCTTTGGGCGGCCGGTCTTCAGTTGCGGCAGGCCTGCCAACACATTTTGCAGCGTGGCAAGGTCGATCTGGCTGATCAGGGCCACGCCGATACGCAGCAATTCGCTTTTCTTGATTTCGAAACCGGCCTTCAGGCAAGCCTTCTTGACCTGGCCGAGCACCGCATATTCCTGTTCCGGCATGGTGAAGCTGTCGCGCACCAGTTTTTCCTTGCGGGTTTTGTCCTTGGCGGCATCCACTGGCGCCGGCTTGGCGGCTGCGGCCTTAGGTGCGGCCTTAGGTGCGGCTTTAGGTGCGGCCTTAGGTGCTGGCTTGGCAGCGGCCTTTGGTGCGGCCTTAGGTGCCGGCTTGGCGGCTGGCTTGGCGGCGGCCTTAGGTGCTGCTTTCGGCGCGGCCTTGGCGGCGGCTGGCTTGGCGGCGGCTTTAGGTACGGCCTTCGCTGCGACTGGCTTGACTGCGGCTTTCGGTGCGGCCGGCTTGACTGCGGCCTTGGCCACCGGCTTGGCGGCAGCTTTGGCAGGTGCTTTCACAACAGGTTTTTTCGGCAGCGCAGGTTCTTTACCATTCAGCACGCCATTGACAGATTTGTTCATACCAACTCCATTTATTAATCAACAATATAAACAATATATATCATTTACGGTTTTTTTGCTTGTCCTAGCGCAAATGCAGAGCGACGCGGGCAAACAAAACGTCGGGATTGACGGGCTTACGCAAGAAATCTACAGCACCCAAAGCCAGCCCCTTGGCCTCGTCGTCGGACTGGCTTTTAGCCGTCAGGAACAGCACAGGGATGGCGTTGCTGTGCGCATCGGCCTTGAGGCGGCGGCACGTCTCGAAACCGTCCATGTCCGGCATCATGATGTCGAGCAGGATCAGGTCCACCGGCGAGGCGGCGACGATTTGCAGCGCCGTCGCGCCGCTGGTCGCGACCTTGGTGTTGTACTTGTCCTTCAGGAGATTGGACAGCAGCGTGATGTTGTCCGGCGTATCGTCGACAATCAGAATCGTCGGCCGGCTGATTTTTCCGTTCATGGCTCCTCCAGTTCTCGCACGACCGCCGCCAGCAGTTTTCCGGCGGCCTCGAATTCGTAATGCATCATATGCCCGGCCAGGCGAGTCATCGTCACCGGCGGCAGCAGCGTCGCCAGCGATGCCTGCACGCTGCCGAAATAATCCACGCTGTCGCCGCTGAAGTCCGCCAGCAGGCCGCGCAGTTCAGCCAGCGCCAGGTTCGGATCGACCAGGTCCGCGTCGGCGCGCGGCGGCAGCGGCGGGAGCGCCTTCATCGACACGCCCAGCCAGCGCGACAACACGCTGTACAGCCGCTGCGGATCGACCGGCTTGGTGATGTAGTCCTGCATGCCCTCCGCCATGCAGCGCGCCTCCACGCCGGCCAGCGCGCGCGAGGTCAGCGCGATCACCGGCAGCTCGCTGAAACGGCTGTCCTGGCGCAGCAGGCGCGTGGCTTCGTGGCCGTTCATCACCGGCATGCCCAGGTCCATCAGCACCAGGTCATAGGCGCCGGGATCGGCGGCCTGCAAGCGGTCCAGCGCCTCGCGGCCATTGGCCACCACGTCGACCACGATGCCCTGCAACTCCAGCAACTCCACCGTCACATCCTGGTTGTCCGGGCTATCCTCGGCCAGCAGAATGCGCGCCGCGCGGCGCGGCGAGGCCTGCAGCGTCAGGTCGCCCACCGGCCCGTGATGCACTGCCGCCTGCACCGCCACCGCCGCCACGTCGGACAGCGCGAACTGAAGCTCGAAATGGAAGCGCGACCCCTGATCCAGCTCGCTCTCGACTTCGATGCGCCCCCCCATCAGGCGCACCAGCTGCTGCGAAATCGACAGCCCAAGGCCGGTGCCGCCGTAGTGCCGCGTGGTCGAACCGTTGGCCTGGCTGAAGGCATGGAACAGCCTAGCCTTCTGCTGCTGGGTCATGCCGATGCCGGTGTCGCGCACACAGAAACGCAGCGTGGCCTTGCCTTCCCGGTCGTCGACACGACTGGCTTCGCAGCGCAGTTCCAGCTCGCCCTCGGCGGTGAATTTGACGGCGTTGTTGGCCAGGTTGACCAGCACCTGCCCCAGGCGCAGCGGGTCGCCCACCAGGTAGCGCGGCACCTCGGGCGCGCTCGAGACCAGGTAGCGCAGGTGCTTGTCGGCGGCGCGCTGCGCGGTCACGCTGGAGACATGGGCCAGCACATCCTCCAAGGCGAACGGGATCGCCTCCACCTCCAGCCGCCCCGCTTCGATCTTCGAGAAATCCAGGATGTCGTTGATGATGCCCAGCAGCGACAAGGCGGCGCGGTGGATCTTGCTGATGTAGTCGTGCTGCTTGGGCGACATCTCGGTGCGCAGCGCCAGGTAGGCCATGCCGATCACGGCGCTCATCGGGGTGCGGATTTCGTGGCTCATATTGGCCAGGAATTCGGACTTGGCGATGTTGGCCGCCTCCGCCGCCACGTTGGCGTTGACCAGTTTTTGCTCGCGCTCGCGGCGGTCGCTGATGTCGCGGATGAAGGCGCAGAACTCGAAGCTGTCCTGCCCCTCCGACTTGACCTGGGTGATCGCCAGCTCGATCGGGAACTCCTCGCCATTGCGGCGCAGCGCCACCACTTCGATGCGTGTGTCGAGCACCGGGGCGGCGCCGCCGCCGGCCATGTAGCGCTGCATGCCGCGCCGGTGGTCGTAGCGGTAGCGCGCCGGGATGATGGTCTTGTCCAGCGCCAGCCCCAGCGCCTCGTCGCGGCTCCAGCCGAAAATCCGCTCGGCCTGCGCGTTCCAGCCGACGATGCGGCCCGCCAGGTCCATGCGCACCACCGCGTCGAGCGCGGTGTCGAGGATGGTTTGCAGCTTGGCCTGGCTGTCGCCCAGCTGCTGCATGGAGCTGGTCAGCTCCCCGGTACGGGCGGCGATGCGCAATTCCAGCTCGCCGTTCAACTCGCGCAGCTCCTGCTCGGCGTCGCGCAGCCGGGTCAAGGTGTCGCGGAAGCGCAGCACGGCGCCGGACAGGCGGCCCACCTGGTCTTCGCGGCCGATGCCGGACAACTTGATGTCGGTCTCGCCGCGCGTCAGTTTTTCCAGGCCGGTTTGAATGTCGGCGAACGGCCGCGCCGCGCGCCGTCCGACCACCAGGATCGACAGCACGATGCCCAGCGCCAGCAGCAGGTTGGCGGCCACCGTGTTGTAGATCTGGCGCCGCAGGTCCTGGTCGATCTGCTGGCGCGAAAAGGCCAGGTCGATCGAGCCGACCGGATAGGTGCGGCGGGCGTCGGTAAAGCTGATGTCGCGATGCACCTTGATCGCCGCCACCGGTTCGCGCAGCGGCGAGACGTAGCTGGCCAGCTCCGCGCCGTTGGGCGCCAGCACCCGCAGCACCAGCACTTCCGGCGTGGCGCCCGAGGCGTCGACCACGCTGGAGACGGCCGCGCCGTTGATGTCGAACAGCGGCCGCGCCAGCGCCTGCGACAGCACCGCCGCCAGCCGTTCGGCGCGTTCGCGGATATTTTGTTCGGCTTCGCTCTTGAGCGTCTGCATCACGTAGGTGGTGTAGATGGCGGTGGACACGGCCACCGAGACGAAGATGCCGAAGCCCAGCCGCAGCAGGATGTCGCGGCGCCATGCGCTGCGCAGGCGCGCCAGCGGACCGCCGCTCAGCGCCGCAGCCGGCACCGCGTTCAGCTCCGGCTCCGGCGCATCAATGACGAACTCCTTCGGCCGCTTCCAGCTTGCGGTAGGCCGCGCTGTTGCGGGCTTCCTCGATGGCGTGCCAGATGCGTTCCGCCAGTTGCGGCCGCGCCGCCAGCATGCCGTGCGAGAGGATCAGGAAGTAGGGTTTTTCGATGATGGGGATGGGCAGTTCCTCCAGCTGCGGCGCCAGCGCCCCGTTCATCAGGCCGTGCGCGTCGCTGCCGCCGATGGCCGCCGCCGCCACCCGGCCGGCGATCACTTTGCGCGCCAGTTCGTCGGCGCGCTGGCTGCCCTCGTCCACTTCGACGTTCTGCGCGCGCAGCACGTCGCCCACCGAGTAGCCAAGCTGAAAACCGATGGCGCCGTCGAGGTTATGGAAGCTCTTGCCGTCCCATTCGACCTTGCTGCCTTTTTTGCGGACCACCATGTAGCTGTCAATGTGCATGCGTTTGCTCGCGTCGATCTGCTGGCCGCCGGGGTATTCGCCCAGCTCGCGCCGGTCCGGCTTGTAGCTGACGGCGAAGGCGCCGTCGACGGCGTTGGCTTTAAGTTCGGCCAGGCAGCGTTTCCACGGTATGCTCTGGTAATCGAAGCGGATGTCGAGCCGCTGCTCGACCATCTTGAGCAGCGCGAAATTCAGGCCGCCACCCTGCTCGGTGCGCCACGGGCGCACGTCCTGCTGCTCGAAGCACAGGATCACGGTTTCCTGCTTGCCGGCGGCGCCGGCCGCCGGGGATGCCGGCAGCACCAGCGCCAGCAGCGCGCAAACGCCCGCCCAGCTGCGATAGATGCCGTCCTTCGTCATAGCCCTCCCCAGAGTTTAGCCGATGGTGCGTATGCTGAAGTCTACCCCAACTTCATCCCACTGCTCCTGTTCCTTCTCCAGCCAGTAGGACAGGGTGGGATGGTCGCCGATCCATTCGCGGCGGATTTCCAGCTCGATGCGGCTCTTCATCCGCAACTTGATCAGCGTGAAGTCGATGTCCATGCGCGAGTGCATGAACAGCACCGCCAGCCGCAGCGCCACCACGGCTTTGACGAAATCCGGTTCCGCCAGCGCGTCGGCCACCTTGCGCAGATTGCCCTTGTGGGCGGCGATCAGGCGGGCCATGGTCTTCTGCTCGCGCGCCGTGAAGCCCGGCAGGTCGGCGTTCTCGATCATGTAGGCGGCGTGCTTGTGGTAGCCGGTGTGCGACACCACCATGCCCATTTCGTGCAGCAGCGCGCTCCAGTACAGGTGGCGGGTGTACTGGTCGCTGGTCGGCTTGGTCTGCACATACAGCGCCAGCGCGTCGTCGGCCACGCGGTTGGCGCGCCGTTCGTCGCAATGGAACTTGAGTACGCAGGCCTGCACCGATTGTTCGCGGCGGTCACGCTTGGTCGAGCGCAGGTGCAAGTCCCACATCACGCCCATGCGCAGGCCAGCCTCGATCGGCTGCACCACCGGGATGTCCAGCTCGCGCACCAGGCCGATCAGGATCGCCAGGCCGCCGATGATGGTGCTGGCGCGCTCCGGGCGCAGGCCCGCCATCTCGATCCGGCTGACGTGGCCGAATTCGATGAAGCGCTGTTTGAGCGCGGTGAGCGTGTCGAGATTGACTTCACGCCCAATGCCGTTCTTGACGATGATGTCGGCGATGGTGCGGGCGGTGCCGGAGGAGCCGTAGCACTGCCGCCAGTATTGCGGGTGGAAAGGCGGCGCCGCATCCTCGAAATGGCTGCGCGCCGACAGGATGGCCGCTTCGTAGGAGGCGGCGTCGACCCGGCCGCCGATGAAGAACGACAGGCTTTGCTTGACCGTGCCGACGCTGAACGACTCGACCCGCTCGATTTCCTGGCCGCGCCCCAGTATCAACTCGGTGGAGCCGCCGCCGATGTCGATCACCAGCCGCCGTTCGCCGGCCAGCGCCAGCGCGTTGGCCACGCCCATGTAGATCAGGCGCCCCTCCTCCTCGCCGGAGATGATCTCGATCGGATAGCCGATCGCCAGTTCGGCTTCGGGCAGGAAGCTGGCGGAATTGCGCGCCACCCGCATGGCCGACGTGGCCACCACGCGCACGCCATCGAGCTTGTAGGCGGCCAGCACGGCGCGGAAGTTTTTCAGGCAGGCCAGCGCGGTCTGCATGGCGGCGGGGGTCAGGTTGCCCTTGTCGTCCAGCCCTGCGGCCAGGCGGATCGGCTCGCGCACGGATTTCAGGACGCGGATCGCCTCCCCGTCATGCTTGCCGATGTGGAGGCGAAAACTGTTGGAACCCAGATCTACTGCTGCGTACATATTTGGAAGCCTCTCTCGGCAAACGGCAACGAAGGCTCGCGGGTGAATCAAACTAAACGATTTACATGATTATAATCACGATAGGCGCAGTTTGTTACCTGCTGATGACAGCGGCGCAGCAAATCAGGCTTCCAGCGCGCCGGCGCCGGTCTGCGCCTCGACCACGCGGTTGCGGCCGGCCTGTTTGGCCAGTTGCAGCGCCTCGTCGGCGCGCTTGAACAGGCTGACGGTGGTGTCGTCGGCGCGCAGGGTGGTCACGCCCAGGCTGGCGGTCATGTTGATGACGGCTTTTTCCGCCTTGACCGGCTGCGCGGCGACGGCGTTGCGGATACGCTCGGCCACCGTCAGCGCATCCTCCAGCGAGGTGCGCGGCAGCTGGATGGCGAACTCGGCGCCGCCCAGGCGGCCCATCAGGTCGCTGTCGCGCAGCTGCTTTTTGCAGACGTCGACCATGGCCTTGAGCACCAGGTCGCCCACCGGATGGCCGTAGTTGTCGTTGACGCGCTTGAAATGGTCGAGGTTCAGGACGATCAGCGCGGTCGGCATGCCGGGCCGGCGCGCCAGCGCGATCCACGGCGTCAGCGTCTGGTAGAAACCGCGCCGGTTGGGCACGTCGGTCAGGGCGTCGACCACTTCCAGCCGCGCCAGTTCGGCCTGCTGGCGCTCGCGGGTCAGCAACAGATAGCCGAAGGCGTTGCCCAGCATCATCATGTACAGGGCGGCGATGCCGACGCCCTGGATGATGGCCGGGCTGACCCAGCCCCAGCCGTCCGGCAGCAGCGCCGTCAGCAGGCCGCGCGCCATCACGGCCAGCGCCAGCAGCAGCGAGGACAGCACCAGATAGCGCCGCAGCAAGGTGCCGGCGCTCCAGCCCCGGCCCAGCGCGGCGGCGCCGGCGATGAAGAAGAATCCGATGATCAGCGAGGCGATGGCGATGCGTTCGGGCGCCGGCAGCTCCAGCAGCCAGGCGCCGGTGAACACGCCGATCGCCGCGCCCAGCGCCGGCAGCAGGTAGCGCCGCCAGACGCGGCGGCCGGCCTGCTCCCACAAGGCCGAGGCGTCCAGCGCGAAACCGGCGAACAGCAAGGCGTTGGCGAAGGGGATGGTCAGGAAGTCCGGCAGGGTGCCGCGCAGGAACAGCAGGCCCCAGGCCACGGCCTGGCACTGCTTGGCCATGCCCCAGGTGGCGGCGGCCGCAGGCAGGCCGTCGCGGCGCCGCTGCTGCTCAAAAAAGAACAGCGCCGCGCACAGGCTCAGATTGCCCAGCGCCAGCGCCAGTACCAAAGTTTTTATATCCATGACCTGGGGCGGGTCAGACCTCGTGCTCGACGTTGGTGCTGCCGTCGCCCATCTTGCTGGCCCAGGCCTGGGAGAAATAGGCCTTCTCGTCGTCGGTCGGCGCGTCGTGCCAGAACACGATCAGCGTGCCCTTGTGGTCGTGCAGCTGGCTGACTTTTTCGATAAAGGCCGGCTTGCCGGCCATGTCGGCCAGCGCCACCACGTAGCCGTACACGCGCAGCAGGCGCTCCATGCGGTCAGGTTCGGTAAAGCTGTTGGTGGCGGTAAGCGTGGGGTGGTCTAAAAACATCGTCTCTGTCTCCAAGGGGGCCGCCGGAGGGGCTGGCCTATGCTATCGCCAATGTACCTACAAATGTTGCTTCTGTAAATGCAATGTGGCTTACTGGCCGGCATGCTACTATAAATTGACATTGCAAATCCACAATATGACTGTACCCCCGTCCTCCCACCTGCCGCAAGTGCATACGCGCGGCGACAAGCGCTCGCTCGAATTCCAGCCCGGCATGGTCCAGAGCGAGATGCGGCTGTCGCGGCCGGACGAGCTGGTGCTCAGCTACGCGCGCGCGATGATGTGCTTTGTGCTGTTCCAGCCCAGGCCGGAGCACATCGTCATGGTCGGGCTGGGCGGCGGCTCGCTGGCCAAGTTCTGCTACCGCTACCTGCCGCACAGCCGCATCACGGTGCTCGAGCTGCGCGCCGACGTGATCGCGCTGCGCGAGCAGTTCGCCATCCCGCGCGACAACACCCGCTTCCGCATCATCCAGGCCGACGCCACCGAATACCTGGCCGGCCTGGCCGGCGCCGCCGACGTGCTGCTGGTGGACGGCTTCGACGCCGAAGGCCTGCCGCCGGCGCTGGGCAGCGCCGCCTTCTACGCCGACTGCCGCCGCGCGCTGCGGCCCGGCGGCGTGCTGGTGGCCAATATCTTCAGCTACGATCCGCAGTACGGCCCCATGCTGCGGCGCCTGCGCGAGACCTTCCAGGGCCGCATCTGCTGGTTCCGCGGCATCGCCGGCAACAACCGCATCCTGTTCGCGGTCAAGGGCGGCAAGCCGTCGCCGGCGCTGGCCATGCAGCAGAAGGTGGCGCGCAGCCACGGCCTGGGCTTCGCCCTGTTCAACCGCCTGCTGGCGCACTGGATCGTGCTGCGCCTGAGCTGGGGCGGCCCGGCTTGATCTAGCCGGTTTTTGCTTGGCGGCGGCGGGAAACTGCCACGCCGGCCACGGCAGCGCAGCAAAGCCAGAGGGTGCCCGGTTCGGGCACCGCGGCCACGGCGTGCAGACTCTCAACATCCCCCAGGCCGGTAAAGGGCGTTCCATTGTCGAAGCCGGCAACAGGGTCGAATTCGAACGGCGTGGTGCTGAACTTCATGCCGGGCAGGCCGGCGACGCGGCCATTGACGATGTTTAAGGTATCGCCCAGCTTGAAACTTGGCGGCGCCGTCAGGTAGGTGTTGATGTCGACCATGCTATAGAGCAGGTCGCCGTCGCCGATCACGCCGTCGCCATTGGTATCGGCGTAGAGGTCGGGCATGGTCAGGAAAACGCCGCTGCCCAGATCGACCTGCAGGCGTCCGAACAGGTCTTCCAGGGAGTACGTGCCGCTGACGCCATCGAACTGAATCGCCTCCAGGCTGAGGTCCGCCATTTCGGCAACCTCTGGGTCCAGATCTGCAGCAAGGGGGCCGGCCTTTTTCTTGCGTAAAGCAAAGGTTCTATTTTTGACGTCGCAGGCAAACGGGAAGGCCCGGATCGCCACGTCGGCGCCAAAGGTGCCGTCGGCCAGCAATTTGCCTTTGGCGAAAACGGGAAAACCGGCTGGCTGCGGCACCAGGACGTTGCCGTCGCGGTCTGTGATGCGGACCTCAAAGTTGGAAGGGTTGATGGTACGTTCCCGGACAACGCCGGCCTTGGACCCGCAAGGAATATCCCCGCCCGGGCCGGCCAATGCCGGTGTTGTGACGATCAATCCCGCCAACAAGGCTGCCGTCGGCAAGCACAAGCTACAGATGGTGTTCATGGTTTTTCTCCTCCTGATAATTCCACGGAATGTGGCTGTCCCAACATCACCTGGGACCCTGCATACTTCGTGCCACTGCAGACTTCGCAGGGGGGCCAGCGTCGCGCGCAAACCATCTGTCAAAATTCCCGACCATATTGCATCAACCGCAAGATTTATTTTTACCGTGGCTTGCATAAGACAATCCCTGCAGTCCAAGCGGCCCAAATAACTGTCGCAAAAGCATGAGTTATGACACACTAGATTGACCCGCCAGCCCTGCCGTCCCCACCCAGAAAGCGCCGCATGCCGCTGTTCTCCAAGTCACCGCCGTTTTCGCTGGCCGCGACGCTGACACTGGTCACCGGGATGGCGGTCACCGGCATGCTGTTCGTCGCGGTCAGCGCGCTGGAGTACGGCAAAATGGAGCTCAGTTTCCAGCAGCGCGCCCAAGTGCGGGCGGCCGCCATCCGCCGCGGCCTGGACGACACGCTGGAGCTGGTCACCATCCTCAACGACCTGGTCAAGTCGGTGGGCCCGGTCAGCCGCGAGCAGTTCGGCGATTTCACCCGGCCGCTGCTGGCGCGCTATCCTTTTGTGCAAGCTTTCAACTACCACCGCGTGCTGGACGACGACGCCGCGCGCCGCCAGGTCGCCGCGATGCAAGACCGCTATCCCGGCTACGCCATGTTCGACGGCCGCCACCTGCCGCTGTCGTCGCGCCCGCAGCATGCGATCGTCGACTACCTGGAGCCGCTGTCCGGCAACGAGGCGGCGTTCGGGCTGGACGTGATGTCGCTCGGTCCCATGTCCAACGTCATCAACCAGGCGGTGGCGGCCGGCGCCATCATGGCCACGCCGCTGCTGCGGCTGGAACAGGAACGGGGCAATCAGAAGGGCTTCGTGCTGCTGATGCCGGTCTACCGTCCCGGCGCACAAACGGCCACGGCGGCGCAGCGGCGCGCGGCCTGGATAGGCAACACCGGCGCCGTCATCCGCTCCACCGACCTGATCCAAAAAATCCTGTTTGGCGCCGACCTGCTGGACGACGCCTCGCTGGTGGTGCGGGTCTACGTCGGCGACGATGTCCGGCCGGACAACCTGATCTACAGCCTCGGCCAGCCGGGCGAGCAGACGGCGGCGGCCAAGCCCTTGCAGCGCTGGCTGGCCTTCGACTACCACGACCTCTACACCAGCACCTTCAGCGCGGCCGGCAAGGCCTGGCACGTGCAGGTGACGCCGTTGCCGCGCCCCTTCCTGGCCAGCCACCTGGGTTCGCTGTCGACCTTGATCGGCGGCCTGCTGTTCTCGCTGCTGACGGCGGCCTTCGTCAACTCGCTGGCGCTGCGCTCGGTGCGGGTACAGCGGCTGGTCGACGAGCGCACCAGCGCCCTGCAACTGAGCAATGAACGCCTGAACCAGGACGTCGCCGCCCGCAAGCGCACCGAGGAAGCCTTGCAGGAAAGCGAGCTGCGCTTCCGCCGCCTGCTGGCGCTGTCGTCCGACTGGTATTGGGAGCAGGACGAGCAATTCCGTTTCACCAGCATCACCGGCGGCTTCTTCGACAAGGGCAAGCAGGACCCGGACAGCTTCATGGGCAAGACGCGCTGGGAAAACCATCCCGACATGCTGCAGGCGCGCTGGGGCCAGGACCATATCGCGCTGCTGGAAGCGCACCTGCCCTTCCTCAACTTCGACTACGCGCTGCCCGGCACCGACGGCCAGCTGCACTGGTTCAGCATCAGCGGCGAGCCGCTGTTCGACAAGGATGGCGGGTTCAAGGGCTATCGCGGCACCGGCACCGACATCACCGAGCGCAAGCTGTCCGAGCAGCGCATCCACCACATCGCCCACCATGACGTGCTGACCGGCCTGCCCAACCGCGTGCTGCTGCAAGACCGGTTGACGCAGGCGGCCGCCTTCGCCAACCGCAGCGGCATCCCGCTGTGGGTGATGCTGATCGACCTCGACCGCTTCAAGTTCGTCAACGACAGCCTGGGCCACAAGGCCGGCGACCTGCTGCTCAAGACCGTGGCCCAGCGCCTGCAAGACAGCGTGCGCGAAAGCGATACCGTGGCGCGCATGTCCGGCGACGAGTTCGTCGCCATCCTGACCGAATACCCGGACGAGGCGCTGTCGCTGGACGTCACGCAGCGCATCATGCGGGCGGTGGCGCAGCCGGTGCTGCTGGAGGGGAAGGAGTTCTTCGTCACCTGCTCGATCGGGGTGGCGGTCTACGATCCGGACGGCACGCCGGCGCAGCGCCTGATCGAGCACGCGGACATCGCCATGTACCGCGCCAAGAAGCTGGGCCGCAACAACACCCAGTTCTATCAACCGGCCATGAACGAGGAGGCGCTGGAGCGGGTGCGCATCGAGACGGCGCTGCGCAGCGCGCTGGAGCGTGATGAATTCGTGCTGCACTACCAGCCGCAGGTGGACTTGCGCAGCGGCCGCATCGTCGGCATGGAGGCGCTGATACGCTGGCAGCATCCCGAGCTGGGCATGGTGGCGCCCTACCGCTTCATCGGCCTGGCCGAGGAGACCGGCCTGATCGTGCCGATCGGCGCCTGGGTGCTGGCCACCGCCTGCGCGCAGGCCAAGGCCTGGCAGGATGCCGGGTTTGGTCCGCTGCGGATCGCCGTCAACCTGTCTCCGCGCCAATTCGGCGAGCCTAACCTGCTGGCGTCGATCGCGCAGGTGCTGGAGCAGACCGGCCTGCCACCGTCCTGCCTGGATATCGAGTTGACCGAGGGCTTGTTCATGAACGACGTGGCGCTGGCGGTGGAGTTGCTGCACAAGCTCAAGGCGCTGGGGCTGGCCTTGTCGATCGACGATTTCGGCACGGGTTATTCAAGCTTTTCCTACCTGCGCAAGTTCCCGATCGACGTGCTGAAGATAGACCGTTCCTTCGTCAGCGACATCGGCGCCGACGACGAGGCGGCCATCGTGGTCTCCATCATCGCGCTGGCGCACAACCTCAAGCTGCGGGTGATCGCGGAAGGCGTGGAGAGCGAGGCGCAGCTGGACTACCTGCGGCGCAATGGCTGCGATGAAATCCAGGGCTATTACTTCAGCCAGCCGGTGCCGGTGGCGGCTTTTGAGCAGATGCTGGTCGAGGGCAGAAATCTGCTACTCGCTCATGCGACCTGATCATCGCTTGATCGGGGAAACAGATTCTATTTTGAGGAGAACGTGCCGATCGTTGAGATCAGCGTGGCGCCGCAACTTGTCTTGTCGCCATCGTATGCCACCGCTTTGCCATTGACAGTGTGCTTTGCATTGCCGCTCACGATCGTGCAATTTTGATGGCCATAGATAGGACAAGTGCACTTATCGCCAACTAGCGCCACAGGCTTGCCGCTAACGGTGATATGGGGCGCGCCGCTTTCTGCAACTTGGCCGCCGTGTGAGGTAGTATCCCCCAACCGAATGACATTTGGCATTTAACCCTCCTTATCTGAAATAACCAACGGCTTTGCCGCGCCAATAGGCCGTCGGCGCAGACTGGAGGAAATCTTGTCCCATAACGCGAGAGCTTCTGCGTCAGACATACTGGAATTTATCGGTTTTCCAGGTTGACCATGGCCGGTATCAAACTCCAGTATCAGGCTTGGAAGATAGACATCATCTTGCTTACCCAAAGACTCCCACATGAAGCCCTGCAGAGTACTGCCATTGGGTTCATCAACACGCTCCAGTACTTCTTCGCCAGGTATGTCGGTCAGACTTCGTGGCCCTTCACGCAAAACGTGAAATCGACTTCTATACTTTTGCTTTACATCGTTTGCAGAATCCCGTTGCAACAGAGTCTTCCCTGGATCGATACCCGCCATCGTCGTGAACGCAATGGCAATGTCCGGGTGTTCATTCAGGCCTAAAAATATCCCCGTGTATTCGGCTTGGTCCGCAGTGAGAGGTTCAACTAGCATTCCACGATCAAAGCAAAATCCTTCGTGCTCTGGAATTTCATGCTCGCCTCTCCACCTTAACTGTTCTATGATTTTTTCAAGTTCTGCCACATCTTCGTCTAATCGGTTTTCGGCATTGAACTCATAGGTCACTTCGTGCGAACGAACGAAGGCTCGGATCGACACAACTTGCTCAACAGTTTTTTTTCTATTTTCGTATCCGTCCAACCAATTGCGATTAAAAACTAATACTCGTCCACGCATCTCATTGTTCTTGATTTCTTTAACCCGCTCCAACGATACTCCACCCCTATTGTTTTTTTGTTCTTTAAGCTGAGTTTCCTGAGTGTTCAGACGGCTCAGAAATTCCTCATCGGTTTCGCCCCATGAAGCGATCTCCCAGCCTGACAATGAAGCACCTCGATACGAGATCACCGCGCTATTAGGCACGTCAAGCAGAAAACGTCCTACACACACTGTCTTCATCTTCAAGAGTTTGATACGCTCTTCCATTTTTCTGACCTTGACATTGTGGTTTGCCCAAGCCATAGCTAACATGCAGCAAGCTATCGCGCATACTAGCCAAGACCGATTATTAAGAGAGAAAATTTTCATGCATTTTGTACTAACTTGACAATCAAATGCAGGGTCAAGGAAAGCATGCCCGGGCTACTGTAGCTATCTTGATGAGAGTAGCCTTGTGTACGAAACACTTGTCTAATCTTCCCTTCCGGACCGGCGCCAGACTGTGCAGGGACAGTTCCATCACCTGGGGTATCCTGTACTGCCGGTCGCAGTCCAACAATGGTGCCGACCTCAGTCTCTACATTTCGTCCTCCCCCAACCGCATAGCTATGTGGCTTGGCACCATTCAATTGATCAGCCGAAAAGTTAAAGGATGGGGAACTCACTACCCACCTACAGGCCCCAAACGAAAGTTTGGTTCTATCATCAGCGTAGAACGCAAATGTGTTTGGATGGTAGTAGTCACCCAATACCTCCATATGAAACCGCTTTGCCTGGCTTATAGCCGATTTAATTGTACGCAGCAACCCGCTCTTGAATTTCTTAGCAGGGTCGGCAAACGCAGGATCAATCATTCGATACCACGAGGTAAAATCCGCATACAAATCATAGGGGTCGTTCACAGGAAGCGCCTCGACCTCACTTTTCTTCTGAGCCGATTTGACCTCAACGAAGAGCCAAGGCCTGGGATAGAGATGATTCGGAAGCAGCTCTAGAGGGCCAGCAGCTGTGGATAAAACCGGAGTGGTTTCTGCGATAGTTTGACCTGCAATCTCCGCGAATTTATCTGCTTTCATGTTGTCGATGAAGCCGTTGCTAGGACTGCTAGATTCAGTGCCACAGGCTAAGCGACGATAACAGGCCGGTGCGCCCAGCGCGGGCATCACACCATGTATGACTCCAGTGATCTGCGAAGGTATTTTCTTTGCGCAGGCTCGAGCAATAAGTCCGCCCATCGAATGCGTTACCAGGAGAACGCCACTGCATTCCCGCTTCCTCTCAGTCCAATAAGCAATGATGCCTTCAATGCGAGTCTTGAGCGCTTCGGCAGAAAACTCGTTCGATTTCAGCCAGTTGTATCCAAAGGCGTAAACAGGGTAATGAAACTGAGCAAACTTCTTCATTTCCTCATCGGTCAATGCTGCGCCGATGCCTTCTTTGCCGATACCCCACCTCGACCGGTCATACACGTTCAACTGGCTCCAACTATCTTCCAAAGAGGGATTTCCCCAAACAGACCAATACGTCGTGTTCAGGTTTTGCTGCAAAGTAGTAAGCAATGGACCATAGCTGCTCGCGTGAATCTCCCCCCATCCGCGCTCCTTTGCTATTTTTTCGTCCCACACAAAATATGGAGATGGCATTCCTATCGGAATAGATCCATTCGGATCCACCTCTAAAGTGTTTGGATCCAATATCTTCTGACGAACCGCCGGGCTGCGAGTCTTCCACTTTTTCGCCTCGCCCAATCCTTCACTTGTTCCATTCGGTGGCCTCCAAGCGGCTTCCCCTGGCTTGAGCTCCCCGTTTTTCTTGACAGCAGGATTAGTATTGGCACGCAAATTACTTCCCATAATTCCTGCAACAACAATAACCGGCATGACTTTCAATGGCGGCACCGGCAGACGCCCGCGAGTTTTGTTTCCCTTGGGGGATAGTGGAGCAAAAGCCCGAAGATTTCCCTCGTTGTCTTCGTACGGGGTGAGCAGAGGTCGTGTGGGCTCGCTCTTGTTTCCAGACGTCGCCATGAGATTTTCCTAATTGAGACTATGCGTCTTCGGGATAGATAAGCACTTCGATATCGCCGAATTCTTGCGCAGTGGCGAGCTGAGTACGTCCTTGGTCATCAGTTACGCCTTCGATGATCCGACCATCGGGCATCGTAAGTTTATAGCGGCGCCCCTTTACCGGTTCGCCCGTTTGCGAATGATAGAGAATGATGCGCTCGTCAGTTTCAATCGTTGTGCTCGGGAATTTGATCTCGCTGACATCGCCATCGCCACCTGTGCTATGCGTGAAAGTAGACGATTTGATGGTATGTGCGCCTTTACTCTGCTGCGTAATGGTGCCGGCACCGTAATTAACTTGTGCCCCTTTGCTTGCCAACTTGATTTCGGGCGATAGCAATTCGATTCCTTGTCCCGCGCTAATGCAAATCCGTCCCGTCGCCGTCAGATTGATATCACCATGATGAGCTTGGACAAGGACATTTCCACTTGCGGCAACTAACTTCATCCCGAGGGCATGAGCAAGAACGCTAACGCCTCTTAATGCCCGGACTAGAACATTTTTCCCTGCAGAGAGGTTCGCATCACCGGCGCTAAGCATGTCCAGTTTTTTCTGCGCGGCGACCGCGATGTTTTTCTCACTTGTGAAGAGCATGCCATCAGCTGCGTTAGCGCCGAGGATCGCTTGCTTGCTACCAACACGCCAGTTCCGTAACTTGTCAATGAGCTCAGAAAGGTGCTGCCCATCTTTGTCATCGGAAGAATGAGTTTGTGCAACTGATGCCAGTTGTTGGGCGATGCTGTTTAAGACATCTGCGATTCCAACTAAATCGTCTCGTTCTAAATGATCTTTTGGGGCTACCTGGGCAGTTAGGAGTATTCCGTTGTTGGCACGAATAGAAATCGATTCATTACTAGTTAGTTCCGCCCCCTCTCCTCGTGGTCGCCCAACACCATCACTTCTTGCTGAGGTGAGGAATCCCAAATTGAGTTGGGTTTGCGCATGATCGCTTTTCAGCTGAGCACTAATCTGCCCCGCCGTATCATCAAAGCGCAGCTGGTTCCCTCGACTGCTCTTAATCTCTCGACTGCGAATCCCCGACAGATAGCGATTGCCAGGCAACTCCCCAACGGCGCTCAGCGCTGGCGGCTGCGCTTGCTGGTTGTAGAGCTGGCCGACGATCACCGGCTTGTCCGGGTCGCCTCCAATGAAGTTGACCAGCACTTCAGTGCCAATGCGCGGCAGGCCGATGGTGCCGCATTGTTCGAGGCTGCCGGGGCCGTTGCCCGCCCAGTTCGACGCCACGCGCACCCAGGCCGAATCCCTATCGGAATCGGATGCGCCGGTGCCGGCGGCCTGCTCGTGGTCCACCTCACGCGTACCAGGAAAGCGAATCTTCACCCGCCCCATCTGGTCGCAATGCACCTCCTCCCCTTCAGGCCCAACAACGATCGCGCTCTGCATCAGCGCCTGCGGCAGATCCGTGCGCGGATCGTAAGCCGGCAAGATGATCACCCCACGCCGCACCGCCGTGAACTGGATATGTATGCGCAGCGGCCCCGATGCTACCTTGTCCGCCACGTCCCTCTGCATCTGCAACTCCTGCGCGCCCTGCATCCAGCGGCTGCGGGCGAACAGGCGCTCCACGCGCGCCGCCAGCGCCTTGGGCAGGTTGTTCTGCGCGTTCACCTGCAAGGCCGTGACGACAAAATCCCGCTCCTCGGCCGGATGCTGGTCCACCTCCGGATGCTCAGACAGCGTGAAGTACTCCCCCGCGCACAGATCGCGCACGCTGCCTTCGCCGTGGAAGCATTTCGTCTCATAGTCGTACCGGTTCATACGCAGCTTGCCCAGGCGGCACAGGTCCTCGTTGTCGCTCCCCGCGTGCGGCGCCAGGATTTGATAGTCGTCCAGGCTCGCGGCCAGCTCGTTGCCGCTCACGCCCTGGTTCACGCCGCTGCTGGCGTCCATCATCATGAAGTCGCGGCCTTGCGAGTTGCGATAGTCCCAGCTGTGCCGCGTCACCGTGCCCGGTTGCAGGCTGCGCACCGCGCTCCAGGAGGTGATCGTGTCGCGCTGCTCGGTCGCGGCGTCGCGGTGATAGCGGATGGTGCCGGCGGCGTTCTGGCGCAGGCTGTCGGCGTTGTTGAACAGCACCAGCGTATGCACCGGATACTCGCCGCCCTCCGCGCGCACGAACCAGCCGATGCCGCGCCGCTTCAGCAGGCGCCGGATGAAGGCCGCGTCCGATTCGTTGTGCTGCATGGTGAACTCGCGCTGCGGATATTCGCGCTGGTGGAAGCATTCGTCCACCTCGTGCTTGAAACAGGTGCCGAGGATGGGGCTCTTCTGCCGCCATTCGTTCAGGATGCGCTGGACGATCTCCACCTCGTCCATGTTGCGGAACACGCGCGTGTTGGTGCGCTTCTCCAATATCGACAGCGCGTCGCGCAGCACCAGCTGGTAGCTGGCCAGGCCGCCGTCGCTGTCGCCCGAGCTGGCCTCGGTGACGATGCCGCAGACGCTGCGCAAGTCGCCCACATCGGTGACGAACTCCAGCGCGGCCGGCACGGCGATCATTTGCTTCAGCGGCAGATACGCGTCGGACGATACGCACAGCACGCGATACTCGATGCCGCCGCACAAGGTCTCCGAGCCGAACACCCGTTGCGGCAGCAGCATGTCGTCGTTGATGCCGCCCGGCAGATCCAGTCGCAGGCGCAGCGGCCGGTTGCTGGCCACCAGTTCCTTGGCCAGGCCCATGAAGCTGAAGAAATCATTATCGCCTTCCACAATCGCTCCCCCGGCAAGGCAGCAGTCTTTCCTTCTCGACTGCCACCACGGATGTGCCGCTCAGGTTGGCGATCATGTCACTATCGTGGATTCCCCTTTTGACATACAGCAATCAACAACAGCTTTGCGCCCGATTTAAAGGCGATGGCTAGCGCTATTCTTCATGCAGGTCGATCTCGGCCCGCTCCTTCTCGCTCATGCCCAGCCAACGGCGATGCAGCATGCGCTCCAGCGGCTGGCCCACGAAAAACAGCAGCAGCACCAGGATCAGGCCGATGCCGGCGATCCGCCACGCGCCCATGCCGCAGGTGATGCCGATGCCAGCCGTCACCCAGATCGAGGCCGCCGTGGTCAAGCCCTTGATCTTCGAGGTCTCATGGTGGAACACGATCACGCCGGCGCCCAGGAAGCCGATGCCGGTGATGACGCCCTGGATGGCCCGGCTCAGCGCATCGTGGCTGAACTCACCGGACACCGAGACGAACTCCATGCTGGCCGTGGTGACCAGCGCCGCGCCCAAGGCGACCAGGCCCAGGGTTTTCATGCCGGTGGGCTTGCCGCGCAGATTGCGTTCGAGGCCGATGACGCAACCGAATAGCATCGCAATCACCAGCCTGCCCGCCACGCTCCAATAATCAATCATGCGATGCCTGTTCAGGCCCCTTCTGCTTGCGGCGCCGCTTCTTGGGCGCCAGCATGGTGCCGGTGCAGCCCGGCGCGCCGCAGCGGCAGGCGAAGGAGCGCTTGATGGCCGGCGTGTGGCGGCCATCGTAGATCAGCGGATAGGAATAGCTGAGCTCCTCCCCGCACTTGATGTCGTGCAGCGCATAGATGTAGATGCGGCCCTCGTCCTCGATGGCCTGGCAGTTGGGCTCGCACGAGTGGTTGATGTAGCGCGCCTCGTTGCCCTGGTCGCCGCCGTCGATGACGTTGCCGTTGGCCAGGCTGAAGAAGAAGGTGTGGTTGTGCGGCATGTCCTGCTCGGCCGCGCGCTCCAGCGCCACCGACCACGAAATCTCGCGGCCGGTGTATTCGATCACGCATTCGCTGACCGCGATATCGCGGTTGGCGAACACGCCCCGGCCATGCACCGGCGAGATCCTGACCACATAGGCCAGTTGGTCGGACAATTCCGCAGGACTTTCCAGGACGTTTTCAGTGAGCATAGGTACGGGTAAGGTTAAGTGGCATCGTCGCCAGGCGGCTTGAACAGGTCTTCCAGGTCGGCGCGGCTGGTGGGCTTGCGCACCACGTCGCGCCGGCCGGTGAATTCATCCTCGATATGATCGCGATAATAGCTCCAGGCGGCGGCCGAGGTCGACAGCTTGCGCCACACCTCGTTGCCCACGCCCGAATACTCGATGGCGCGGCCGTCGTCGAACTCCACCCGCAGCATGCGATCGCGCGCATCGTACCCGATGGCGCGCAGCTTGCCGGCATTGATGCGTTTCATTTCCATACAGCCTCCTCAGGCCTTGCGAGCTCCATGCACCATTTGACGGGCCTGCTTGCGCAGCAGGGCCTGGTCCCAGCGCTGTTTCTGCTCTTCGGTTTCCGGCGCCAGCGTCGGCACCTCGACCGGTTTGCGGCTCTCATCGACCGCCACCATCGTAAAGTAGCAGCTATTGGCGTGGCGCACCAGACGCTGTTGAATGTTTTCCGTCACCACGCGGATGCCGACCTCCATCGAGGTGCGGCCGGTGTAGTTGATCGACGCCAGGAACGTCACCAGTTCGCCCACGTGTATCGGTTGCAGGAACATCACCTGGTCCACCGACAGCGTCACCACATAGCTGCCCGAATAGCGGCTGGCGCAGGCGTAGGCCACGCTGTCGAGGTACTTGAGGATGGTGCCCCCGTGGACGTTGCCGGAAAAATTGGCCATGTCCGGGGTCATCAGGACGGTCATGCTCAGTTCGTGCGCGGTCCAGCTCATCGGTTTTTCCATTGCATACTCCCTAGTTGTTTTCTCCATGCTATCCGCTAAGCTTGTCATTCGCAAATAGTTATCAAAAACAACTGGTGGACTGTAACGATTAAATTGGGAGCGAAGGACGCGCGGGCGGCGCGCAGGGCAAGGCGCAAAGCGCAGCGATAGCTAGCTATCGCGAGCATTTGCAACGGTGCAGCGGGGACTCGTGGGGCAAGGCCCCGCACCCGCGCAACGGTTCGCCCCTGCAAGGGCGAACTCCTGCCGCCATGCGCGTCGCCTGCGCGGCAGGCGCTACCGATTTAATCGTTACAGTTCACCAACTTTATCGTATGCTTTGCGCTTCACGTCCTAAGGAGCACTCATGAAATGGAAAGTCCTGGCCGCCAGCATCATGCTCGGCGCGGCCGCCACCGCCCAGGCCGTTACGGCCGACGAGGTGCACACCTTCACGCTGGCCAACGGCATGAAGTTCATCGTGCTGGAATCGCACACCATCCCCAACGCCAATATGTACACGTTCTGGAAGGTCGGTTCGCGCAATGAAGCGCCCGGCATCACCGGCCTGTCGCACTTCTTCGAACACATGATGTTCAACGGCTCGAAGCACTTCGGCCCGAAAATGTTCGACCGCACCATGGAAGCCAAGGGCGGCTCCAACAACGCCTACACCAGCAACGACCTGACGGTGTACCAGGACTGGTTCCCGGCCTCGTCGCTGGAGACCATCTTCACGCTGGAGAGCGACCGTATCGCCCACCTGAGCATCGACCCGAAGATGGTGGCCAGCGAGCGCGGCGTGGTGCTGTCCGAGCGCAGCACCGGCCTGGAGAACTCCAACATCCGCGCGCTGCGCGAGGAAATCAACGGCGTCGCCTTCCAGGCCCACCCGTACTCGTGGCCGGTGATCGGCCACGAATCCGACATCAAGGCCTGGACCCAGGACGACCTGCAACGCTACTTCACCACCTACTACGCGCCCAACAACGCGGTGTCGGTGATCGTCGGCGACGTCAAGACCGACGACGTCAGAAAGCTGGCCACCAAGTACTTCGGCGGCATCCCGAAACGCGCGCTGCCGCCGGCGGTGCGCACCGTGGAGCCTGAACAGAAAGGCGAACGCCGCGTGTTCGTCGCCAAGGAATCGGCCACCTCGGCCAACCTGGTGGTGGCCTACAAGGTCCCGGCCGCCAACAGCGCCGACTACTACGCGCTGGAAGTGCTGCAAAGCATACTGGGCGACGGCAAGACCTCGCGCCTGTACAAGACGCTGGTCGAGCAGCAGCTCGCCACCCAGGTCAGCGCCAGCAGCATGGACGGCTTCGATCCGGGCCTGCTCTACCTGTCGGCCGTGGCCACCGCCAAGACCGAACCGGCGCAGCTGGAAAAAGCCCTACTGGCCGAGGTCGACAACGTCGTGAAGAACGGCGTGACGGCGGACGAGCTGCAAAAGGTCAAGAACCAGAAGCTGCTGAACCTGTACCGCGAGCAGGAAACCATCAACGGCAAGGCCCAGCAGCTGGGCAACTACGAGGTGTTCTTCGGCGACTACACGAAAATGTTCGACGCCCCGGCCGCCTACGAAAAACTGACGACCGCCGATATCCAGGCCGTCGCCGCCAAATACCTGAAAAAATCGCAGCGCACCGTCGGCGTGCTGGCCGCGAAGGAGGATTGATACATGAGCATCAAAGTGAACATCAAAGCAACCGCAATGGCCGCCGCCGTGCTGGCCGCCATCGGCGCCGCGCCGCTGACCGGCGCCGCAGCAGCTGAATTTCGCCTGCCATCGTTCGACACCCTCACCCTGCCCAACGGCCTGACCGTGTACCTGATGGAGCGCCATGAAGTGCCGCTGATCTCGGTGCGCGCCGTGGTCAAGGCCGGCGCCGTCAACGACGCCACGCAGCCCGGCCTGTCCAACCTGACCGGCGACGCCCTGCTGTTGGGCAGCAAGGCCCACAACAAGACCGCCATCGACCAGGCCTTCGACTTCCGCGGCGCCCGCCTGGCAGGCGGCGCCGGCACCGAGGCCAGCACCGTGCAGGCGAACTTCGCCCGCGCCGACAGCGCCACGCTGCTGCCGCTGTTTGCCGAGATCATCCAGCAACCAAGCTTCGACGAGGCCGAGCTGGCCAAGCTGCGCGACCGCAAGGTCAACGGCCTGAAGCAGGCCAAGGAAGCGCCGCGCAATGTGGTGGGCAACTACTACCGCGCCATGCTGTTCGGCGAGACGCCATATGCGATCCCGGCCAGCGGCACGGTCAGCAGCGTGGGCGCGCTCAAGCAGGCTGACGTGCAGGGCTACTACCAGCACTACTACCGTCCGGACAACGCCGCCATCATCGTGGTCGGCGATTTCCAGGCGGCCGAGATGCGCAAGCAGATCGAATCGCTGTTCGGCGCCTGGCAGGCCAGCGGCCCGGCGCTGCCGCAGCAGGACAACGGCAAGGTGCAGGCCGACAAGGCGCGCGTGTGGCTGGTCAACAAACCGGACGCGATCGAGACCACCTTCCTGATCGGCGGCGTCGGCATCGCCCGCAACGACCCGGACTATGTGCCGCTGCAAGTGCTCAACACCATCGTCGGCGGCCGCTTCACCTCGTGGCTGAACGACGAGCTGCGCGTCAATTCGGGCCTGACCTACGGCGCCCGCAGCGAGTTCGCCACCCTGTCGCAGACCGGCACGTTCGCCATCTCCAGCTTCACCGCGCTGCCCAAGACCGAAGCGGCGCTGGCGTTGGCGCACAAGACCTACCAGCGTTTGTGGGACAAAGGCATCGACCAGGCCACGCTGGAATCGGCCAAGGCTTACGTCAAGGGCCAGTTCCCGCCGCGCTACGAGACCAGCGAGCAGCTGGCCGGTTTGCTGGGCGATATGTACGCGTCCAAGGTCGGCCGCGAGCAGATCGACAACTTCATGAAGGATGTCGACAGCCTGACGCCGGAACGCGCCAAGGCGTTGGTGGACAAGCACTTCCCGCGCAAGAACCTGCAGACGGTGCTGGTGGGGAAAGCCGAGGCCATCCGCGAGATCGCCAAGACCTACGGCGAGGTGACCGAGCTGCAAATCGGCGCGGACGGCTTCCAGCCGCGCTAAGCCAGTTTGGACATGGCGCCGGCCGGGTCCAGCTGGCGCGCCAGTTGTTCGACGTCGCCCGCAGTGCCGGGGATGGCGTCGACCACCAGCGCCAGCTGGTCCCATGCGGCCGTGCTGGCGCCGGCCTTCAGCGCCTGCTCGGCCAGGTGCGCCAGGCCGGACAGGCGGTCGGCACCCACGGTGCCGGCCAGGCCTCGCAGCGTGTGCAGCAAGGGCATCGCCTCGTCGAGATTCCTGTCGGCGCAGGCCGCCTGCAGCTGGGCCGCCATATTGCCCGCCTCCGCCGCAAAACTGCGCAACGCCATCAGATACACCGAATGCAGGCCGCCCAACCGCTTCAGCGCGGCGGCGCTGTTGATGCCGGCTTCCGCCAGCGGCGCCGCGCCGGCCGTATCGGCGGCCGCGGCTTCCATGGCCGCCCCTACCGGAGCGCGCCCGCTGCGCGCGTGCTTGCGTATCACCGCAATCAACTGCACCAGGTCGAACGGCTTGCCGATGTGGTCGACCATGCCCGCGTCCAGCGCGGCGACGCGGTCGGCCGGCATGGCGTTGGCCGTCATCGCCACGATGGGCGGCGCCTGCGCGCCCAGCCTGCGCTGGATCGCCAAGGTCGCTTCGTAGCCATCCATCTCCGGCATCTGGATGTCCATCAGGATCAGGTCCGGCAGCGTACCGGGGCGCGACACGGCGGCCAGCGCCATCTGGCCGGAACTGGCCACCTCGACTTCCGCGCCATCGTTGCCGAGCAGTTCGCTGGCGACTTGCTGGTTGGCCGGATTGTCGTCCACCAGCAGCAAATGCAGGCCCTCCAGCCGCCGCAGCGACGGCAGCGCCACGGCGGCCAGCGGCGCCCGCTTTTCCATGCGCGCCTCGGCCACCGCGTCGAACAACATCGACGCCGTGACCGGCTTGACCACGAAGCCATCCAGCACCGGTTCCATTTCCAGATGGCGCTGGGCCAGCAGTTCGCGGTCGTGCGCGGTCACCATGACGATCAGCGGCAGCTTGCCGTGCGGCGCCAGCTTGCGGATCTCGCAGCTGGTTTCCCAACCGTCGAAGGCCGGCATGCGCCAGTCGATGAACACCACGTCGTAGGCGCGCTGCTGGGCCATGCGCGCCGCCACGGCGGCCAGCGCCTCGCGGCCGCCCTCGGCCACGTCGACCTGCCAGCCGAACGAGGCCGCCATTTCGCTCAGCACCATGCGCGCCACCGGGTTGTCGTCCACCACCAGGCAGGCCAGGTCCTGCAACAACGGATGCTCGGGCGACGTCGACGCCATGTCCAGCGCCTCGGCCGGTGTGGTGGCGACGCCGCAATCGACGGTGAATTCGAACACGCTGCCCTTGCCCAATTCGCTGGTCACGCTCAGTTCGCCGCCCATCAGGCGCACCAGGCGCTGGCTGATCGCCAGGCCCAGGCCGGTGCCGCCGAAGCGGCGCGCGGTCGAGGCCTCGGCCTGCGAGAAGCCGTCGAAGATGCGCCGGCTCTGCTCCGCCGAGATGCCGATGCCGCTGTCGCGGATGGCGAACGCCACCGACAGCGTGGTGGCGCTGCGCGCCAGCAGCCGGGCCGCCAGCACCACCTCGCCCTGCTCGGTGAATTTGATGGCGTTGCCGGCCAGGTTGAGCAGGATCTGCTGCAGGCGCAAGGCGTCGCCCACCACCAGCGCCGGCAGTTGCGGATCGATGCGGAACAGCACTTCGATGTTCTTGTTGCCGACGTTGGCCGACAGGATCACCGCCAGGTCGCGCCACAGCTTGTCGAGCCGGAACGGGTGCGGATCGAGCGCCAGCTTGCCGGCCTCCACCTTGGAAAAATCGAGGATGTCGTTGAGCAGTCCCAGCAAGGCGCTGGCGGCCGCCTGGGCCTTGGCCGCGTAGTCCTGCTGGCGTTCGCTCATCTCGGTTTGCTGCAGCAGTTGCAGCATGCCCAGCACGGCGTTCATCGGCGAGCGGATTTCATGGCTCATGTTGGCGACGAACTCGGACTTGGCGCGGCCGGCCTTGTCGGCCTCCTCCTTCGCCAGCAGCAGCGCGTCGTGCGCGGCGCGCGCCTCGGTGTGGTCGGTGCTGCTGCCCACCCAGCCCAGCACCGCGCCGTCGCCGTCCTTTTGCGGCAGCGCGTGGTTGTCGAACACCCGCCAGGCGCCGTCGGCGCGGCGCAAGCGGCAATCGCAGCGGAAGGCGTCGCCGGCGGCCC
This sequence comes from Duganella sp. GW821-FHT07G03, assembly GCF_059418605.1. Classification (NCBI taxonomy): domain Bacteria; kingdom Pseudomonadati; phylum Pseudomonadota; class Betaproteobacteria; order Burkholderiales; family Oxalobacteraceae; genus Duganella; species Duganella sp. GW821-FHT07G03. Next base: position 102,146 of record NZ_JBWKQE010000020.1, read on the forward strand.
TGGCGCGCCGCCACTCGGCCAGCAGCGCAGGACGGTCTTCCGGATGCAGCACCGGCGCCCCGTCGCCGGCCGCGATCAGCAGCGCCGACGGCACGCCGCTGAAGCGCTCCCAATGGTGGCTCATGAAATCGAGGCGGATCTGCGGCGTGACGGTCCACACCATTTGCGGCAGACCCTCGGTCAGCGAGCGCCAGCGCGATTCCGACGCCGTCAGCCGCGCCATCGACGCTTGCAGCGCGCGGTCGGCCTCCACCAGCTGCTGCACCGACTGGTATTGCTTGCGCATGGCAAACCAGACGCCGGCCAACAGCGCCGCCGCGATGGCCACCAGCACCGCCAGGAACAGCATGGCGTTGCGCACCTCCCGGCGCCACGGCGCCAGGAAATCCTCGCTGGCCAGCCCCACCGCCACATAGATCGGATAGCTGCCGATGCGCGCCAGGCTGACCGTGCGTTCGCGGTTGTCGCGTTCGCTGAGGATGGTGTAGGTGTCGCCCTTGTGCTTGCCATCGAGGATGGACTGGGTTTGCGGCGAGACCTCGATGGTGCTGCCGATCGGCATGCCCTCGACCTGGGGATGGCGGTGCAGCACGCGGCGGCGGTCGTCCAGCAGCAAGATGGAACCGTTGGCGCCGACGTTCAGCGACGAGAACAGCTCGGTCAGGCGCGAACTGTTCATCAGCACGTAGGCGGTGCCGCCGAAGCTGCCGTCCGCCATGGTCAGCGGGTAGACCAGCGGCAGCACCCATTCACCGCTGATGCGCGACTTGACCGGCACGCCGATAATCAGATCGTGCTCGACCTTGGCGCGCGGGAAGAATTCGCGCACGGACAGGTCTTGCGGATGGGCTGGATCGACCTGTTCGCCATAGATCACGCGGCCGGCGGCGTCGGAGCCGCGCACCGCCTGCGCGTTCGGGATGCGTTCGCGCAGGGTGCGCAGGTAGGCGCTGAACTGCGCGTCGTCGAAGCGTCCGGCGGCGTGCATGGCGCGGAACTCGACGCCGGCGCGGCGCATCGCCAGGTCGACCTCTTCGAAATGGGAGTGCAGGAAGTTTTCCAGCGAGACCGACAGGTTGTGCGCCGTCTCGGCCGCATTGGCGTAGTAGCGCGCCTGGCTCACTTGCAGCACATGGCCGACGAACAGGGACACCAGCAGCAGCACCGCGGCCACCGCCGCAACGAGTACGCCGAACAGTTGACGGGATTGCTGCAGCGTGTGCACTTTCATGGCGGCTGGCGGTCTCTTCTTGTTTTAATGCCTCTACATTAACGCAAAAAAAACGCCCCGGAGGAGCGTTTTTGGGTCTTACAAGCCTTGCTTGGCGATATCGGCCAGCGACTCGCGGCCCTTGTCGCTGATATCGTAGCCGCCTTCGGCGCGTGGCACGATGTGGGACTTCTTGCCGAGGAATTGGGCGACGTCGGCGTCGAGGACGCTGGCCGGATCGGCCTCGACGGCGCGCAAGCCCAGCACGCAACGGCGCAGGAACAGGATTTCCTCGCCCTTGTCGGTGAGCGAAATGCGGCCGTTCTTGGCGATGGTGAACAGCTTGATGCCGGTCAGGCGCTTGGTGTTGCGTCCGACGCAGGCGCTGACGCGCTCGCCCTTGATGCCGCGCTTCACTTCATCGAGTGCGTTGTATTCGTCTTGCGTTAATTTCTCGTTCTTCATTGCCATTTTATCCATAAGAGACTGCTGCGGCCCTCATGGTACGCGCCCGGCGCAGCGACGGCAAGACAATGCGCCTTGCCGACGCCTCCGACACGCGATCGGAGGCGGCATGGCCGCCTCAAAACGAGAATAAAGTGTGGTTCAAAACGCTCGTATCGCCAGCCAGATCAGGCCGATGGTGGCAAATGCCGCTACACAAATCAGGGCTTGAACACGCTTCGCGCTGAAGGCGACGCTACGACGGCCGAGGTAGATCTTGTTGTGTAAGGAATTGCCCATGATGCTCTCCGTGAGAGGGTGAATCGGTGACATGACTTAATTATAGAAACTCTTTGATTCCCCTAGTGTGACGGTCAGCACAAAGTTTAAAATATGTATCCGTTGAGCAACAACTATCACACTTTCTCACGGGGTAACACGGTCAGGTTTTGATCGGAGCTTGCTTGGGTTGCGGCTCTTCGATGGGCGCCTGGTCGGGCAGCGGCATATTGTCCGGCGGCGGATCTTTTTCCGGCTGCGGCGGCGGCATATCGGGCTCGGGCGTGGTGTGGGCGCGGATGTTCATGGGACTGTCCTCCTTGAAGTGGAAATAAGCTGTTCAAGAGGCAGATTAGGAGAAGCGGCGGATAAACAAGTGGCCGAGTGCCGGCCAGCGTGCGTTGCCGCACGCTGGCCGTCGCTTCACCGGTGTTAGATGGGAAATATTTGCGCGGCGATCTGGTCCCAGTTGTCGCGCGGAGCGCTGGTCGGGACTTGCTGCATGCAGAACATGACGTCGGAATCCGGCCGGACCAGCATGCAGGCCGTCAGCTGGCGCCGCAATGTGGACGGGCTGATGTCGCCGATCGCGCCGTAGGATTCGAGCAGCGCCTTGAGCAGCACGGGGCTGCCTTGCGCCATGAAGATCATCGGCGTCAACAGCTCGAAGCGGTCGCTGTTGCCGACGATCGCGTCGCCGAAATCCAGCAGGCCGGTCAGCTTCCAGCAGCCCTCTTCCTGCTTCGCCATCAGGTTCCACGGATGGATGTCCATGTGGATGAAGCGCAGCGTTCCCTGTTGCGCAAAGTCCTGCGCCGCAGCGATATACGGCAGCACCTGGTCCTGCAAACCCTCGGGCATCATCCGGCGTTGATGCCGCGCCATGCAACCATCCACCAGACCTTGCACATACGACGGCCAATCCACCTTGATCGCAATATCGTCATCGAACGTCACGGCGCGCAATTCGCGCAAAACTTGCCCGGTCTGCAGCATGATCGCGCGTTTCTGTTCGATCGCCAGCGTCGGCCACACATCCGCAAGCACAACGCCGTCCAGGCGCGTCGTTATCACGAAGACCCAGTCATCGACTTCGCCACTGCCGATCAAGCCCGGCGTTTGCAAGGACAGCTTGCCTTCCAGTAGCGGGGCAACCAGTATTTCCTTGTCGCCCTGCCGGCGCCAATTGGGCGGCACCAGCTTGACGATCACATCCTTCAGGCCGAACAGGGCGTTCGATCCTTGCGGGATTTTCTCCCACGGACCGTCCGCCAGGCCGAACGCCTGCCGCAGATGGTCGAGCACCGGCAGCCAGGACGTCAGCGGCGTATTTTCGATGAAGTCGCGGCAGGCGGCGTTGTCGACGCCTCGCGGCAGGCAATTGAGCAAGGCTTTCATTTGATGCGGAAGATCACGTCCACGGTCTGGGTCCATTGCAGCGTCTGGATCGACAGGAAATCTTTTTCCGCCGAGTTGGCTGCGGTGCCGCGCGTACGATTGTTGTAGAAGTCCACCGGCAGCAGCCCAACGGCGTTGGTCAGGTTGCGCAGCTGGCCGGACGAGATGGCCGTCACCGCGCCCACCTTCTTGCCGAAGCCGGCCGCCATGGCCTCGGCGCGCCGCCGCGCGTCCTTGATCGCCGCGGCGGTCAGGTCCTGCTCGGTCTGGAGGCGGTCGCTCTTGCCGAAACCGGTGCTCATGTGGTCGATATTCGGCTTGCCCAGCAGGCCCTGCATGATGGCGCGCCACTTGGTCAGGTCGCGCACGACCACGTGCACGGCGCTGCGGATCTCATATTCGGGCGACGCGCTCGGATCGGGATTGGCGGACTTGCGCATTTCCTTGCGCATGTCGCGAAAGCTCACCTCGGCCTCGGTATCCTTGCCGGGATCACCGCCCTGCTCGGCCAGCAAGGCCTGCACTTCCGCCACGCGCGCCTGCACCACGGCCACGGCGGCGTTGGTGTCGGCGTCGAAGGCGCTGATGTCGAAATCGATCTCGCCCATGTCCGGCATGACCCGCAGGAAGCCTTCGCCGCCGACGTGGATGAAGGGATAATCCGGCAGGTTGGAAGCGTGTGCGGCCAACGGCAACAGGGCAAGGGCAAGTGCGAGTTTCTTCAGCATTGAGTGGCTTTCAAGAGTGAAAGCTGGAGTATCCAATACTTTTTACTATTTAACAACTTGCAAAAAGTGGGGACATACCCATTTGCCACTCCAACAACAATCACTCAGGGGAAGAACATGCTGGCTCCAAGACGTCCGCGCTCGGTGCATGACAACCGCCCGGTCGCGGTACAAGTGGTCAAGCAGGAAAAATCGGGCGCCGTCGATAAGCATGTGCTGATTGTCGAAACGCCCAAGCTCAAGCCCGCGCCGCCGAAAACGAAATAAACTATTTAGCTTTGTTGATCTCGGCGATCAGCAGGAAGGCTTCGTGGTGGATGGCCTGCTCGGCGGCCTTGAATTCCTGGTTGGCTTTGACGAAGGACGGCTTCTTCAGCTCGGCCTTTTCCTTGGCGCTCGGCGTCGGGTCGGCGGGATACAGGCGCGGCGGACCGTTGTAGGTCTGGGCCAGCACTTTCTGGCCGTAGCTGGACTGGTAGTACTGGGTCATCTCGACCGCCGTCTCGGTGCTGAGCAGGCGCGCCACCGGCAGCGCCATGCGGCTGTAGATGGTTTCGGCTGGCAGCTTGTCGAGCTTGGCCATCATCAGCTCGCGCTGGGCCGGGCTGGGGTACTTGCTCATGCCGGCGGTGGTGCGCAGCATTTTCTCGGCCTGCATGGAGGCCAGCAGGTCGTGCGCGGCCTTGACCTGGGTGGCGTCCGGCGCGGCGGGGGCCGCGGCATTGGCCAACATGGCGCTCATCAGCAAACTGGTTGCGGCCAGCATTTTTATTGATTTCATGTCTGCTCCTTGGATGGTGGTGTTGGCATGCATGATATTGCTAAAGTCGCAAACATGGCCACTTAATTGATGCGTAGAATGTCGGCTCACACAGACTACGAGGTCCCACCATGCAGCACACGCCACTAAACGACGACGAATACGATGCGCTGGACGCGATGCAGGACGTGTCCTGGTTGGAAGGCTTCCTGACCGCCATCGTCATCGGCCCGAGCAAACCGGCGCCGGAAAGCTGGCTGCCGGCGGCCTTGAAAAATCCCGCCGCCGAGCCGCTGGCGCTGCGCCACTACCACTACATGCAAACCTGGATGAGCAAGGACCCGGCCAGCTTCGAGCCGATCTACGAATGCGGCGGCAACTGGGGTCCCGAGCAATGGTGCGAAGGTTTCGCGGCCGGCATGCAGGTGGACGCGGCGGCCTGGGCGCCGCTGCAGGCGGCCCATCCGGAATGGCTGGCGCCGTTCCAGCGCGAAGGCGCGGGCGAAGACGAAACATGGGCCGACGCGGTGACGCCATCGGTCATCCAGATCAACGCCTACTGGCATCCGCCGAAAGGCCCGAAAGTCGGCCGCAACGATCCCTGCCCTTGCGGCAGCGGCAAGAAGTACAAGAAGTGCTGCGGCGACGCCGCTTAAACGTGGAACTCGAAGAACTCGCGCCAGTCGTCCGAGGCTTGCGCGAGTAATTGTTCGCGCTCGTCCGGCGTGGCGTTATGCCAGTACGGCATCCAGAGCCAGGTCCACCAATACTCGAGGCTGCCTTGAAGGCTTCCGTAGATCGCCGCGTCGATCTCGGGAAAGGCAAGCCACGGCGCCGGTGGACGCAGGCGCATGGCGTCCAGCGCCCGAAGCAATGCTATGGAGTTGGTCGCCAGCTCAATGACGCTGCCGCCAAACTCCGGCCGCGCCGCGTGGCGCGTGATGCAGCCCGCATCGTTGGCGTGCGCGGCCAGCAAGTTCAGTAGGCTTGGCAGGTCGTCGTCCGTTACCACGAACTGGCAGTGATAGACCTTGCCGTGGCGGCTGTCGACCAGCTCCTTGAACGGATAGTCTGCAAGCCCTACAACGACGGGCAGGTCAACCAATGGTATCGGTCTGCTGGGAGGCGATCAGCACGGCGCCGCAGGAGGTCTTCATCCCTTCCACGGCGGTGCTGATGCCCATGATGGTGTGCGTGACCGCGCCTTCGACGATGGTCTGCGTGCCCCGGCACTTGGGGCAGCTGACCTTGTGGCCGACGCCGGCCACCGGCTTGCCCATCACGATCACGTCCTGATGGCCTTCCAGTACCGTGCCGTGGTGCGACGTCTTGTCGCCCAGCCTGATAATTGCTTTCCCGCCCATATCGCCTCGCACTGATTCAATGCGGCGATCATAGCATTGCTATTTTCGCTATGTCGCACGGAAGCAGAAAACCTGGACGAAAAAAAAGCTTCCTCCCGGAAGCTTTTTTTCTCTACTGCTATTCGTGGCGGAGAGGGTGGGATTCGAACCCACGGTACGATTTAACGTACGCTTGATTTCGAGTCAAGTACATTCGACCACTCTGCCACCTCTCCTGGTGGTACATTTTTCTTACAGCAGCGTTTTGTGGCGGAGAGGGTGGGATTCGAACCCACGGTACGATTTAACGTACGCTTGATTTCGAGTCAAGTACATTCGACCACTCTCTGCCACCTCTCCGTTTTCCCACCTGCTGCTGCGAGAAGGCAAGATTATAGCAGGCCGCCGGGAAAAAGGAAGGGCTATTTTACGCCTTCAGGTGAGTCAATCCACCCATGTACGGACGCAGCACCGCCGGAATCTCCACCGAGCCGTCGGCCTGCTGGTAATTCTCCAGCACCGCGACCAAGGTGCGGCCGACCGCCAGGCCCGAACCGTTGAGCGTGTGCAGCAGTTCCGGCTTGCCCTGGGCGTTGCGGAAGCGCGCCTGCATGCGGCGCGCCTGGAAGGCTTCGCAGTTCGACAGCGACGAGATTTCACGGTAGGTGTTCTGCGCCGGCAGCCACACTTCCAGGTCGTAGGTCTTGGTGGCGCCGAAGCCCATGTCGCCGGTGCACAGCGACATCACGCGGTACGGCAGACCCAGACGCTGCAAGATGGTTTCCGCATGGCCGACCATTTCGTCCAGCACCGCGTACGAGGTGTCCGGATGCACCACCTGCACCATCTCGACCTTGTCGAACTGGTGCTGGCGGATCATGCCGCGGGTGTCGCGGCCGTAGCTGCCCGCTTCCGAGCGGAAGCATGGGGTGTGCGCGGTCATCTTCAGCGGCAGCGTGTCGGCCGCCACGATCTCGTCGCGCACCAGGTTGGTCAGCGTGACTTCCGAGGTCGGGATCAGGTAGAAGTTCTCGCCCTCGCCTTCCGCGCCGCCTTTTTTCACCGAGAACAGGTCGGCTTCAAACTTCGGCAGCTGGCCGGTGCCGCGCAGCGAATCGGCGTTGACCATGTACGGGGTGTAGCACTCGGTGTAGCCGTGCTCGTCGGTGTGGGTGTTCAGCATGAACTGCGCCAGCGCGCGGTGCAGACGGGCGATGCCGCCTTTCATGACCGAGAAGCGCGAGCCGGTCAGCTTGGTCGCCACATCGAAATCCAGGCCCAGCGGGGAGCCGACATCGACGTGATCCTTGACTTCGAATTCGAACGTGCGTGGCGTGCCGACCTTGCGCACTTCAACGTTGCCGCTTTCATCCGTGCCGACCGGGACCGATTCGTGCGGCACGTTCGGGATCGCCTGCATGAAATCGCCCAGCTTGGCCTGCACTGCCGACAGCGCCGTTTCGTTGGCCTTGAGCTCGTCGCCCAGGCCGGCCACTTCCGCCATCAGGGCGGTGGTGTCTTCGCCCTTGCCCTTCATCATGCCGATCAGCTTGGACTGCGAGTTGCGCTTGCCCTGCAGCTCTTCGGTGCGCGTCTGGATCGCTTTGCGTTCGGCTTCGAGGGCGTTGAAACCGTCCACGTCGAGCTGGAACTTGCGGGTCGCCAGGCGCGCGGCGACGTTGGCTATATCTTTACGGAGAAGTTGGATATCAATCATGGGGAACAAGTGCCGTGGTATCGAAAACGACAATTGTACCAAGAGGATGCCACTTCCCTGCGAGTTTTGAACAGCCCGCCGGCTGCGGGGATTACAGTGCAGCTTTTTCGGCGGCGGTCAGGCGCTTGGCGGTCACGGTCACGACTTGCATTTTGGCGGTCGAGACGGCGACTTTGGCGGCTGGGGCGACCGGGGCGACAGCGGTGTCGGCGGCGGTGGCGAAGGTCGTGGCGGCGGCCAGTACGGTAGCGGCGACGAAGATGATTTCCATGTTTTTAGCGATGTTCATGATGTACTCCTTCAGGTGGTTGGTTTCGCGTTGTTTTGTAACGCTGCTTGGTATGGTTGTACTGTACCTAAAGGCCCTACGCGTCGCCATCGGGATGCGACGAAGCGCCGGAAACGGCGCCTGAAGTGCTAAAAACGGGTCGGAAACGAAAGAATCAGGAGAGATTCAGGCGGCGCTGCGCAGCACGGCCGGCCGGTCGGCATGCCGGTGCACCAGCTCGCCCAGGGTGGCGATGGCGGCCTGGGTGCGCGGTCCCCAGGGATTGCCGCAGTTGAGGCGCAGATAGTTGCGGAACTTGCCCGTGGCGGAGAACAGCTGTCCCGGCATAGACGCCACGCCGGCCGCCACGGCGTCGCCGTGCAGGGCCAGGGCGTCGACCTGCTCCGGCAGGCTGACCCACACCACGAAGCCGCCCTGCGGCTCGGACACCGTGCACTGGTGGGGAAAAGTCTCGCAGATCGCGTCCGACATGCGGGCGATGCGCTGCGACAGCGCGCGCCGCATCTTGCGCACCTGGTTCTCATAGGCGCTGCCGGTCAGGAAATCGGCCAGCACGGCCTGGAAGAAGTGGCTGGTGGCGCCGCTGGAGATCATCTTCTGCACCACGATGTCCTGCGCATAGCGCCCCGCCACCACGTAGCCGACCCGCGAACCGGGACTGATGGCCTTGGAAAACGAGGCGCACAGCATCACGTGGCCGCTGGTGTCGTAGGCCTTGACCGGCCACGGCCGCTCCGGCGTGAAGCACAGGTCGCCGTAGACGTCGTCCTCGATCAGCGGAATATCGTGCTGCGACAGCAGATTGGCCAGCCGCTTCTTGTTCGCCTCCGGCATGATGCAGCCAAGCGGATTATTGGCGTTCGGGATCAGCAGCACCGCCTGCACCAGGCCGGCGTTCATCGCCAGCTCCAGCGCGTCGATCGACGGCCCGGTCTTCGGATGGGTGGGTATCTCCAGCGCCTTCATGCCCAGCGACTCGATCAGCTGCAGCAGCACGAAATAGGTGGCCGACTCGATCGCGATGGTGTCGCCGGCCTTGGCCACCGCCCGCAGGCACAGGCTGAGCGCCTCGGTGCAGGAGCCGGTGACGACGATCTCGTTCAGGTCCAGGTGGCCCCAGTCCAGCGCGCGGCGGGCGATCTGGCGGATGAACTCCGGATGGTTGGTGTCGTAGCAGCTGACCGTGCTCAGCAGCCCGGGATCGCGCCGCGCCACGGCCGCCACGGTTTTCTGCATGCGCTTCATCGGCAGCAGTTCCTGCAGCGGCCAGGCCGAGCCCATCTGCACCAGGCCGGGGTCCTCGTTGGCCCTCAGCACCCGCATCAGCAGGTTGTTGATGCCGACATAGGCCGGTTCCTGCAAGTGCTCGGCGTCGGTCATCACCACGCTCATGCGCGGGCGATGGCGCACGTAGTAGCCGGCCTGCGGCTTGGCGTCGACCAGGCCGCGGTCCTCCATCAGCCGCAGCGCCTGCATCACGGTGCTGACCGACAGGCGCTTCTGCTGCGCCAGGTGGCGGATCGACGGCAGCCGGTCGCCCGGCGCAAACACGCGGCTGGCGATCAGCCCGCCCAGTTCGTTGGCCAGGTTTTCATACAGAGTGAGTTGATGGGACATGCGGCTATTGTGGCCCCGCCCCGCCCGGTGGCGACAGGTACAGCGAGCGCAAATTTCGACCATAACAGTTTAGTCCATTCGCCATTGTGACGGTCACAATTTCGATTTGCTGCATCTGTTATGGTCGGCCGCCGCTGCGTATTCTGGTTGCACGAATCACCACTGCAGGAGTCGCAAATGAAACCGGAATTACTCGCACTGACGCAGGGACAGGCCGAATACAGCCTGTCGGAGAACCATCCCCTGCGCATCGCCGGCGCGGCGGGCCGCCACATCGAATGCCTGGCCGGCACCGCCTGGATCACCGCCTACGGCGAACATACCGACTTCATGCTGCGCCAGGGCCAGAGCTTCGAGGTGCCCAACGACGGCCTGACCTTGATCGACGCGGTCGGCCCGCGCGCGGTGCGGGTGCGCCTGCCGGCCGACACCGAAGTGCCGCACGGCTGGGCGGCGTTCCAGGCCAGGTTCGCCTCGGCGCTGCAGGGGTGGGGATTGTAGGATTTCACCTACGCAACTAATCGTGCGCCGTGATATCCCCGGACTATGTACGATGTATCAACAGTACAGACACCGAGGAGAATAACTTGAACCAGCCATTCCTGAAAATAGCCGCCGCCGGCGCCGTCATGATGATCGCCGCAGGTTGCTCGACCCTGGGCGGCCCGCCCAAGGACGAAGCACCGCCGCCGGCCAACCCGGCCTTTGCCGGCGAGATGGCCAAATTCAACGCCCAGTTCCCGAACGACAAGGCGAGCAAGTACGAGGAAGTGTCGATCAACTTCAACAACTCGAACAAGCTCGACGAACGCGGCAACTGCCACGACAAATCCAAGTATCCGGTGGTGATCGTGCTGACGCTGGACTCCGCAGGCAAGGTCATCCGCAGCACCACCGACGTCGACAACAGCAAGGCCGAATGCTTCCGCCAGGCCTACGCCTCGGCCCAGCTGCCGGCGCCGCCGTTCGCGCCCTACCTGAAACCGATCAAGCTGCGTTAGTAGCTCAGGCCGCGATCAGGCCGCCGCGTCCTGCTCGGCGGCTTCGTCGTTGTCGGCCGGTTTTTCCAGCCAGCCCAGCACCACTTCATTGAAGCGCTCGGGCTGGCGCAGCATCGGCCAGTGGTCGGTGTTGAAGCCCACCACCTTGCAGCCCTCTTTCGCCGCCAGCTTGTCGGCCCACGTATCGGAATGGAACATGAAGGGCTTGCGGGCGCCATAGATGAACAGCATCGGCACCTGCGGCACGAAGCGCGCCATATTGCGGTAGGAGCCGGCCTCGCCGGCGGCCATGATGTAGTACGGGAAGTTCATCTTGACGCTGATGTATTCCTTCGGCGACGGTACGTGCAGCACGCGCGCCATGTAGCGCGTCATCATATTGCCGATCGGTCCGCCGATCGCCCAGGCCAGCGCCAGCGTGCCCTGGTAGCCCTTGACCATCATTTTCTGCGACAAGGTGCGTGCATCCTGCACCGCCTTCGACTGCGCGTCGCCGATGTCGACGCCGATGATGGCCGACACCGCCTGCTTGTTGCGCATATAGTATTCGTAGCCGAACATGCAGCCCCAGTCGTGCAGCATCAGGATCACCTTCTGCTTCTGGTTCACGCTGTTGACGATGTAGGAAATCAGGCGGATGGTGGCGTCGAGCGAGTAGGCGCGGCGCGGCTTGTTGATGTCGAAGCCAGGCAAGGTGAAGCGCACGCAACGGTAGCGGTGCTTGAGTTCTTCAACCTGGGCATCCCACACGCGGTAGGTATCCGGCCAGCCGTGTATCATCACGATGGTCTCTGCGCCCTCGCCTTCGCTATAGACTTCGATGCCGTCAACCTTGGTCACCTGCTGCATGCTGCTCCTCGTTCACCGCTTCCACAATCCTTCATCTTACAACATTTGAACCCGGCCGAAATCATCGATCAGGTCCAACACTTGCTGCAATTGTTCGATGTGGGGGAAATGTCCAGCCTCGTCGACGACGGCGAACACGGCGCCGGGCATGCTGTCGCACAGGCGTCGTCCATACGCCACATCCACGATGCCGTCGCTGGCACCCCAGGCCACCAGTGCCGCCACCCGCAGCCCGGCCAGACGCGCCCGCAGGGTCGGATCGTGCATAAAGGGCTGTCCCGCGTACACGCGCAGCGCGGCATGATTGGCCGCCATCATCGCGGCGCCTTCAGGCGTTGTCGGGGCCAGCGAATAACGCTGCGGATGGTGGAAGGCCTTGGCCGCGCGCTCGGCAGGCGCCAGTCCGGCTGGATCGACGATGGCGCCGTCGATGCCGACCGCGTTGAGCAGCACAATACCCGCCACCCGCTGCGGTTGCAGCAACGCCATTTCCGCCGCGACCCAGCCGCCGAAGGAGCTGCCGACGATGACCACGTCCCTTATTTCCAGCCGGTCGAGCAAGTCCAGGTAGGCGTGGGCCAAATCGCCCGCGCTGGAAAAGTGCTCCGGCCTCGGCTCGCCATTGAAGCCCGGATGCGTGGGCGTGAGCACGCGCGCCTTGGCCGACAGCGCGCCAGCCAACCCAGCCATCGAGGCCGGCCCGGCGCCGCCGTGCAGCAACAGGTAGGCCCGCCCCTGCCCTTGGTCGGCCAGCGCGACCGTCAGCGTATCGTTCAGTAATTGCAGTTTCATGTGATCTCCATTTAATATAAACATCTTTATATAAATATGTTTATATGTCAAGCCGATCTTGACAGCGGAGTAGCGATATATAAATATGTTGAGATGACTATTTCCCTCGAAGCCCTCGGCCTGCTGGTGAAACAAGCCCAGCACCGCCAACACCGCGCCCTGGAGGCGCAGCTCGCCCCGCTGGGCGTGAGCCTGGTGCAATGGAACGCGCTGCGCGAAATCGACCGCCATCCTGGCAGCACCATGCACGGGCTGGCCGAACTGACCTTCAATTCGGACCAGGCTTTCGGCACGCTGGTGACGCGGCTGATGAAGATGGGCTTGGTGGCGCGCCAGCCGGGCCAGGGCCGGGCCATGCTGCACACGCTGACGCCGGCGGGCGCGGCCAAGCTGCAGCAATGCCAGCAGGTCGTGCCCAAAGTCACCAGCGATAACTTCGCGCCGCTGTCCCAGGCCGACCGCAAGGAATTGTCGCGCCTGTTGACCTTGCTGGTCGACAGCGACGCCTAGGTTTTCGCCCGCACCCGCAAGACGCGCTCGGCGCCGACCTGGTTGACGGCAAAACCATTGCGCCCGGCAGCCTTGACGCCATACAGCGCCTGGTCCGCCGCGCGCATGACTTCATCGACCGTCACCGCCGGACTGGTCGTGAGCGCGATGCCGATGCTGGCCGTGACCCGGCGTTGCGTCGCGCCGCACGGGAAGGGTTCATGCATGGCCTCCACAATCTTCCGCCCCAGCACATCGATTTCGGTATTCGAGGCCAGCTGCTCGAACACGATCACGAATTCATCGCCGGCCAGGCGCGCCACCGTATCCGTGGTGCGCACCGAGGCCGTCAGGCGCCGGGCGAACTCCACCAGCACCTGGTCGCCGGCGGCGTGGCCCAGCGTATCGTTGATCTCCTTGAAGTGGTCGACATCGAGGAAGGCCAGCCCCACCTGCTGGCCGGCGCGCGCGGCCCGCGCCAGCGCCTTCGGCAGGAAATCGTCGAACATGCGGCGGTTGCCGATGCCGGTCAGCACATCGGTGGTGGCCAGCCGGTGCAGCTCCAGCTCGGCGCGCGCGCGGCTTTGGGACAGCGTATAGAACGCCCGGCTGAGGTGGCCGAACTCGTCGCCCCGGTCCACGTCGAACACTTCGATACTGGCCCTGCCGGCGCTGATGTCCTCCACGTGCCGATGCAGCCGGCCCAGCGGTTGCAGCAACTTCTTGGTGACCGCCCAGCCGAACAGTCCGGCCAGTCCGGTCAATATCGCCGCCCCGACAAAGGCACGCAGCCGGACATTGCGCATCGGCGCGAAGGCGCTCTCGACCGGATAGGACAAGGCGATGGTCCACGGCGCTTCGCGCAGATGCTTATGCACCAGCAGCACCGGCACGCCATCGTCGAGGATGCCGTCCTGCCAGCCTTCGCCGTCCTGCAAGGCAGCCTCCAGCACGGTGCCGACACCGTCGTCGCCCTTTTCCAGCAGCAGCTTTTTATTGGGATGGTGAACGATCACACCATCGTCGGTGACGATGAACAGGTAGCCCTCGGAACTGGTGCGCAGCGAGTCGATCTGAGCGGAGAACGACGGCCGCAGCAGGTCGATCGCCCCCAGCAGGACGCAGACGATCTTGCCGCTGGCGTCGCGCAGAGGCTGGGTCAACACGAACACCGGCTTCCCCGACAGCACGCTCTTGAACGGCGCCGAGATCACACCCTCCTTCAGCCGCAAGGTCTCCTGGAAGTACTTGCGGTCGGAGATGTTGATGCGCTTGGCGTTGCGGTCGCGCAGGCTGGCGACCAGGTTGCCGGCGGCGTCGAAGGCGGTGACATTGAAAAATTCTTCGCGCAGGGATTCGTGGGTTTCCAGTTCCTGCTGTATCTGGTCCAGCGTCAATTCATGCGCCTGGAACTGCTCGGCCAACAAGCGCAGCAGCTGCCGCTTGTCCTGAAGATCGCTGTCGATCAGGGCGGTTGCGCTGGTCAGCAGCGACAACTCCTGGCGCGCGATCACCTGCCGCAGTTCGGTCTCGGCGATGAGCAGGGAAATGCCGCCCGTGCCGATGCCCGCGACCAGCACCAGCGCGATCACCAGGGCGGTGATCTTGAACTTAAAGCTTAAAAAGAAGCCAAATAAAGGCCGCATGAGAACTCCTGAAGTGCAAGCCCGTCAGGACACTGCGGATCGAATGGACTGGCCATCGTTGCACGCGGGAGTTCGGCGGCACTATGTGTTACCAGTATATTACGCCAGTTGTGCAGCGCGCCGATTCCGTTGCCATGAAACAACGTAGTTAGGGCAACATCGTCCAGAACATGGCCAGCACCGCCAGCGCCATGGCCGCCGTCGCGCCCCAGCCCAGTATCCGCAGGCGGCGGCCGATCACGAAGCGCCCCATGATGGCGGCGCGGCCGGCCATCAGCATCATCACCACCATGATGGGCACCGAGATCACGCCATTGATCACCGCGCTCCAGTACAGGGCCTTGATCGGGTCGATGGCAGTAAAGCCCAGCAGGATGCCGACGATGGTGGAGACCGCGATGATGCCGTAGAAGCCCTTGGCCTGCGACGCCGTTTTCTCAAGTCCCTTTTCCCACTGGAAGGCGCCCGCCACCGCGTAGGCCGCCGAGCCGGCCAGCACCGGCACCGCCAGCATGCCGGTGCCGATGATGCCGGCGCTGAACAAGGCAAACGCAAACTCGCCGGCCAGCGGACGCAAGGCGGCCGCCGCCTGGGCCGAGGTGTCGATCGCGGCGATGCCGTGCAGGTGCAGCGTCACCGCCGTGGTCAACATGATGAAGAACGCCACCAGGTTGGAAAAACCCATGCCGATCACGGTGTCGACCTTGATGCGGTGGAAATTGGCGCGCGCCTGCGTCGGCGCGTCGCGCAGCGCCTGCGATTGTGGACAGGCTTGTAATTCCTCCACTTCCTGCGAAGCCTGCCAGAAGAACAGGTAGGGGCTGATGGTGGTGCCGAACACCGCCACCATGGTGGTGATATAGGCCGGCGACCATTCCAGGCGCGGCATGGCGGTGGCCGCCATCACTTGCAGCCACGGTACGTTGACGGTGAACACCGTCGCCACATAGGCCAGCAGGGCCAGCGTCAGCCACTTCAGGAAGCGCACGTAGCGGCGGTATGGGATCAGCACTTGCAGCAGCAGCGAGACCAGGCCGAACAGCGCCGCGTACCAGCGCGACGAGCCGCCGACGATCAGCGTCACCGCCTCGCCCATGGCCGAGACGTCGGCCGCGATGTTGACGGTATTGGCGATCAGCAGCAAGGCGACGATGGCGCGCACCAGCCAGGACGGGAAATGTTCGCGGATATTGCCGGCCAGGCCCTTGCCGCTGACGCGACCGATCTGCGCGCTCACCACCTGGATGCCGACCATCAGCGGATAGGTGAACAAGATCGTCCACAGCATCTGGAAGCCGAACTGGGCGCCGGCCTGCGAATAGGTGGCGATGCCGCTCGGATCATCGTCGGCGGCGCCGGTGATCAGGCCGGGGCCAAGTTTTTTCAGCCAGGTGGCGGCGAAGGCGCGCGCAGGCGCGGTAGCGGTGTGGTAAGCATTCAACATAAGTCATCCAACAACAGAGTTCGCCCGGCAGCGGGCGCAAAACGGAAGCGCGGCGACGCCGGCGCCAGCGATACGGCGGCGCGACGTAGCAACAAAAATGTGGATGGGTGGGACGCGGGCTTGGGCCCGCATCAGACGCCATCATCCGCGGTGAGCAAGATGACGGCAGGGGAAGCTGCGTTATCTTGCCGAGGCGGTGCCAGAGCTGGTCTGGCTACAACTATCACTCGAACAAGTACCCATGAGGGTCTCCGGAAATGGAAAACAGGCGAAAGATACGGGAGATACGCTGGTTTAGTCAACAACAATTATTGCAATGGCGCTTCAGCTCTTGCCGGCGTCTACATCCAGCTGGCGCAGGAAGGCCATCTTGTCGGCGATCTTGCTCTCCAGGCCGCGCGGCACGGGCTGGTACCAGCCGGGTTCGCGCATATCGTCGGGCAAGTAGGTTTCGCCGGCCGCGTAGGCATGCGGCTCGTCGTGGGCGTAGCGGTATTCGTGACCATAGCCCAGTTCCTTCATCAGCTTGGTCGGCGCGTTGCGCAGGTGAACCGGCACCTCGCGCGACTTGTCCTTTTTCACAAACGCCATAGCCTGGTTGAAGGCGTTGTAGCCGGCGTTGCTCTTGGCGGCGATGGCCAGGTAGATCACCGCCTGCCCCAGCGCCAGCTCGCCTTCCGGCGAACCGAGGCGCTCGAAGGTGGCGGCGGCGTCGTTGGCCATCTGCATCGCGCGCGGATCGGCCAGGCCGATGTCTTCCCACGCCATGCGGACGATGCGGCGCGACAGGTATTTGGCGTCGGCGCCGCCGTCGAGCATGCGGCACAGCCAGTACAGCGCGGCGTCCGGGTTCGAGCCGCGCACGGATTTGTGCAGCGCCGAGATCTGGTCGTAGAAATTGTCGCCGCCCTTGTCGAAGCGGCGCGCGTTCAAGGTCAGCGCGTTCTGGATGAACTCCGGTGTGATCTGGTTGGTCTTGGCGGCGTTGGCGGCGGTGCTGGTCTGCTCCAGCAGGTTCAGCAGGCGGCGGCCGTCGCCATCGGCGTAGCCGATCAGCGTGTCGATCGCCGCCTCGTCGAACTCCAGATGCGTGAGCACCTTGGCGCGGGCCTTGTCGACCAATTGGCGCAGCTCGGCGTCGTCAAAGGAATGCAGCACATAGACCTGCGAGCGCGACAGCAGCGCCGAGTTGACTTCGAACGAAGGGTTCTCGGTGGTCGCGCCGATCAAGGTCACCAGGCCGGATTCTGCGTACGGCAGCAAGGCGTCCTGCTGCGATTTGTTGAAGCGGTGGATCTCGTCGACGAACAGGATGGTGTGCTTGCCCATGTCCAGGTTGTGCTGGGCCTGCTCCATCGCGGCGCGGATGTCCTTGACGCCGGAGAACACGGCCGACAAGGCGATGAACTCGCACTCGTAGGCGTTGGCGGTCAGCCGCGCCAGCGTGGTCTTGCCCACGCCCGGCGGGCCCCACAAGATCATCGAATGCGGCTGGCCCGACTCAAACGCCAGGCGCAGCGGCCTGCCCGGCCCCAGCAGGTGATGCTGGCCGATGACGTCGGCTAGCGTCTTGGGCCGCAGCGCTTCGGCCAGCGGCTGGCGCGGTTCGGTGGAAAATAAGTCTGCCATGATCTCTAAATGGAAAAACGCCGCAGCGTCGCGGCTGCGGCGTCGGCACCCGCGACAGCAGGCTGTTAGTTATTATTGAATACGTCGGCGCCCTTCGGCATGACGAATTTAAAACTCGTTGCAGTCAGCGCCGGATTTTTTTCGATCTTGCGGAACGACAGCACCGAGGTCTGGCCGAACGAGTCCTTCAGCTCCATCGCTTCCGGCAAACCGTTGCGCAGGCCGATGGTGATTTGCTCGAAGCTGGTGTCCTTGGCTTTCGGCACGGCCTTCAGCCATTCCAGGCCTTCCTTGGTACCTGCTTCCGACAGCGTGAAGTTCTTTTCCAGGTCGTTGCTGCCAAACAGGATGGCCGCCGGCGACGAGCCCAGCGCATCGCCCAGCTTCTTCACGGTGACCTGGTTCAGGTCCTTGTCGAAGATGAACAGCTGGTCGCCATCGGCTTGCAGCACCTGGTCGTAGGGCTTGACGTAGGTCCAGATGAACTTGCCCGGGCGGGCGAACACGAAGGTGCCGCTGGCCGGCGTCGAGACCTTGGGCGCTTCGCCGTTGGTGTTCTTGACTTGCTTCTGGGTGAACTCGCCCTTGGCGGCCTTGGTCGAGGCGACGAAGGATTTGAACTGCTCCAGCGCGCTGGCCTGGGCCAACGCCACGGCCAGCAAGCCGGCGCCCAGCACCACGATATGTTTGAAACGCATCATACGATTTATCCTGTTTTATTCCGCACTGGCAGCCGGCACCAGAATGTCGCGGTTGCCGTTCGATTGCATGGCGGAGACGACTCCGCTATTTTCCATTTGTTCCAGCAAGCGCGCCGCGCGGTTGTAGCCGATGCGCAGATGGCGCTGCACCAGCGAGATCGAGGCGCGGCGGTTCTTCAACACCACCTGCACCGCCTGGTCGTACATCGGATCGGCCTCGCCGCCGGCCTCGCCCGCCACGGCATCGCCGCCGCCGGCTTCGCCTTCCAGCGTGCCGCCTTCGAGGATGCCTTCAATATAGTTCGGTTCGCCGGTGGTCTTCAGGTGCTTGACCACGCGGTGCACTTCTTCATCCGACACGAAGGCGCCGTGCACCCGCACCGGCAAGCCGGTGCCCGGCGGCATGTACAGCATGTCGCCCATGCCGAGCAGCGCTTCCGCCCCCATCTGGTCCAGAATGGTACGCGAGTCGATCTTGGACGATACCTGGAAGGCGATACGGGTCGGGATGTTGGCCTTGATCAGGCCGGTGATCACATCGACAGATGGGCGCTGCGTCGCCAGTATCAAGTGCAGGCCGGCGGCACGGGCTTTTTGCGCGATACGGGCGATCAGCTCTTCCACCTTTTTGCCGACGACCATCATCAGGTCGGCCAGCTCGTCGATGATGATGACGATGGTCGGCAGCTTGTCCAGCGGCTCCGGCGAATCCGGCGTCAGGCTGAACGGATTCGGGATGTGCTCTTCCTTCTTCTTGGCTTCGGCGATCTTGGCGTTGTAGCCGGCCAGGTTACGCACGCCCAGCTTGGACATCAGCTTGTAGCGGCGCTCCATCTCGTTGACCGCCCAGTTCAGCGCATGGCCGGCCTGGCGCATATCGGTCACCACCGGCGCCAGCAGGTGCGGGATGCCTTCGTACACCGACATCTCCAGCATCTTCGGATCGATCAGGATCATGCGCACGTCGGCCGGGTCGGACTTGTACAGCAGCGACAGGATGGTGGCGTTGATACCCACCGACTTGCCCGAACCGGTGGTACCGGCGACCAGCAAGTGCGGCATCTTGGCCAGGTCGGCCACCACGGCCTTGCCGGCGATGTCCTTGCCCAGCGCCACGGTCAGCGGCGACGGATTGTCGTTGTAGACCTTGGAGCCGACGATCTCGCTCAGGCGCACGATCTGGCGCTTCGGATTCGGCAGCTCCAGCGCCATGTAGTTCTTGCCCGGAATGGTCTCGACCACGCGGATCGAGGTCAGCGACAGCGAACGCGCCAAATCCCGCGCCAGGCCGACGATCTGGCTGCCCTTGACGCCGGTGGCAGGTTCGATCTCGTAGCGCGTGACCACCGGGCCCGGATAGGCCGCCACCACCTTGGCTTCGACGCCGAAGTCGGACAGCTTCTTCTCGATCAGGCGGCTGGTGAATTCCAGCGTTTCGATCGACACGGTTTCCTGCACCTCGGCCGCCTCGTCCAGCAGGGACAGGGCCGGCAGGCGGCTGTCGCCGCTCAGGTCCTGGAACAGATTGGCCTGGCGCTCCTTCTCCACGCGCTCGGACTTGATGACGGTGACGACCTGCGGCTCGATCTTGACCGGCGGCGCCGCCACCGGATGCTTCTCCACATGCTTGGCGCGCTCGATGACCACCACCTCTTCGCGCTTGACGGCCGCGACCTCGCCCTGGCGGCGGTCTTCGCGGTACTGGTAGCGCTGGATGAACCAGTCGATCATCATTTCGATGCCGCCGCCGATGCGCTCGGCCAGGGTCAGCCACGAGACGTGGAAGAACAGGCTCAGCCCCAGACCGAACAGCAGCAACAGCAGCAGGGTCGCGCCGGTGAAGCCGAACGCCACGTGGGACGAATGGCCGATCAGCTGCCCCAGCACACCGCCCGGCGCGCGCGGCAGCTGTACATGCAGCGAGTACATGCGCAGGTATTCCAGCCCGACGCTGCCGATAAACAGCAGCACGAAGCCGATCCCGCGTATCAGCGGTTCCTGCGCGTGTTCTGGATCAGGCTCCTTGGACAGCACATATTTCTGCGTCAGCCGGCGATACCCCAGCCAGACGATGCGCAGCAGGCAAAACGCCCACCACCACGCCGAGAAGCCGAAGATGTACAACAGCAGGTCGGACAGCCAGGCGCCCGCGCGCCCGCCGAGATTGTGCACTTTGGGCACCAGCGTTTCGTGGGACCAGCCGGGGTCCATTTTGTCGTAGCTGATGAGGATCAGCACGAAATACAGGCCGAGCACGGCCAGCGCCAGCCAGCGCGCCTCGGACAGCAGCCGCACCAGCCGATTCGGCAGGGGCTGGCGTTCGGTGGGGGTGCGGGTATAGGCGGAAGATCCGGCGGAAGAGGCTTTTGGCATGCGTTCCTGAACTTTTTTACTGCTCATAGGTATAAAGGCGTTGCAATCTTATCGGTCAGGAAATATTCAGATATGGCTATTCTAAGGCATATGGGCCCCAACCGGCCCGACGATTCATCCTGATGCGCTGCTTGCACTATAATCTTGTATTGCCTTCGTGAATGCAATAGCGGCTGCCGTGCTGTCGCCCTTGCCGTCACATTAAATGCCCCCAAATTCGGATTAATCCAACATATTAAGAAGCCTTCCATGACCACAACTAAACACGCCCGTGTATTGATCCTTGGCTCCGGCCCAGCCGGCTACAGCGCTGCTATCTACGCCGCCCGCGCCAATCTGAAGCCGATGCTGGTCACCGGCGTCGAGCAAGGCGGCCAGCTGATGACCACCACCGACGTGGAAAACTGGCCAGCGGACCCGATGGGCGTGCAAGGCCCGGACCTGATGCAACGCTTCCTGCAACACGCGGAACGTTTCAATACTGACATCGTGTTTGACCATATCCACACCGTCAAGCTGCAAGAGAAACCGATCCGCCTGATCGGCGACAGCCACGAGTACACCTGCGACACGCTGATCATTTCGACCGGCGCCTCGGCACAGTACCTGGGCCTGCCGTCGGAACAGGCGTTCATGGGCAAGGGCGTGTCCGCCTGCGCCACCTGCGACGGTTTCTTCTACCGTGGCCAGGAAGTGGCCGTGGTCGGCGGCGGCAACACCGCCGTCGAGGAAGCGCTGTACCTGTCCAACATCGCCACCAAAGTGACGCTGATCCACCGCCGCGACAAGTTCCGCGCCGAAGCCATCCTGATCGACCGCCTGAACGCCAAGGTCGCCGAAGGCAAGATCGTCATCAAGTACAACCACACGCTGCAGGAAGTGCTGGGCGACGACAGCGGCGTTACCGGCATCAAGATCCAGTCGACCGACAGCAATACCGTCAGCGAGCTGACCGTGCATGGTCTGTTCATCGCCATCGGCCACAAGCCGAACACCGGCATCTTCGAAGGCCAGCTGGACATGCACAACGGTTACATCAAGACCAAGACCGGCACCGAAGGCATGGCCACCGCCACCAGCGTACCGGGCGTGTTCGCCGCCGGCGACGTGCAGGACCACATCTACCGTCAAGCCATCACCAGCGCCGGCACCGGCTGCATGGCCGCGCTGGACGCCCAGCGCTACCTCGAAGGCCAGGAGTAATACCGTGGGACTGAAAGACTTCGCCGATCTGAAATCGCTGGCCAAGCAGCTCAAGGAGCAGGCCGACACGCGCGCCGCCGCCGAGGCGGAACGCGTCAAGCGGGAAAAGGTGCAGGCAGTGGAAGCGAATATCTTCCAGTCCAGCGTGGGCGGCGTCAAGCGCATGCCGGTGTCGGACCGCTACGTGCCGCAGATGCCGAAGACGTCCGCCACGGCCGCCGCGCCGGCCCGCAAGCTGACGCAGGCCGAGGACGACGCGGCCGTGCTGCGCGAGTCGCTGTCCGACCTGTTCGAAGTCGATCACTACCTGGAAGAAGATCCGGCGCTGAACTACGCCGCTCCCGGCGTCGGCCCGGACGTGGTGAAGAAGATGCGCAAGGGCCACTGGCCGGTGCAGGACGAGCTGGACCTGCACGGTCTGCGCCGCGACGACGCGCGCGACGCCATCGGCGATTTCCTGCGCAAGTCGGCCATGCGCAACCACCGCTGCGTGTGCGTGATTCATGGCCGCGGCTTTGGCTCCCGCAGCCAGGAGCCGGTGCTCAAGTCCATGGTGCACAGCTGGCTGGTGCAGAAGGAAGAAGTCGTGGCCTTCTGCCAGGCGCGCCCGTCCGAAGGCGGCGAAGGTGCGTTGATCGTGCTGCTGCGCGCCGCGTTGCAAGTCCAGCGCTAAGACGTAACGGCTGCCCACTCGCTGCGCAGCCAATCGAAGAAAGCCTGGACCGGCGGATGCCGCTCCCGGCCCGGTACGCACAACACGGTATAAGTGCCGCCGGCGATCTGTAGGTCCGGCCGCGCGGCCTTCAATAGCCCCCTCTGCACCGTATCGGCGACCAGGATGGAACTGGCCATCACCAGCCCCTGCCCGGCGATCGCCGCCTGCAAGGCATACATTTCCTCCGCATACTCCCGCAACGCCAGACCAGGCAGCCCTGACAACCACCCCTTGCCGGCCGCGTCGCACCATGCGCGCCAGCTATCCCGGTACAGCGTGGACTTGGCCCAGTGGACCGAGATCAGCGACGGTGCGGCCTGCCCCATCAACTCATCCACCCTGCCCGGCGCGCCGTAGACGCCGAAGGTCTCGGCCATGCTGCCCGGGCTGACCATGTCCGGATACGGGCCGCCGCCATAACGAATGGCGACATCGACGCTGGCGTCCTGCTGCAAGTCGATGGTTGCGGTCGACGTGTCCAGCCGCAGGTTGACTTCCGGATGCCTGGCGTAGAAGCGGTCCAGGCGGGGGACCAGCCACAGCGCGGCAAACGACGAGGGGGTGGTCAAGGTCAGGCGGCCCGCCACGGGCGCCGCGCGCAGGCTGCTGGTCACTTGCGCCAGGTCGGCCAGCGCCGAGTGCAGCGAGTGGAACAGCGTCTCGCCCTTGGGTGTCAGCCGGACGCCGCGCGGCAGCCGGTCGAACAGCGCCACGCCCAGCCACTGCTCCAGCGTGCGCACCTGGTGCGACACCGCGCCCGGCGTCACCGCCAGTTCGTCGGCCGCCAGCTTGAAACTCAGGTGGCGCGCCGACGATTCGAAAGTGCGCAGCGCGATAACCGGTAAAGCACGAAACATGGTGTGTCCTCGAGTGAATTCAATTCGTCCGGCAGCAATTCAGCTGGTTTGTCGGGCATGACAGCGCGGCCTATAGTCATCGCTCGACAACTCGCGAGCATACCGCACCTACATCATGACCACACTGCTACACCTCGATTCCAGTGCCCGCCCCGGCAATTCCGCAGACCAGCCGTTCGGCTCGCACACCCGGCGCCTGACGTCGCGCTTCGTCGCCCGCTGGCGGGCGGCGCATCCCGGCGACACCGTGATCTATCGCGACCTGGGCGTGCAGCCGCCGCAGCACGTGACGGGCGACTGGATCCATGCAGCCTTCACCAAGCCGGAGCAGCGCCTGCCGTGGATGCACGCGGCGCTGCAGGAAAGCGACCAGCTGATCGATGAACTGTGCGCAGCCGACATCATCGTGGCGGGCGTGCCGATGTATAACTTCAACGTGCCGGCGCAGTTCAAGGCCTACATCGACAATATCGTGCGCGTGGGCCGCACCTTCGGCTTCGACCGCGGCCGCGCCGGCGCGCCCTACTGGCCGCTGCTGGACCAGCAGCGCAAATCGTTCGTCATCCTCAGCTCACGGGGCGACTACGGCTACAGCCAGGGACAGCGCATCGCCCATATGAACCATGTGGAACCGTCGATCACCACGGCGCTGCGCTATATCGGCATCACCGACGTGCACGGGGCGGCCGTTGAATTCGACGAATTCGGCGACGGACGATTGAGGGCGTCGCTTGTGGCGGCAGAGTCACACGTCGCGGAGTTGGTGACCCTGTTGAGCACGCAACGGCGGCCCGCGTAGCCGTCAGCCGCCATGGACAGCAGAATGATGACACGTGGTCGGTTTGTCATGTTAACCTATGGCATCATCACTTTGTCCAGAAGCCTACATGAAGCACGTCCCTGTTCCGCACGTTTCCCTGATCACAGTCATCGAAGTTGTCGCGATTCTGGTGGGCGCGTTTTCCGGCTTTGTTGAAGCACGCCGCAAACGCATGGACGTGGTGGGCGTGTTCACGGTGGCCTTCATCACCGCGTTCGGCGGCGGTACGCTGCGCGACATCCTGCTCGACCGAAGGCCGCTGTTCTGGGTGCTGCACCAGGAATACGCGATCCTGATCTTCATCCTGGCGCTGGTGGCAGCGCCGTTGATGCGCACCCTGCGCCAGATTTTGTCCGAACGCCTGATCGTGGTGGCCGACGCCATCGGCCTCGGGCTGTTCGCCGTGGCCGGCGTGTCGCAGGCGCAGGCCGCGCACATGCCGCTGTTCATCGCCTCGATGATGGGCGTGATCACCGGCATCTTCGGCGGCGTGCTGCGCGACATCGTCTGCAACGAGGTGCCGATGGTCTTCCGCGACGGCAAACCCTACGCCATCTGCGCCTTCTTCGGCTGCTGGATGTACATCGGCCTGCAGTACACCGACGTCTCCGACGACTTCGCGCTGTGGGCCAGCGCCGCCTGCATCACCGTGCTGCGGCTGGTGACGTGGAAGTTCGAACTGCACCTCCATTATCACAAGAACTGATCACCTTCGAAAGAACAGGCATTCATGGGACTATTTTGCAAACCCGGCATCATCGCTTGGCTACTGGTTGCCGGCATGACTCCCATTTGCCAGGCCCAGCAAACCTGGCGCGCGCTCGATCCCGAAAACACGCTCGTTATCGATACCACCAAGGGTCGTTTGATCATCGAAATGCGTCCGGACATGGCGCCCAAATCCATCGACCGGTTGAAGATGCTGGCGCGCGAAAAAACCTACGACGGCTTGCAGTTCCACCGCGTCATCGGCAACTTCGTCGCACAGACCGGCAATCCAAACAACAAGGATGGCGGCAAAACGTCCTATCCGAACCTGGCGCCTGAGATGACCTTCAAGCATCAGCGCAAGGCCATTGAAGTCTGGGCCAGCAATGCCAGCGATGGCGGCAGCGGTTTCCTGGGTAGCGTGCCATTCCAGTCCATTCCGACGCCTGCGGACCAGCAAGCCCGGATTGCCTGGGGCGCCCATTGCGCTGGCGTCATGGGAATGGGGCGCGACGAGCCGCTGGATTCGGCGAACAGCGAGTTCTATTTCATGCTGGCGGCAGTTCGCCGCCTGGACCACACCTACTCCGTGGTTGGACGTGTGGTCGTCGGCATGGACGTGTTGCTGGCGCTGCAGCAGGGGGAGCCCCCCGCCAACCCGGA
This sequence comes from Duganella sp. GW821-FHT07G03, assembly GCF_059418605.1. Taxonomy (NCBI): domain Bacteria; kingdom Pseudomonadati; phylum Pseudomonadota; class Betaproteobacteria; order Burkholderiales; family Oxalobacteraceae; genus Duganella; species Duganella sp. GW821-FHT07G03. The sequence goes on from NZ_JBWKQE010000020.1 coordinate 127,821, forward strand.
CCTAATGCATTCGGTGCGCTTGCTGGAGGATCTGCCAGCAGCCGAACGGCCCAAGGTCAGCGTGATGACAGGCAAAGCCCTGAGCGCAGTCATCGATAAGATCAGGCATCAGAAAAAAGCGGATTTCAGCGTCTGCGATGTCGTCGTGCCAGTGAAGGTCGAACCATGAGCAGAAGCGCAGCTTGGCTGCTGACTGTGTCACTCATGCAGGCCTTGCCGGCTGCCACGGCGGCACCCATCCCGATCGAGGTGCGAGGCAGTCAGATTGCCGGCCCCGACCAGCAAGATATCGGCGAAGTGGACTGGCTGGCGCGGTTGAACAACTGGAAGCGCGATCCCAACGGCAAGCACGAAGCATGGCTGGCCGCCATGCGCAGCTGGCGCACCGCGCAGCTGGCCAAAATCCAGTACGACGACGCCCAGTATCGCCGCCCTGAGCTGCGTTGGACCCAGCGCAATTTCGTGCAGCCGCAGGCGATGGTGGAGGACCGCTATCTGTACGACTCGGTCGCCGGACGCTACACCGTCGACCGCTATCTGCAAGACCTTGAGCAGCGCTACGGCGGCATCGACAGCGTCCTGCTGTGGCCGGTCTATCCCAACATCGGCATCGACAATCGCAACCAGTGGGACATGGTGCGCGACCTGCCCGGGGGCATCGCCGGGGTTCGTCAGCTGATCAAGGATTTCCACGCGCGCGGCGTCAAGGTGTTCTTCCCCACCATGCCGTGGGACACCGGCTCGCGCGACGTCGGCACGACCATGCATCAGGCCACTGCGGCGCTGATGGCGGAGATCGGCGCGGACGGTATCAACGGCGATACGATGGACGGCTTGCCGCTGGAATACCGCAGCGCCTCCGACGCCACCGGCCATCCGGTCGCGCTGGAGCCGGAGCTCACGTTCAAGGATGACGCCATGCTGGCCTACAACCAACAGAGCTGGGGCTACTGGCCGACCTCGCTGGTGCCACTGGTCAGCAAATGGAAGTGGATGGAGCCGCGCCACATGGTGCATGTGTGCGACCGCTGGGCCACCGACCGCACCAATATTTTGCAGGACGCCTTCTTCAATGGCGTCGGCATCGAAAGCTGGGAGAACGTCTGGGGCTGGTGGAACCAGTTCACGCCGCGCGACGGCGAAGCGATGCGGCGTATCGCCACCATCTATCGCGCCTTCCCCGATCACCTGGTCAGCGCCGACTGGCGGCCACACGTGCCGACGCTGCATTACGGCGTGTATGCCAGCGAGTTTCCGTTGGCCGGCAAGTCGCTGTGGACGATCATCAATCGCACCGACTGGAGCGTGAACGAAAGCATCATGCGCGTCTCGCACAAGCCGGGCCAGCGCTACTTCGACGTATGGAACGGCAAGGAAATCGCGCCATTGATCCGCGACGGTTACGCCGAGCTGAACATGCAGCTGGAAGCGCACGGCTACGGCGCCGTGCTGCGTGTCGACCGCGATGTCAGCATTGCCGACTTGGACATCACCTTGAAGCGCCTGGCGCGGCAGGCCGCCAAGCCATTGCGCGCCTACTCAAACGAATGGCAGCCGCTGCCGCAGAAAATGACACCGATCGCTGCGAGCCCTCCCGCACGCAGCCAACCCGATGGCATGGTCAAGATACCTGGAACCGTTTTTAATTTCCAAGTGCACGGCGTTGAAATCGAAGGCGAAAACAAACCGGGGTTGGACGTGCAGTACCCTTGGGAGCCGTCCGCCAGGCGCGGCCACGTGCATCGCCTGACGATCAAGCCGTTTTACATCGACAAGTACCCGGTCACCAACGCCCAGTTCAAGGCATTCGTCAGCGCGACCGCCTATCATCCCAAGGACGACCACAACTTCCTCAAGCATTGGGTGAACGGCAGTCCTCGTTCCGGCGATGAGAACCGGCCGGTGACCTGGGTTTCGCTGGAAGACGCCCGCGCATATTTGCTATGGGCCGGCAAGCGCTTGCCAAATGAATGGGAGTGGCAGTATGCTGGCCAGGGCAACGATGGCCGCCTCTACCCATGGGGCAATGAGTGGGATGCAGCGATGGTCCCGACACCGGCCAAGGGGCGCGACCTTCCGGCACCGGAGCAGGTCGGCCAGCACCCGGGCGCGGCCAGCCCGTTTGGCGTCGAGGACATGATCGGCGGCGTCTGGCAATGGACCAACGAGTTCGCCGATGAGCATACCCGCACAGCGATCCTGCGCGGCGGCAGCTACTACCAGCCACAAGATTCATACTGGTACTTCCCGCAAGCCTACAAGCTGAACGAACACGGAAAGTACTTGCTGATGGCCCCTTCCAAGGACCGCTCCGGCGGCCTGGGTTTTCGGGGCGCAAAAGACATCACTATCGAATAATTTAGAATGGAACCCGCATGAGCACAATTAGTATTCGTCAGGCCGCACTCACTGATATTGAAGCATTGTCCGTTTTATTCGACGGCTACCGCCAGTTCTACGGCCGCGAAAGCGACGTCGCCGCAGCAAAGCAATTTCTTATCGACCGATTCGGCAACGGCGAGTCAGTGCTGTTTATCGCGCATGACGGGGCCGATCCCATCGGCTTCACGCAACTGTATCCGAGCTTCTCCAGCGTTTCACTTGGGCGCATCTACGTTCTGAACGACTTGTTCGTCAATGAATTGGGACGTCGGAAAGGTGTGGGCGCCAAGCTGCTGAAGGCCGCCGCCGATTTCGCGCGCACGGTCGGTGCAATTCGCCTTGCGCTGTCAACCTCCAATACAAACACGACAGCACAGGCGCTCTACGAAGCCGAAGGCTGGGAGCGCGACGACGATTTCTTCTACACCTACACCATTAAGAAATAGTCCTTCACGAAAATGCTAGCGGGTCCAGTCCTCGACCCGCAGCTTAGGGACTTTAGCGAAGGCATGATCGCTCGTGACCAGGATGGCATCCTTGATCAGGGCATGGCTCGCAATCAGCAAATCGGCACCGTCAATAAACGCCGGCCAACAACAGGATGGCCCTTTACCAGGTGGCTCACCATATTGGTGTCGAACATGTACGACGTCAAGGAAATAGACATCGTCGCGACCGCCAGCGATGGCACGCCGCGCCACAAAAAATGCCGCCAGCCTGGGCGCGACGGACATCGCACCCAGGCTGGCGGCATTTCTGGCAGGGCAGCTGCGGCGAGCTTACACGGCTTCTGCGCCGGTCTCGCCGGTACGGATGCGGATGACCTGTTCAACGTTCTGCACGAAGATCTTGCCGTCGCCGATCTTGCCGGTGCGGGCGGCCTTGATGATGGCGTCCACCACCTGCTCGGCCACGCCGTCGTCGACCACGACTTCGACTTTCACTTTCGGCAGGAAGTCGACCACGTACTCGGCGCCACGATACAGTTCGGTGTGGCCCTTCTGGCGGCCGAAGCCTTTGACTTCGGTAACGGTCAGGCCGGTGACATTGACTTCGGCCAGTGCTTCGCGCACCTCGTCCAATTTGAACGGTTTGATCACAGCGGTAATCTGTTTCATGACTTCTCCTTATTTTGTTTCAAACGAAAATCTGGTGCCGGGCGCGCCGCGAGCGATTACTTTGTATTGTAATCGACGCGCACGCACTGTCCATCAACGTATGCGAATACCTGTCAATTCCCTGCTTCTTGCACCGGAATGGAGCGTAATTCCTCCAGCCATACAACGCTTTGCGCATCGCTCGGCGCCCGCCAGTCGCCACGCGGCGACAGCGAACCGCCGCTGCCCACCTTCGGTGCATTCGGCACGCAGCTGCGCTTGAACTGGCTGGTGCGGAAAAAGCGGTCCAGGAAGATACCCAGGTTTTTCTTGATCGCGGCCAGGCCGTACTGGTTGCGGGTGACGTGGTCGCCATCCGGCCAGCGGCCCTTCTCCCTGTCCTGCCAGGCGGTCAGCGACAGGAAAGCGACCTTGGACGGACGGAAGCCGAAGCGCAGCACGTAGTACAGGTTGAAGTCTTGCAGCTCGTAAGGACCGATGGTGCTTTCGGTGCGCTGCTCCGGCTGGCCGTCCGCCGTGCCCGGCACCAGCTCGGGGCTGATCTCGGTGCCGAGGATGTCGAGCAGCACTTGCGCGTCGTTGCGGCCGATCACGCCGGACTCGGCGACCCAACGCACCAGGTGCGAGATCAGCGTCTTCGGCACGCTGGCGTTGACGTTGTAGTGCGACATGTGGTCGCCCACGCCGTAGGTGCACCAGCCCAGCGCCAGCTCGCTCAGGTCGCCGGTGCCGCAGACGATGGCGTTGTGGTGATTGGCCAGGCGGAACAGGTGGTTGGTGCGCTCGCCGGCCTGCACGTTTTCAAACGTGATGTCGTACTGCGCCTGCCCTTCCGAATACGGATGGTTCAAGTCCTTCAGCATCTGGATGCAGCTAGGGCGGATGTCGATTTCCTGCGCCGAGCAGCCGACCAGCTTCATCAGCGCATGCGCCTGCGTCAGCGTGCGTTCGCTGGTGGCGAAGCCGGGCATCGTGTAGGCCAGGATATTGGTGCGCGGCAGGTTCAGCTTGTCCATCACGCGCGCGCACACCAGCAGCGCGTGGGTAGAGTCGAGGCCGCCGGAAATGCCGATGACGATCTTCTTGATGTTGCTGGAGTTCAGACGCTGCGCCAGCGCCTGCACCTGGATGTTGTAGACCTCGTTGCAGCGCTCGTCGCGGCGGCGCGCATCGGCCGGCACATACGGGAAGCGTTCGACGCAGCGCTTCAGCGCCAGCGGCTCTTCACGGCCGATCTCCAGTTCGAAGAACACGGTGCGGAACTTGTTCACTTCGCCCGCGTGGCGCTGCACCGATTGCGCGAAGGTGTTCATGCGCATGCGCTCACGCGACAGGCGCTCCAGGTCGATGTCGGCAAAGGTCAGCGTGGCTTCGTCGCTGAAGCGCTTGGACTCGGCCAGCATCTCGCCGTTCTCGCAGATCACGCCCTGCCCGTCCCAGGCCAGGTCGGTGGTCGACTCGCCGGTGCCGGCCGAGGTGTACAGGTAGGCGGAGATGCAGCGCGCCGATTGCTGCGACACCAGCTGGTTGCGGTAGCCGGCCTTGCCCACCAGCGCGTTCGAGGCCGACAGGTTGACCAGCACCGTGGCGCCGGCCAACGCCGCGAACGACGACGGCGGAATCGGCACCCACACGTCCTCGCAGATCTCGACGTGGAATTTAAACAGCGGCATGTCGGCCACTTCGAACAGCAGGCCGGAGCCGAACTGCACGCGCTCGCCCAGCAGGTCGAACTCGGTGGCGACCGCGTAGTCGCCGCTGCTGAACTGGCGCGCGTCGTAGAACTCGCCGTAGTTGGGCAGGTAGCTCTTCGGCACCACGCCCTGGATCTGGCCGTTGGCGATCACCACCGCGCAGTTGTACAGCTGGTGCTCGACGCGCAGCGGCACGCCAACCACCAGCGCCAGCTTCCATTGCGCCGACGCGGCGACGATGCTGTCGAGCGCATCGAGGCAGCCATCGAGCAAGGCGCGCTGGTGGAACAGGTCGTCGCAGGTGTAGGCCGACAGGCCCAGCTCGGGGAAGGCCACCAGCGCCGCGCCTTGTGCGGCGGCCTGTTCGGCCAGGGCGATGGTCTGGAGCGCGTTGTAGGCGGGGTCGGCGATCCGGCAAACCGGCGCGGCGATGGCGACGCGGGCGAAATCGTGGGTGTACAGATTCAGGAAATTCGAGGTCATGTGTAGTCTTTCGCGAGCACAAGGGACATGCAAAATCGAATTATCTCACGGGGACAGCCGTGCCGCCGCCAACAGATCGGCGTCAGATAGGCTAGACTTGCGCCAACATTAAAGGCCGGAGGCAGGCGTGTCAGAAGCAGCATTTACGATCATCGACTCACTGGACGGCGTGGACCCGGCACAATGGCAGGCGCTGGCCGGCGACAATCCAACGCTCAGCTACACTTTCCTGCACGCGCTGCACGAGAGCGGCTGCGCCTCGCCCGACACCGGCTGGAGCCCGCGCTACCTGGTGCTGCATCGCGGCGACGTGCTGGCCGGGGCCATGCCGCTGTACCTGAAGGATCACAGCCGCGGCGAGTATGTGTTCGACCACGCCTGGGCCGACGCCTTCCACCGCAACGGCATCGAGTACTACCCCAAGCTGCTGTCGGCGGTGCCGTTCACGCCGGTGACCGGCAGCCGGCTGCTGGCCCACACGCAGCAAGACCGCCAGTTGCTGGCGCGCGCCGCGCTGCAGGTGGCGCGCCAGTTGGGCACCTCATCGCTGCACATCCTGTTCCCCGACCAGCAGGACAAGCAGGCGCTGGCCGACGCCGGCTTCATGCTGCGCGAAGGCGTGCAATTCCACTGGGATAATCCCGGCTATGCGGATTTCGAGGCCTTCCTGGCCAGCATGAAGATGGAGAAGCGCAAGAAGATCCGCCAGGACCGGCGCCGCGTGCTCGATGCGGGCATCGCCTTCGAGCATCTGGCCGGCGCGCAGATCACCGCCGAGGTGCTGGGCTTCTTCTACGACTGCTACGTGTCGACCTACCACGCGCACTATTCCAAGCCCTACCTGTCGCTGGCATTTTTCGAACGCATCCTGCGCGAAACGCCGGACAGCATGATGATGGTGCTGGCCAAGCGCGGCGACGCGCCGGTGGCGGCCGCGCTGAACCTGGTGGGCGGCGGCATCATGTACGGCCGCTACTGGGGCACGCTGGAATTCGTCTCCGGCCTGCACTTTGAAACCTGCTATGTGCAATCGATCGACTACTGCATCCGCCACGGCATCGCCCGCTTCGAGGGCGGCGCCCAGGGCGTGCACAAGATGTCGCGCGGACTGGTGCCGACGCCGACCTGGTCGGCCCACTGGGTGGCCGACCCGCGCTTCGCCGGCGCCATCGCCGACTTCCTGCGCGAGGAAACCGCCGCCATGAACGACTACATCGACGAGCTGGCCGAGCACGTGCCGTTCAAGGCCGGCTGACGCCGGGGCGTCAATGCTGGCCGGCCGGCGTCATGCGCCGCTCGGCCACGCGCCGCTCGGCACGGACATCCCTGGCCACCTTGGGCGGCAGCGGTCCGTAGGCGCGGTAAGCCAGCGCCAGATACAGCACGCCCGCCACGATGGCGTACACGCCGACCAGCCAGACCAGCGCCAGCACGCCCATGTTCGGCACGGTCACCAGCACGGTGCCGAACATCACGGACACCAGGCCGCCGGCCAGCAGCAGCCAGTCGCCGCCGCGCAGGTGGCTGCGCAAACGCACCGCCAGGATGATATCCAGCACGCCGCTGACCATCGCATTGATGCCGATGACGATCACCAGCACCAGCGCCGCCAGCACCGGCTGCATGAGCGCCAGCACGCCGGCGGCGATGCTCACCAGCCCCAGCACCAGCAACAACCACCAATCGAACGCATGCGCCCCGGTGGCGTGGCGCCGGTGGCGCACCACCCCGGTCAGGTAGACCACCCCGGCCAGCAGCGCGTACACGGCGAAGATCGCCACCAGGCTCAACACGGTCGGTCCCGGCATCGACAACGCCAGTCCGCCGAACAGCAGCAACAGCACGCCGCGCAGCGCCAGCATCCACCAGCTACGCAACACCATCGGCCTCGCATCCATGCTCACCTCCCCTCTTCAACGCAGGTCCACCGGTGTCAGACCTGCGCGGCGGGCAAAGGGTTCCGCAAAACGCGGGTAAAATGGTAGCGTTACCGACTATCTATCCGAGGATGAAACCAGTTTGCTTCACAGCAATTTCAATCGGGCCTATACTCTGTGCCCCTTCGTAGGGTTTTATCAGGAACGTGGCAAGCCAAGCATGAATGCAGATTTTATTAGACAACGTGAGCGGTTCAAGACCGCCACGATGAAGCGGATCGACGTCAGCGATGAGTCCTACAGCAACGTAACCGATTTATTGGCGGCGATCGCCAAGCCTTTCCAAGTGCGTAAGGGCGAATACATGCAGCGCGCCGGCGTGCCGGCGACCCAGGTGCACTGGATCAGCAGCGGCGTGGTGCGCAGCGGCTTCTTCAACCGCGACGGCATCGAAGTGACGTTGCGCTTCTACCGCGAAGGCGAATCGGCCACCACGCTGACCGACCTGATCAACGGCGAAGCCAGCCAGCCAGCAGTACAGTTCCTGATTGCGGAAACGCCGATCCACGGTTTCACCCTGGACTGGAAGCGTTCTTGCGAGCTGCGGGCGCAGCACGAGGTGATGCAGCATTACCATCTCAATATCGCCATGCATGGCCTGCAGACGCTGGCCCAGCGCGCCTACACCAATGGCGAGACCTCGGCCCACGAGCGGCTGGCCGCCTTCCGCGAAGAGTATCCGGGACTGGAGGCGCGCATCTCGCAGCGGGCGATCGCGTCCTACCTGGGCATCACCCCGCAGTACATGTCGCGCTTGCGGCGCGAGGCCGAAGCGGCCAGCGGCGCGCCGCGCGGATAAAAAAAAGCCCCTGGCGCTGGCGCTCGGGGCTTTCTTGTTCTAGACAGCGCGAATTACGCGATGCCGTTTTCTTTCTTGTAAGCGGCAACGCCGCTCAGGATCTCTGCTTTGGCCTCATCCGGACCATACCAACCGTCGATCTTGACCCATTTGCCTTTTTCCAGGTCTTTGTAGTGCTCGAAGAAGTGCTGGATCTGGCGCAGGCGCAGTTCGTTCAGGTCTTCCGGCTTCTGCCAGTGGCTGTAGATCGACAGTACTTTGTCGACTGGTACGGCCAGCACTTTGGCGTCTTCACCGGCTTCGTCGGTCATTTTCAGCACGCCGACAGGACGGCAGCGCACTACCACGCCTGGGATCAGCGGGAACGGGGTGATGACCAGCACATCGACCGGGTCGCCGTCTGCGGACAGGGTGTTCGGCACGTAGCCGTAGTTGCATGGGTAGTGCATGGCGGTGCCCATGAAACGATCGACGAAGATCGCGCCCGATTCCTTGTCAACTTCATACTTGATCGGATCGGCGTTCATCGGGATTTCGATGATGACGTTGAAATCGTTCGGCAGATCGCGGCCGGAAGATACTTTGTTCAAGCTCATGGGTTTTCCTCGTAAGTGCTGGCAAATGTTTAACCGCGTAATTATAGCGAAGTACAGCCCGCTTGTGCGGCGCAGCACTGCAAAACAGTCTGCCAGACGCTACGGCACCGTGAGCGGGCTCAATGGCAAACCACCGTAATTGACCTAAACTTAAGGTTTAACGCCAAGCGTTCAGGCGGCTATATGACCTTCTCGAAAAGCAAGTGGTTCACGTACACGTTGCTCGTCGGCTTACTCCCCATGTCAACAAGGCTGCTCATGTGGACGGCTGTCAAAGCGAACACCGTCGCTGCCATTGCTGCGTCGGACATCATTACTCTTGGACTCGTGTTACATATTTCCGTTATCAATGAACTGGAACATGCCACGAATAGAGCGGCGAACCTGAAGACCATTTTGAACGGTACCTCCGCCTTCTTTATTGCTTTGTATGGTGCCCTGTATGGGCTGGCCATTCTCGGCGAGAAAAATCAGGACTTTATAGATAAAATCTCTATGCTAAAAAGTAGCATCGGTCTCGCTAGCGTTTCCCTGTTATTAAGTTTGGTAACTTATCAACATCTTGCGAATGGAGATACAAAATGACTACCCTACTTTACGCGATTACCGGGATAGGCATGTTCGTCGGACTTTGCGTTTCCGTGTGGGTGCATATTGAGACTCGAAAAATGCGCTTGAAAGATTGCACGACAGCGGAAAAGTTCCAAGATCAAAGTGAGGGCTAAATGCTTACATTTCTTCAGCCTGGCGGGGGTGTACTGTATTCTGTGTAAACGGGTTTTCGTTTAAGCCTGCGGCACCCGGTCTTCAAACTGGATGGCG